>CP079699.1:1609202-1931043 GCA_021383565.1 Levilactobacillus brevis | reverse complement strand
GTTATCTTTAAGAACGGTCCTTTAGGTGCCTTGATTCTCATGACCTTGTTTACCATTTCTGCCATGAACACGAACAACCAAATGATGGTGTTCTACGCACAATACAACTTAGGTAACATTGGCCTTCAGCCAATCATCAACGCTATTATGATGGGGTGCTCAATCGTCGGGGTCTTCATGATTCCTACATTAACTAAGCACTTTGGTCAGAAGCGGACCGCAATGTGGAGTTTCGTTGTTGGTGCCGTAGCCAACATTTTGAACTACTTCTTGCCTTCCAACGTTATCACATTCATCGTTTTAGTTACCATTGGGTACACGGCTTTAGCTATTCCTAACGGGATTACTTGGGCCATGGTTTCCAACGCGATTGACTTTGGTGAATGGCGTTCAGGTGTCCGTAAAGAAGCTATTACATACGCTGCATTTAACTTCTCACGGAAAATTGCACAATCACTGGCTGCTTTAGTTAGTGCCGGTGTCTTGGCCTTAACGGGTTACGTTGCCAACGCAACACAAACTCCTCGTGCCTTAAATGGTATCAAGGCCGCTATGACGTTGTATCCTGGCCTTTGCTTAATCATTGCCGCTGTTGTTATCGGTTTCTTATACAAACTGGATGACAAGCGCTTTGGTGAAATTGCCGATGACCTTGACCATGGTCGTTGGGAAGGCGGCAAGATCGGTGAAAGCAAAGCTACCGATAAGGATAAGAACTAGTCGTCATACTAAATAATTTGGGATCACGGTTTTTAAAAACTTTATCAAACTACATTTATGGAGGGTTATATCAATGGACTTACAAAAGTTAGTTTCAGATGTCTATGAGATTATTGCTGCCCAAGGTAACTATGACAGCTTATCAGATAAAGAAGTTTATGCACCTTCAATTCAAGTAGATCGCCGCAACGTCTACTTCATCTTACATGAAACCGTTAACAAGCAAACGGCCAAGACTTTGGTTGTTTACGAAGATCGCGATGACGTCAAGGACTTTGACGCCAAGGAAAGCATCGTTGACCACAACAAGACGTTAATCACTGGTGATTTGAACGAAACCAACTGGCGTGCACTTGCTAAGCGCTTTGCTTGGATCAAGCCAACTTCTCGTCATGGTTACAAGTACACCTTTGGTTTAGGTGACCGGTTAGGCAACGCTTCTAACGCTCACTTACGTTTGTTCAAGGGCCGGGGCATCGTACCTGTCTTAGCACAACAATCCATTCGTGAATTACTATTGATGAACCGTACCGAAACCGATGTCTTATTGGATGCCGGCTGGGCCGTCTTCGAAGAAGGTTACACCGATGGCTGGGTTGACGATGGTGACCACGTTAAGAACCCTCACGAAGTTGACTACGCCGTTAAGGCCGGTTGCACCATGATTACTTTGGATGCCACTGAAAAGATTCATAACGAAGTTGCTAAGTTCTCTGACGAAGAATTGGATGAAAAGTTCAACGCTTTGGATGACGATTTAGTAGAACGCTTCAACAAGACTTACTTAGACAAGACGTTCCAAATCAGCGACGACGCTTCTGTTCACTTCTCCAAGCGTGACGTTGAAGAATCAGTTCTGATCTTCTATGGAGCTGTTAAGTACGCTATCTTCATCTACCACAAGTTCATCGTGCCATACAACTTGGACTTCGAAATTTCTATGGATGAAACGATTGTTCCTACGACGCCTGCAAACCACTACTTCTTTGCTAACGAATTACATCGTGAAGGCATCACTCCTGAAACCATCGCACCTAAGTTCTACGGTGAATTCCAGAAGGCTATTGACTACATCGGTGACGTTAAGCGCTTCGAACGTGAATACGTTGTTCATGAAGCCATTGCTGAAAAGTTCGGTTACAAGTTGAGTATTCACTCAGGTTCCGACAAACTTTCCGTTTACGAAATCATTGGCCGGATCTCCAAGCAACACGGCTGGCACGTTAAGACCGCTGGGACTAACTGGTTGGAAGCTCTCCGGGTTATTGCCCATGTCGATCCTAAGTTCATGGTTCAACTTTACAAGTTTGCTTACGACAACTTGGATGACGTTGCTTCATTCTACGTCTTCAACGCACAAACCGATGGGACTGCACCTAAGCCAGAAACGATCAACGAATCCAACGTTATGAGTTTGCTGGATGGTGACGATTCTCGTCAAGTTCTGCACACGATGTACGGTTCACTCTTGAACGCTCAAAAGAGCTACAAGTACGTTTACCGTGACAAGTTCTTCAAGATTTTGAAGGAACACCAAGACTTGTACGACAAGTACTTGAACATCCACATTGCAGAACACCTCGACTTACTCCAAGGTTTGGCAAAGTCCAAGGCTGAAGTTCAAGCTAAGTACGAACCAAAGATCAACGAAGACTAATTTAGACACGATAGCTGATTAAATTAGCAAGACTCTAGAAGGAGGACTATCCTGATGGCTTTATTGGACGACAATTTCTTACTCGGCAATGACATGGCCAAGAAGCTTTTCAACGACTATGCCAAGGATATGCCAATCATTGACTTCCATTGTCACTTGAACCCAAAGGAAATCTATGAAAACAAGAACTACCCTAATATTACGCGGATTTGGTTAAACGAAGGCGTTTACGGTGACCACTACAAGTGGCGTCAAGAACGGACCAACGGAGTTCCTGAAGAATTAATCACCGGTGACGGCGACGAATATCAGAAATTCTTGGCCTGGGCTGAAACGATTGAAAGTGCTCTGGGGAACCCACTCTACGAATGGACTCACTTGGAACTCAAGCGTTTCTTCCACATTGACGAAGTTTTGAGCCGGAAGACCGCACCAGACATTTGGAAGAAAGCCAACGCTGAACTCCAAACTGATGCCTTCAAGCCGCGGAACTTAATCAAGAACTCTAACGTTAAGGCTGTCTGCACGACCGACGACCCTGCTTCTGACTTGCACTACCACAAACTGTTGAAGGAAACTGAAGCTGAAAACGGCTTCCGGACCTTGCCAGCTATGCGGCCAGACAAGTTAATCCAAGTGGATCGTGATGGTTTCGCCGACTACCTGAAGGAATTGAGTGATGTTTCGGGTGTCAAGATCACTTCATTCAAGACGATGATCGATGCTGTTAAGCAACGGTTTGAATTCTTCAATGAAATGGGCGGCCGTTTATCTGACCATTCTCTGTTAACTTATCACTTCATCGAAGCTTCAGACAGTGAGCTGAACGCGATCTTTGATAAGGGTGTCAACAACGAAGAATTGTCACCTAAGGAAGTTGACCAATACTTAACCGCCTTATTGGAAAACTTAATGAAGTTGAACAAGGAATTTGATTGGACGATGCAGTTCCACATCAACTCTATCCGTGACCTTAACCGGCCAATGTTCGACAAATTAGGTCCTGATACCGGTTATGATGCTGTTGGGACGCAACCTGATATTGCTGACCAAATGGCCAAGTTATACACGAAGATGCAAATCACCCATGATATTCCAAAGACGATCTTCTACTCCTTGAATGACAACGATTGGATGCAATTAGCAACTATGATGGGTGCCTTCCAAGAAGGCGGCAAACAACGCTTGCAACTCGGTGCTGGCTGGTGGTTCAATGATACTGCCGAAGGTATGGACGAACAATTGCGGGTCTTCGCCGAAGAAAGTCTGTTACCTAACTTCGTTGGTATGCTGACCGACTCACGGAGTTTCCTGTCCTATCCACGTCACGAGTACTTCCGTCGTGTTCTCTGCAACTTCTATGGTAAGTTGGTTGAACAAGGCCGGGTACCTGACGATGAAGAAATGTTGGGGAAGGTTGTTCAAAACATTTGCTACAACAATGCTTACAACTTCTTCAAGTTCTTCCCAGACAAGACGCCTGACGAAATTTTCGGCAAGCTGACGGTTAATAACTAGGGTAAACGAAAAAGTCTCGCATGAGCTTCCGTACGGGAGTCCTGCGGGGCTTTTTGTTTGCCATCGGTCGCAGCACGACTGGTTTGCCAGCAGACTTGTATTGGTGGTCTAGAATATCTAAAATTAAGTCATGAATTCGTTTTCGTGAAAGGGGAATAGCACGTATGAATGAAAATCCGTTAAATATTTTGCATACGATTGGGTTCGATCAACTTTATCCAGTGATTCGGTGTCAACTGACATTTAGCGATCCGTTGGACCAGGACCGGTTAGTGACGGCCATTAATTTGACGGCGAAGGTGGTTCCCGAACTGTTCTGTCGTTATGAAATGAGCGATAACGGCTGGCAGCCGGTCGTCAAGGATGGTCGCGAGGTGCTGAAGGTGTTGCCGGCTGATGCCCAGCTGGATGCGACGCCAGATTGGGAAAAAGAGGCGCAGGTGCGCTTCGAACTTCAACCGAACGGTAGTGGTCAGCGATTGACCATTACCATGAGTCATATTCTGACCGATGGCAGTGGCTTCAAGCAGTACCTGTACTTACTAAGCAAGTGCTATAGTCAAGGTGCTACGGCAATTGCAGGGGTGGTTAACGTGGTCAATCTCGATTGGCTAAAGGACCTCTTGAAGACCCATCCGGCCGCTGCCAAGCAGGGAAATGTCGATCATCCGGCCAAGCCGTTAGCGCTACCGCAATTGACCAATGAAACGGGAGAACAGCCCTTGCCCAACGTGAGTGGTTGGCGGTTAACACCGGACTTGACGCGGAGTCTGATTAACGCGACCCACGCGCAAGGCGTCACGGTCAATGACGTACTGCTGACCACCTTTGGGAAGGCGGTTCAGGCCTTTGACCGAGGTGGTGATGAGCTCGCCATTCCTTGTCCAACGGATATGCGGCAAAAGATTGTTGAAGATCCGGCAGCTTTGCGGATTGCCAACCACACGGCACGGTTTAATCCGGCCATTCATTCGCCACAGGACGAAGCGGTGTCCGTTTCCGTTCAGAAGATGCACGTTGAGATGCAGCGCCTGAAGGATCATGACCAGTTCCTAGATTCCGTGCGCTCGCTGATGGCCCAGTATCAAACGGAATCCATTCAGAAGCTCCAGGAGATTGTGGAGGCCAATTATCACGTTCGGGCGATTGCCTTCACCAACTTTGGCATTATTGATGATGCACGGCTACAGTTCGCGGGTAGTTCGGTCATCAATTGCTTGATGACGGGTTCCTTCCGCTACGCACCGATGTTCCAAGTTGCCTGCAGCACGTTTAAGGGTCAGCTGAGTCTGGGCTTTAACATGATTGGGACGACTGAAGAGGTACAGGTCGGCCGGGTTGTCGTTCACGACATGATCTCTCGAATGAAGGAGTTTATGACCCAATCTGAAATTGGTGCCGACGTGATTGCTTAGGTGTTTAGTTATATGAAAAAAGCTCTCCCCGCAATGGGAAGAGCTTTTTGACTACCCTGAATTACTTCAGAGGTTCAGTTTGCTTTTGAATGAGTTGGGTGTAACTTTGCGATAAGGATTGTTGTGTTGCGGCGTCAGAATTAGTCGTAGATGCAACGGCTTGCGTAGCAAAGATTCCAGAACCCAAAACAGCAACAGCAGCGACAACAGCTAAAACACGGTTAAATACATGCATGATATAAAATACCCCTTTTTCTTTTCTCTTTTGTTCACGTGAACATCGTATGATTTTCTGAAAACAAAGTCAAGGGCCAAAACCAAATGTAATGGTTTACATCGAAACTTTTTTGAACTTTAACGCGGATTCCCGAGATAAAGGGCTTTCTGCAACCGATTTAATGATAAAGTTCCCATGAAAATTTTTGAAAAAGTGCGTATGATAGTAAGTAACGAGTTGTTGAAGGAAAGTGAGATGTTCAAATGACGCAAGCACAAAAAGACCCAGATAAAATTTCACGTCAAAATTTGATTGCCATTTTTGCGGTGGCAATTATGGCCTTTCTGGGGATTCTGGTCGAGACCTCTATGAATGTGACGTTCCCGACCTTGATGCGCACGATGCATGTTTCTTTAAGTACAGTTCAGTGGATTACCACAGGTTACCTATTAATGGTGGCTTTGCTGATGATTACGTCAGCCTTCTTAAAGCAAAGATTTACGAATCGGCAATTATTTATCGCGGGAGCCTCGCTCTTTATTTTAGGCGATTTAATCTGTGCGCTCGCACCCAACTTCCCAATCCTTTTATTGGGACGGCTTATTCAGGCCGGCTGTGCGGGAATTGCAATTCCCTTGATGTTTAATGTTGTCTTGGAGAGTGTGCCACGTTCTCGCTTGGGCTTTTACATGGGACTAGCAGGCTTGATTCTGATGATTGCGCCAGCCAGTGGGCCAACCTTTGGAGGAATCATGGCGTCGCTAGGGAACTGGCGCTTGATCTTCTGGTCAACGTTACCAGTGGAAGCCCTGATTCTGCTCTTAGGGGTAGGTGCAATTAATCAGTTTTCTTCCGTCAAGAAGGTTCATTTCGTGTGGGGCCAGTTCGGGCTGTTAGCTGTGGCCTTCGTCAGCTTCACGATGGGGTTGAACAGCTTCACGTCTGCGGGCTGGTTAAGCTGGCAGTTCTTGGGCGGAATTCTATTGGCCGTCGTGATGATGACCGGGTACATTCTGTTGGCTAAACATAGCGACCGACAGTTGTTGAAGTTGGAAATCTTTCGGAATCCCGTGTTTACCTTCAGTTTTGTGGCCTATGTTATTCTTCAGTTCTGTAACATTGGGATTAACTTTGCTTTGCCCAACTACGCCCAAATTGTCGTGGGTGCCAGCTCGCTCTTTGGTGGGTTGATGTTGCTACCTGGTAGTCTGGTCACCGCAATCTTACAGCCGTGGTTTGGCCATCTGCTCGATGAATACGGTGCACGACTGCCCATCTTACTAGGGAGCAGTTTATTCCTAGTTGCTGCTGCAGGTTTTACCCTGTTGGGTCAGCGACTCAGCGTTGTCGTAATCGCGATTCTCTACGTGATCTTCAGTATTGGACGTTCGATGGCCTTTGGGAATACCATGACCAACGGATTAAAGGAGGTCGACTTTAGCCAACGGGCCGATGCCAATGCCATCTACAATACGGGACAACAGTTTGCCGGTTCAGTCGGGACCACCATCTTAGCAGCGTTGATGTCCTCCGTGAAAGTCAGCGGGATGTCCTATGCGCACGAGACGGCGCTGGGGAGTCAGTTGGCGTTCGGATTGATTCTGGCACTAAGCATTCTGAACTTTGGTCTGTATGCGATTGTGTTCCACTATCAAAAATCTGATAAATAGGGTTTTCAATAAGACGTTTGCTACAGTAGGTAAATGTCTTTTTTGACGAAGTAGTGCTGTTGGGGGAGAAATTTTGGTGATTGTTAAGTGGTCTGAGTCTTATAACGTTGAGGACGATGTAGGCGTCTCGTCGGCTTGCTGAAGGACGCGTGGCAGTGTTCCAGCTGACCACAGGTAATTGAGCTCTAGCAACTGTTCATAACGGGACTTACTAAGAATAACGACGCTCTGATGGGCATCGAGGGCGACCTCTAGGGGATGGTTAGTGCGAATAACTTGCGTAAAGAGGCGTTTCGGGTCGGCATGAAGCTGCGTGAAAGATGTGGTGGTCATGGCGTTCCTCCTAGTCCATTTGGCCGCAGTAACAATGACAGTAACCGTAGTATAACAGGTCGCTCACCAAAAGAATAGAACAAATGTTCCCATAAAGAAATCGTTGAAGGTCTCAGTAGCGTGGTGATTGGTTAAAGCGTCGGAAAAATAAATATCTCGATAACACCAAACGCCGCAAGCATTAATCAGCTTGCGGCGTTTGCTATTAGTGTATTTTTATTTGAAAAGCCAAGCGGACCACCAGATTGGTCAGCAGTGAGACTAACAGGGCGTAGCCTAAGACTAAGGCGAGTAGAATCACCGCGGCGGTGATGACGCGTAAATAACCGGTGGCGATATTACCCATGGTCAAGAGTACGGTAATCACCACAACTATCGTTACAAAACCAATCAAGCCAATCCGCGAATTGGCAAAGTCGGCGGTACTGAGGTCAAAGCCCCCAATACTGATATTTAACGACAACAGAATCATGATGAACCAGCGGATGAGGGGATGATTATCCCCGCCTAACGCAGCGATGAAGCCGGTCCAATCCAGATTGAAGGGATCGGCCACGAGTGTGAGCATGCCGTGAAAGAGGCTGGGAATCAACACGGCCGTTAGTCCCAAAAGAACCAATGCACAGCCGAAGATGGGAGCAATCCCGATAAAGAGATTGCCCGTTGTCTGGTACCAGTTCCGGCGATTCCACGTATGATTAACATAACCCAACGCGAGGTCGGGTTGCCCATCCGTCCCAATTCGCTGTGGGTGGGGGCGCTTGAGTAACCGCACCTGATCGATACGATGGCCAAAGACGACGGCCATCAAGAGGTGACTGAGTTCGTGAAGAAAGATGCCGATGAATCCCAGGTAAAGCTCACTGTTCACTCCTAAACCGTTGGCCAGAAATTTCTTGGTATCACGATTAAGATAGGTGAGTAGGGTGACAAATACAAAGGGAATCACCAATAGATCCAGTCCCACGAGACCGAGATTTTTTAAGATCAGGCTCAGGTCGGTATTCATCGTTTACTCCAGTAGGTCGGTGAATGTGCCGTGGACCAGATTGGCGAGGTCCGTAGCGTCCAATTCAACTGACCGGCCAATCTGTCCAGAAGAAACCAGAATGGTGCCTTGTTCCTTAGCGGAGTTGTCGAAGTAGATAGGAAAATGATTCTTTTCCCAAATACCGACCGGCGTGTTCGCGCCGTGTTCATACCCCGTTGTCTTGACTAAATCCTTCAACGGTACCATATCAACTTTTTTGTTGCCAGAGACCTTGGCCAGTTTCTTTTCGTTTAGGTGCTCGTCAATTGGGACGACACCGACGACGGGGCCGGTCGTCGGACCACTGAGGACGAGAGTTTTGTAGATGTGGTGTTCGTCGACCTGATCGTGGTCAACCTCCATCTGCGCCACGTCGCCCTTGATGTGGGTGGCAAATTCAACCTGCTTGTAGGCCACTTTATTTTTATCGAGAATCTGTTCAACAAGCGTCTTGTGCAGACGCTTGCCTTTCTTTTTCTTAGCCATTTGACTCACCTTTCACCGTAAATATTTGTAAATTGGACCGCACTTTAAAAATAAATGGAACGGTTGTTTCCTGATAAAAGCAGACACCGCCGCCAAAACCTGTTATACTCTATCACAGTAGAAGTTCTAGTTGAAGAGTTATGAGGAGATATCATGGCAGATTTAGTCTATCGACAGGTTATGCGGGACTTAAAACAACGCATCCATCAAAATGAATTTCCCAATAAGCGGCTACCAGATGAACGAAGCCTGAGCGAAGCGTATGGGGTCAGCCGCAGCTCAGTTAAGCGGGCGTTGAGTGTGCTCGCCAACCAGGGGATTATTTTTAAAAAGCGGGGGTCCGGGACCTTTATTAATCCATTATATATGAAAAACCAATCGATTTTTCAATATGAGGGGTCAAATTTAGGAATTACCGACAGTATGAAGTCCGCCGGCACCACACCGGGCATTCGCTTGCTCAAATTCGATGTTATTCCGGCCAGCAAGGAAATTCAGCAGGATCTGTTCTTGGCTGAGGGGGACTTCGTCTATGAGATTAAACGACTCCGGTTGTTTGAAGACAAACCCTTTATGATTGAAACGGGATATATTCCCATTAAGATTGCTCCCAATTTATCCCAGAAGACCGTTTCGGAGTCGATCTTTAATTACTTGGAGTCGCAAGGGAAAGTTGTTACCAAGTCATTCATGTCTATCCGAACACAACCTTCCACGGCCGACGATCAAAACTTACTGAACCTCAAGCCCGTGGAACCGGTGGGTATCATGGAAGGGGTCTTCTTCCTGGATGATGGAACGCCGTTTGAAGTCTCCAACATGCGCCTGCACTATCAGTATTTGAACTATAACACCTTTGTTTCATTAGATGAAGAATAAGCAATGCGGAGTGACGCCTGAAAGGGCGCCACTTTTTTATTGGTCTAGTTACGGGAATGACATAACACGAACATTGACCGGGCGTATCCTTATATTGGTATAACTTATTTAAATGAAAAATAACTAAAAAAGCTGTCCGCTAATGGCAACAAAACCAGTCAGGACAAGCTTTTACAATTAGGTTCGACTTTTATAAAAATTGATACGGTCCAATTGTCAAAAAGGTTGACTTTTATTTAAAAAGCGTTATTATAATACTTGTAAAAAGCATCCCGGTAATTACTACGAGATAAATTTTACGTTAAGTTCTATCAACTAGATTGTGCAGTTACAAATTCAAAGAAGGAGTGTTAATTACATGGCAAATGCAGACTTCGACTCCAAGACTTACTTGGAAGGCGTTGACAAGTACTGGCGTGCAGCAAACTACTTATCAGTAGGTCAGTTATTCTTGCGTGACAACCCATTATTGAAGCGTGACTTAACCTCTGATGACGTGAAGATCAAGCCTATCGGACACTGGGGGACAATTGTTTCTCAAAACTTTATCTATGCTCACTTAAACCGGGCAATCTTAAAGTACGACCTGAACATGTTCTATATTGAAGGTTCAGGTCACGGTGGCCAAGTTATGGTTTCTAACTCATATCTTGATGGTAGCTACAGTGAAATTTATCCAAACATTTCTCAAGACGAGGAAGGTTTGAAGCGTTTATTCAAGCAATTCTCCTTCCCAGGCGGTGTTGCTTCTCATGCCGCTCCTGAGACACCAGGTTCTATCCACGAAGGTGGGGAACTTGGTTACAGCCTGTCACACGGTACTGGTGCAATCTTAGACAATCCAGACGTGATCGCCGCTGTTGAAATTGGTGATGGGGAATCTGAAACTGGCCCATTGGCTGCTTCATGGTTCTCTGACAAGTTCATCAACCCAATCAAAGATGGTGCGGTTCTGCCAATCATCAACATGAACGGGTTCAAGATCTCTAACCCCACCATCCTATCACGGATGTCCGATGAAGACTTAACGAAGTACTTCGAAGGTATGGGTTGGGATCCTCACTTTGTTGAAATTGAAGCGGGTGACACCGACTTTATGCGGGTTCACGAAGACATGGCTAAGACGATGGACGAAGTCATTACGAAGATTAAGGCTATCCAAAAGCATGCTCGTGAAAACAACGATGATTCATTACCTAACTGGCCAATGATCATCTTCCGTTCACCTAAGGGCTGGACTGGTCCTAAGGCTGACTTAGACGGTAACCCAATTGAAGGCTCATTCCGTGCTCACCAAGTACCAATTCCTGTTGCCGCTGGTGATATGGAACACGCTGACATGTTGGTTAACTGGTTGAAGTCTTACAAGCCAGAAGAACTCTTCAATGAAGACGGTTCTGTTAAGCAAGAAGTTCGCGACATGGCACCTAAGGGCGAACAACGGATGGCGATGAACCCAATCACTAATGGTGGGATCAAGCCACAACCATTGAAGCTCCCAGACTACAAGAAGTACGCTGTGGACACGACTGAACACGGCAAGACGATTGCCCAAGATATGTTAGTTTGGTCCAAGTACTTGGCCGACACCATGAAGTTGAACCCAGATTCCTTCCGTGCCTTTGGTCCTGACGAATCCAAGTCTAACCGGCTCTACGCGATGTTAGACTACGGGAAGCGTCAATGGATGGAAGACATCAAGGAACCTAACGATGAAAACATGGCACACGAAGGTCGAGTCATCGATTCTCAACTGTCCGAACACCAAGCTGAAGGTTGGTTGGAAGGCTACGTTCTGACCGGTCGTCATGGGTTCTTCGCAACCTACGAATCATTCGGTCGGGTTGTGGATTCCATGTTAACCCAACACTTCAAGTGGTTACGTAAGGCTGCTGAACAAGAATGGCGTCATGACTACCCATCCTTGAACTTCGTTGACACGTCAACTGTCTTCCAGCAAGACCACAACGGTTACACCCACCAAGATCCTGGGATGTTGACCCACATGGCTGAAAAGAAGCCAGCCTTTATCCGTGAATACTTGCCAGCTGATGCTAACACCTTGTTAGCTGTTGGTGACGTTGCTTTCCGGAGCCGCGAAAAGATTAACATCATCGTAACGTCCAAGCACCCACGTCCACAATGGTTCTCCATTGATGAAGCCACGAACCTGGTTCACAATGGTTTGGGCTACATTGACTGGGCTTCTACGGACCAAGGTCAAGAACCTGACGTTGTCTTCGCTGCTGCTGGTACCGAACCAACTTGGGAATCCTTAGCCGCAATTTCATTGTTGCATGACGAATTCCCAGAAATGAAGATTCGCTTCATCAACGTGGTTGACCTGTTGAAGTTGCGTTCTCCTAAGTTGGACCCACGGGCAATCTCCGATGACGAATTCGACCGTCTGTTTACGACCGATAAGCCAGTTATCTTTGCCTTCCACGGTTTCGAAGGCCTGATCAAGGATCTCTTCTTCGACCGTCACAACCACAACTTACATGTTCATGGTTACCGTGAAAACGGGGATATTACCACGCCATTTGACATGCGTGTCCTGAACCACTTGGACCGTTACCACTTGGCTAAGGAAGCCGTTGATGATATCGATGAATACGCCGTTAAGGGCGCATACTTCGCACAACGGATGGACGACATGGTTGCTAAGCACAATGCTTACATCCGTGAAGTTGGGACTGACTTGCCAGAAGTTAACGCTTGGCAATGGAAGCCATTGAAGTAATCACGAGATTACCGCTTTGGTGATTAATCCAAATTAAAAGAAGAGCATCTCCTGAACTCGTATGAGTGGGGAGATGCTCTTTTAGTTTGCCCATAGACGGACACGATTATTAAAATACTAGTTGCCGCTGTGGACCAATAAATGGCTAAAGACGATAGGTCAGCTTATTTTGGAAGAAACGTAGCGCGACCCCTCTTTTTCCTGTAATATAATGAATTAACTAACGGCGCTTAAACGACGGTAAATCCTGCGGCCGTTAGCACCTGTGTGACTGGTGCGGCCTGATCACTGGCAATGTGGAGCTCAATGATGCGGGCTTGCTGGTCGCGGACCACCATCAAGGTCTGGATACTCAAGTGATGTTCGGCCAACACTTTGCCAATGGCGAAGATGACACCGGGGTGGTCGTGGGTCACGCGGACGCGGCAGACGATACCGGGTTCACCATAGCCAGAGATATTCAGGAAAGCCTCCAAAATGTCATTATTCGTGATGATGCCCACGACCTGCGCATCGCGAGTGACCGGAAGTACACCAATCTGGTGTTGACGCATGTGGTAAATGGCCTCCTCTAACTGTGCGGTGGCGGCGATTGTCTGCACGTGCTTCTCCATGATGGTCGCCACAGTGGTTTGGGTTAATAAATAGTTGGTTTCATAGACGGAGAGACTCGTGGCTTGCGAAGGCAATGCGCGGCCAATAATGCCTTGCGTGATCAGGCCGACTAAGCGGTTGCCGTCTAACACTGGTAAGCGGTGAATCTGATTATCTTTCATCAGCTCGATGGCAGTGCTGACGGTCGTTTGCGGACTGGCAGTAATTAAGTGGGTCGACATGTAATTTGCTACACTCATGGGTTAACCTCCTAAGTAGGCGCGTTGAACGGCCTGATTGTTAAGCAAGTCTTGACCGGTTCCTTGCAACTTAATTTGACCGGCGGCGAGGACATAGCCGCGATCGGCAATGGCAAGGGCTTTGTTGGCGTTTTGCTCGATCAACAAGACGGTGGTACCCGTGGCGTTGATGGCCCGAATGATTTCAAAGATTTCGTTGATAAAGATGGGCGCTAATCCCATCGAGGGTTCATCGAGTAATATCAGTCGGGGATGGGACATTAGGGCCCGGCCCATGGCTAGCATCTGTTGCTCCCCACCGGACAGGGTTGCGGCATCTTGATGACGTCGCTGCTTGAGCACCGGAAAGTAGTGGTACACCTCCGTGTAGGCTTGAGCCAGGTTCTGCCGGTCTTTGCGAATGAAGGCACCCATCTGGAGGTTTTCCTGTACGGATAGGCCAGGGAAAATGTGGCGGCCCTCTGGAACCTGTGAGATGCCGGCGCGGACAATCTTGGGAGCGGCTTCCCGCTGAATTGGGTGGTTCAGGTACGTGATTTTACCGCTGGTAGGGCGAAGAATACCGGATATCGTGTGGAGAATGGTAGATTTGCCAGCGCCATTAGCGCCAATGAGGGTCACAATCTCTCCAGTATGAATGGAAAAGCTGACTTTTTTAATGGCCTGAATGGCGCCGTAGTTGACGACTAAGTCTTGAACTTCAAGCATTAAGCTTCATCTCCTAAATAAGCGTGAATAACGTCTGGATTTTGTTGAATCTCGGCCGGGGTGCCCTCGGCCAGCAGAGCGCCGTGTTCCAACACGTAGAGGCGCTCAACCACGTTCATCACCAGCGACATATCGTGTTCGATAAGGACGATGGTGATATGAAAATCCCGTTGAATCTGACGAATCAGCCGTGTTAAATCGGCCGTTTCCTCCGGGTTCATACCAGCGGCCGGTTCGTCCAAGAATAGGAGCTTGGGCTTGGTCGCTAGTGCGCGAACGATCTCCAGTCGGCGCTGGGTCCCATAGGGCAGGTTCTTGGCAGGCTGGTCGGCCACGTTCGTGAGGTCAAAGATAGCCAGCAAGTCCTGAGCGGCCGTGACCATGGTAGCTTCGGTCCGGTAAAACTTTGGCAGTCGAAAGACGCTCGCTAAGAAACCGTCGTGATAGTGGTTGGTCATGGCGATCCGGACATTGTCTAAGACACTGAGTTCCTTGAAGAGGCGAATGTTTTGGAAGGTTCGGGAGATCCCTGCCTGCGCAATTTGCGCGGGGCGTTTGCCGTTTAGCGGTTGGACCCCTTGGTCGGTGTACAGGGTAATGGCACCAGACGTGACCGGTGTTTCGCCAGTTAATAGGTTAAAAAGTGTGGTCTTACCGGCGCCGTTAGGACCAATCAAACCGACCAATTCGTTTTGATCGAAGTGCACGGAGACGTTGGCCACGGCGGTCAGGCCACCGAAGTTTTTGACGAGTTGTTGAGCGGTTAAGAGAGAACTAGTCATGTGTCGTCACTTCCTTTCTCATATGGCCGAAACGTTTGAACGAAAATTCCCAATTACCGAGGAGACCAGCGGGTTTGAAGATCATGATAAGAATCAATGTCAGCGAATAGGTGATCATGCGTAGAGTCCCGAAATTCTGGAGAATTGTATCGAGGGCGCCCAAGACGATGGCGGCCACGAAGGTTCCGGTGATGCTACCGACGCCACCGAGGACAACGATAATCAGAATGGCAATCGAGGCCATGATGTTGAAGTCGCCCGGGGCGATAGTCTGAATGTAGGCGGCGTGCAGCGACCCGCCAATCGCGGCTGTTGCGGCACCGAAGACAAAGGCCGTCAGCTTCCAACGGGTCGTATTAATCCCCATCGCCTCGGCGGCAAGCTCATCTTCTCGAACCGCCATGACGGCGCGACCGCTGCGGCTATGAATGAAGTTAACCGTGATGATGGTCGTAAGACACATCAGGATGTAGACCGTGACCCAAGTGACTAGCGGTGGAATGTTAAAGAGCCCCGCCGCGCCGTTGGTGATTTTAAAGTTATTGATTAAGATCCGAATGATCTCGGCAGCTCCCATAGTGGCAATGGCGAGGTAATCGCCTCGTAACCGTAGCGTGGGGATGCCCACAATTAAGGCGGCTACCATGGCGATGATGATACCCACGACCATAGACAGATAGAAGCCTAGGGGGGTGGCCATGTTTTGGGTCATAATGCCGGTTGCGTAGGCACCAATCGCCATGAAACCGGCGTGGCCGAGTGAAAATTGACCGGAGAAGCCGATGATGAGGTTTAGCCCGGTGGCCAGGATGATGTTGATGCCGATCGTAACTAGCATATTTTCGATGAAGGCGTTAATAATACCGAGAAATTCACTCGCATCGATAAGGCCAAAGGCCAGCACCATCACGCCTAGCCAAGCTAGGTTGTATTTAAGATTTGCTTTCACGTACGTTACCTCCTAAACCTTTTCTTTCGTCCTTTTTCCGAAAATACCGGCCGGTAGGACTAGCAGGATCACAATCAAGACGACATAGACGACGGCGTCTTTGTAGGCCGATAGACCGACCGCTTGGACGCCAGTCTCCAGAAGGCCAATCAGAAAGCCCCCGATTGAGGCGCCAGGAATCGACCCAATGCCGCCAATAACCGCGGCCACAAAGGCTTTAATGCCCGGTGTCATGCCCATTAAGGGGTCAATGGAGTTGTAGTACAGGCCGATGAGTACGCCGGCAGCACCTGCCATGGCGGAGCCAAGGGCAAACGTAAAGGAGATGGTGTGATTGAGGTTAATCCCCACCAGTTGGGCGGCCTCCGGGTCAACTGAGACGGCGCGCATGGCCTTGCCCATCTTGGTCCGTTTGATGATGATTTCTAGCAAAATCATCAGTAGGCAGGCCGTTCCGAGAATAAGTAGTTGGATATTGGAGATGCGTAGACCCATTACGTGATAGGTTACGGTGGTGATGACCTGCGGGAAGCTACGCGTGTTAGCCGAAAAGAAGTAGGTCATCCCATTTTCGAGCAAGAAGGAGACGCCAATAGCGGTGATCAACGCCGTAATTCGCGGGGAGTGACGGAGCGGTCGGTAGGCGAAGTATTCAATCAGGACGCCCACCAGAGCGCAGAAAATCATAGCGGAGAGTATCGCGAAGATAAAGTTAAAGTGGAGCCCGTTAATGACGTAATAGCCCCAGAAGGCGCCCAACATATAAATGTCACCGTGGGCAAAGTTAATCAGCTTAATAATGCCGTAAACCATGGTGTATCCCAGAGCCAACAGGGCGTAGATACTGCCCAATGACAGGCCATTAATCAGTTGTTGTCCGAATGTCTGCATATACTCACTCCAATCTTAACGGGATTATTTGATGGTGTAGGCTTGTGAAACGCGGCCATTCGTCATCTTTTCAATCACCATCGACTTTTCGGGATTATGGTGTTGATTCATGGTGATGGTTCCAGTGACGCCCTTGAAGTTCTTGAGCTTGGCCAAACCAGTGGTGATCTTAACGGAATTGGCCGATTGTTCACTTTCGATGGCGGATTTAATCATGTAGACGGAATCGTAAGCTAGCGCGGAGAAGGTTGGCGCGGTCGTGTGGTACTTAGCTTGGTAGGCCTTCAGGAAGCTGGCGGCCCGGGTATTCGTTTCACCGGCTTTCGTGGAAAATGGCGTGGTGTAGTAAATATTGGTCGTATTAACCGCGCCAGCAATCTTGGTGAGCTTGGCGTCGGCCATGCCATCGCTGCCCACGATTGGGACGTTAATTCCGGCCTGACGCGCTTGCTTAATAATGAGTCCCAATTCGGAGTAGTAACCCGGTGCGTAGATGGCATCAATCCGCTTGTGTTTGAGGGCCGTCAGGATGGCGTTGAAATCCTTGTCGCCTTCTTGGAAGGTCTGGCTACTAGCAATCTTTCCGGTGTAAGTCTGCTTGAAGGACTTGGTCAAGCCGGTTCCGTAATCACTCGAGTTGTCGGTCAGGATGGCGACTCTTTTGGCCTTAAGGGTCTTGGTCATAAAGGTTGCGGCCGATGACCCCTGGTAATTGTTCTGAAAGCAGGCCCGGAAGATGTATTTCTGAACGGTGCCATTCTTCTGGAGCGTGTAGCCCGGGTCGGTTGCCGATGGACTGACGGACGGTACCTCAGCCTTGGTCATGTTAGGGATTGAGGCGGTGCCAGCATTCGTGGCAGCAGGTCCGACCACGGCGACGACTTTATCGTTATTCACCAGCTGTGCGGCTACCGAAGCAGCGGTCGTATTGGAAGTCTTATTGTCGCGAACAACCAGCTGAATCTTCTTTTTGGTTTGACCGACCTTGATGCCCCCGGCCCGATTGATTTTGTTGACGGCGAGCTGAATGCCTTGTTTTTGCTGTTGGCCGTAACCGGCTGCCGAACCGGAAAGCTCCATGTTGACACCAATCTTGATGGTTTTGCCTGGGTTGTTACCTTGTGCGCTACCGTTGCTTTTAGCCGTGCTACAACCCGCGAGTGTTAAAATAATCGCAACGAGTCCGCCCAATTTGAAGAATGTTTTTTGCCATTTAATCATTTGTCATCCCTGCCTTCTTATTTTTGATGAAACGTGGTGGTACCCAATCCTCCTTTGTTCTAACAAAAAGACCTCATCCACGGGGTGAATGAGGTCTTACACGGATGCCGAGCCCTCATTACCACACGGGAAAGAAGGGCTCAGCACTTGAATTTTGAGGGTTAGCTCAAGGTCAAGTGACCGGGTCCTTCTTCGTTAATAATAAGGCTGCCAATTGAATAGCCAGGGACTGGCACATGGTGGTTGTTGGTTTAATCGTCATAATGGTCGTCCCTCGCTTTCAAAAGTTATTGTTTTAGGTTAGTTGATGAGTCCTACAATAATTAAAATTAGATGAGATGTCAAGACTTAATTTAATCATATTCAAATAATACGCGGATAAATCCCTTGGCGCCCAACGTAATTGGCTGGCTAAATTTTTATCTGGCGGCGCAAAGCGAGGGGCAAGATCACCCTTGATTTTTCCCGATCCTGTCCACAGCGATCCAGATCAAACTTGACGAAGAATCAGACGGCCAGTACGCGATTACCGCCAACTTTTAGCCGAGTGGTGACTCAGAAAACATGCTGGGATGGCTGTCATCAGAATAAAGCCGACCGACCACAGAAAGGCTGTCTGGTAAGCAGCGTTCAGCCCGGCGTGTGGCAAGGTATGTTGGATGATGGTGGCGAGGACGGCCGTACCCATGGCGCCGCCGATATTTTGAAGCATCCGGGTGGCTGTCGTGGCTTCGGCAATCAAATCTTGCGGGAGTCCCGTGTAGCTGTCGGCCATGACGGGGATGGTCAGGCCACCTTGGCCGATTCCGCGGATGAAGAGCGCCAGAAGTAACCACCACGTGCTGGTATGCGCTGAAAAATAGACGAACGGTAGCGTTCCCGCCACGGCAATCACGATGGATACGAGAACCACCCACCGCGCCCCGATGTTGTCGGTTAGCTTGCCGATCTGGCTACGTGCGACCAGCAGCCCCACGCCTTGGGCAATGAGGTAGGTTCCGGACCAGACCACGCTGAGTCCTCGTGTGTTTTGGAGATACAGGGGTAACAGGAACATCGCGCCATTGACGGCGATTCCCGAAAGCATCAGAATGATGGTGGCAGCGTCGAAGGTGGGTGATTTAAATAACTGCAGGCTAACGAGGGCCTTGTCAGCATGGAAATGGGCATAGATTACGTAAGCGAATAGACTCGCTGTGGCCGCTGATAAGGGGAGCCAGACGTTGCGGGAGGAGAGTTGTACGCCTGTGCTGAAGTGAGTAATGCCAATGATGGCAAACGTGAAGAGGCTAGCGAGGAAAGCCAAACTGGGGATGTCGAGGCGCTTCCCACGCTTGGGTGCGGGAAAGGTGGGCATCTTCCAACCCAATAGGAAGAGTGAAATCACCACCAGCGGAATGTTAATCAGAAATATCCAGTGCCAGTTCAGCGTTTGAATCAGGTAGCCGCCGATGGTGGGCCCTAGGATGGGAATCAAGACGGCTGGCATGCCGACCACAGCCATTAATTTACCAAGACCGGTGCTACCGGCCACTTGGACCACGAGGGTCGTAATCAGTGGTACGATTATCCCGGCTGCCGCACCTTGAATAATCCGGCCGCTAATGAGAACCGGCAGTGTGGACGCCCAGCTGGAAAGTAGCGAGCCCAGTAAAAAGACGGCTAAAGCACCCAGGTACAGGTGTTTTCCATCGAACCAATTGGTGGCCCAACCGGTAACGGGAACCGTAATTCCCAGTGCGAGGACGTAACTGGTCGTTATCCACTGGGCAGCGTTGACGGAAACGTGGAGTGACTTCATAATGGTGTCGAGAGCGACGTTGGTCATGGTAGTATCGAGTAGTGGCGCGATGGCTCCGATGACCAGGAAGAGTGCGATTTGTGTGATATTTTGTTGCGATTTTTGTGTAGACATCGAATCACCTGATTTCAAATTAGATACGGCCGTATCTTATGAATGGCATATTACACCCGAATTTTATAAAAAACAAGGGAGACTAATCGAAATGGCAGAAAAAAAGACTCGGCGACGCGGGCCAGCCCTGACGAACGCGATCCTTGAGGCCGCTTGGGCCCAGCTCCAGGAGAAGGGCTATCAAGCCCTAACCATCGAAGGTGTGGCCGCCGCGGCCGCCACGACTAAAACGGTGTTGTATCGGCGTTGGCCGGACAAAGCTCACCTTGTGATCGCGGCCTTTGCACGGTTTGGTGGATTTACGGGCTACGTGGTCCCGGATACCGGGAGTCTGCGGACGGACTTTCTCGCGTTGATGGGCCAGATGGCGGCCTTTTTGGATAAATTACAGGACGAGACGTTTCGGGGGCTATTGGCAGATCGTCTGCAGCACCTAGAGTTGGATAACTTACTGACCCAAGCCAACGCGGACGACCCAAATCGGGGAATTCAAAAGATTGTCCAACCCCTATTGGATCACGCGGCCGCACGCGGCGAGATTACCCACGCGCAGTGGCCAGATCGGTTGGTCAACCTCCCCGGCATACTCCTGATTAACGAGGTGATTACCCGGCAGGCTTTGCCTCTGGCGGCCCGATATGAGATTGTCGATCAAATCTTATTGCCGGTCTTTGGGGTAACCTCAACGCGGTAATGTAGTGGATATGACAAAATACCGGCTAGAATCGTGATGAACGATCCTAACCGGTATTTTTAGCGTGGTATAATATTCCTAATATTACGCGGGCCGCTCCAAACTTACCGCCAGTAAGGTGACCTGATAGCTGGCGTTCGGCGCCTTGATGGTCACGGTGTCTCCCGGATGATGGCCCAGTAAGGCCTTGCCCAACGGCGACACGCGGGTGATTTTACCAGCGTTTAGGTCGGCCTCCTGCGTCCCCACGAGCTGGTAGCTGACCTGATCGTCATCGTCCATGAACTTGACGGTGACCCATTTACCCAGCTCCACCTTGTCGTCTTGGCTGGGGTCAACGACCTTGGCGTATTGCAGTTGCTTATTGAAGAATCTTAATTGGCTCTCCAAGTGCCGTAGATCGCGTTTAGCCGCGGAATATTCCGCATTTTCCGAGAGGTCGCCGTGGGCCCGGGCTTCCGCCAGAATCGCAATCTTTTCCGGACGGTCCGCCTCAAGCGCCGCAATCTTTTTCTGCAGGTCGCGGTAACCCGCGGCAGTGATGGGATTGAAATCTCCTGCCATGTGTTCCACCTCGTTTACATCGCATTTACCCCAATTTTACCAAGTTTTTTGAAAAAGAAAAGGAGTTCTCCTCATGAAATTATCCCTAACGTATTGGCTTCGCCAGGCCGGAATCGGCTTGGGTTTCGTCCTCGTGCTCGCCTTACTAGGGCATCTCAATTACGCGCGGTGGCGCCTATTACCGGGGATGACGGGGGCCGACTGGTACTTTCTGATCAGTTGGCTGTGCTTTCCGTTCGCCAAGTGGGCCATTCTGGAAGATCAGCGCGACGTCCAAGCCCCGACAATTCGCCGGAAAAAGAAGCAGCGCGCAGCTGATCGGACAGCCTCGGTCTACGAAAAGATGAATCGGCCCCAACGCGAACCCTGGTTAGAGGCGGCACCTAAAACCCACTTAAAGTGGTATTGGCGGGGGCTAGTCGACCTGGTTCTGGCCTTCTTTGGTCCCCTGATTTTGGGTGGTTACGTCACTTATTCGCTACGACACAATTAAATTGTGCTGATTTTTACTGCTTTATCGTGCAAATATCGACGTTTTTGCGACTTAACGCCCGATAAGCAAAAACCATGTTAAAGTTATGACAGTTGGAAGGGGTCAGTTCTTGCGGGACTGATGTTGCGAATCAACTAATCAAACTATGCGTGGTTAAGGTCACAATTTGGGGGAGACCTTAATCAGATTCGCACCCTGAGATTATCTAATCAAGAGGACGGTTGGCAGAGTAGAAAATTAGTCTGAAACTTAGGCGACTAGTAGCAGGATTTTCAGTGATGGACTGAAGAGTAAGCGACTGAATTGGGTTATTCCTAATACCTAAAGGATTCATGACTTCATTAGAACTTGGGGGAGTGCTAATTAAGCCAACGCCGGTAATTAAATAATCCAATCAAAAGAGGATCATCTGAGGGGATGATTCTTTTTTTGTGGGAGGAAACGATTGCAACTGAAAGGGAATCAAGGTACATTAAGGAATAATAAGGTTACGGTATAATTGAGTTGTGGTATTGGTTAATTTAACATTTTTTCAAACAGGACTACCATGGATGGGTGAAGGGACGTGATAGGGTGTTAGCCGTATATCTTTGTGAAGATAATCCAGAGCAACTCGCCCACTATACGGACGTTGTGAAGCGCTACATCATGATTAATGACTACGATATGCAGATTCGACAGGCCACGCCCAGTCCGCAGGCGTTGTTACAGAATTTGGCCGCTAATCCGCCAGAATATGCACTGTTTTTCTTGGATATCGAATTTCCGGCCGAGGACACCACGGGGCTTGAAACGGCGATTGCCATCAGAAAGCAGTTGGGGTTTGCCGAGATTGTCTTCGTGACGACCCACTCCGAAATGGCGCTCCTGACCTTCGAACGAAAGGTGGAACCCATGGACTTCGTGGTGAAGGATTTGGGACGGGCCCAGATTGATCAGAAACTTCGTGAAAATGTGGACTATGGCTATTAGCGGTATACCAGGTAGCGTCAAGAATCTTGTGTAAATGAAATGCCTTCGTACATATAATATGTAACTAACTCAAATAAATGATGCTTCCAAGGTGTCCTGGAGTCCTTTAAAGCCTCGGTGGATCCGCTTCAGAGACTTCTCGTTATAAGCATTAAACTGAGAAACCAGGAATCGATCCAGTGAATCTTCCGTTGGAAATTGTTCTTTGCGGTGGGTGGTGCGCTTGAGATGCTTGTTAAAGTTCTCAATCAAGTTAGTGGAGTAGAGTGATTGCCGAATGGCTGGTGGAAAGTCCATGAAAGTGAGCAGATTCGGCATTTTAAGCAGATCTTTGATTAACTTGGGATAGGTACGATGCCAGTTGTTGGCGAACTCATTCAGTTTCAGTTCGGCTGCTTCACGATTGGCAGCCCAATGAACTTGTTTAAAGTCATTGATCACGGCCTTACGGTCTTTCACCCGAACTTTGTTTATCAAATTACGCCCAACATGAACCAGGCAACGTTGTCGTTTAGCTTTGGGAAAATGCCGATTTAAACCTTCATCCAAACCAACTAACCCATCGGCCACAAACAACAGCACATCTTTGACACCTTGCTTAATCAGGGTTCCCAGTAATTCAGTCCAGATCCCAGTTGATTCCGTCGGCGCCACTTGGTAGTTCAGCACTTCTTTCGTACCATCTGGACGAATGCCAATCGCAATATGAACCGCTTCTTTTTGAACGGTATCCCGCTTTAACGGCAAGTAAGTGGCATCTAAGAAGATAGCCGCATATTGTGAAGCCAGTCGACGTTGCTGGAAAGCTTGAACCTGTTCATTGACGGCTTTAGTCATGTTGGAAACCGTGGCTTTGGAGTAGTGAGCACCGTACATATTCTCAATGAGTTCGGCAATTTCAGCAGTGGTAATTCCCTTGGTATACAACTGAATAACCGTTGTTTCTAAATTATCACTGTGCCGACCGTAGGCTGGCAAGGTATGATTTTCAAACCGGCCATTGCGATCTCGAGGAATGGTTAAGTTAAGTTGGCCGTACTTCGTATCAAACGAGCGCTCATAACTGCCGTTGCGGTTATTACCAGTGTTAATCCCAGCGTATGAGTAGCGTTCGTAACCCAAAAACTCTGCCAATTCAGTTTGAAGCAGCTGGTTGATGGCGATTTCAAGGTGGTGACGAAAAACTTCGTCCAAATCTTGTTTTTGGGCTAGTGCAGCGATAATTTCTGTGGTAAGTTCATTCATGGGGAATGCCTCCTGTGATGTTTTCTGTGGTTACTAAATATCATAAGGGAAGGCATTCCCTATTTCTATACAATTTAGAAATCTTTTGTGCGTTTACACAAGATATTTTACGCTCTCGTATACCAATTACTTAGGCAATACGGAAAATCTCTTCAGTTATAACATAGGGGGGCGGACGTTCAGCCTGCCGATGGGCGACGTGTACTTCGTGGCGACGTCGACCACGCCCCATAAGGTCACCGTCCACGCGGTTAATCAGCTGATGGAGTTTCCGGGTTTCTTAAAGGATATTGCGGATCAATATCCGGAGCTGTACCGCACGGATAAGAGTTTTTTGGTGAACTTGGATAACGTCAGTGGGATTGACACGGCGACGCGGCGGCTGATTTTTCCCAATGGGGATCAGACGGACGTGGCCACACGTCGCTTCCACGAGGTTAAAACCTTAGTGCAAAAACATTTAAAGTCCTAAGAGGGTGCGAGAGATGATGGACTTATTTCAAATATTTGACCGTCGATTTTGGGTCAATCTGGTACTGGCGGTCACCATGCAATGGTTCATCACGTTATGGATTGGGGTGATTCGGCCACAAAACTGGAAGCTACCCCTAAAGTGGATTGGCTGGGGGCTGATTCCCGCCTTTATCGGCCAGTCGTGGAGTCTTCTGATTCCGCCCATCAGTGCGCTGACGTATCTGGTGCATCACCGGCGTAAGTCGGCATTAATCT
This sequence comes from Levilactobacillus brevis, assembly GCA_021383565.1. Classification (NCBI taxonomy): domain Bacteria; kingdom Bacillati; phylum Bacillota; class Bacilli; order Lactobacillales; family Lactobacillaceae; genus Levilactobacillus; species Levilactobacillus brevis. Next base: position 1,906,358 of record CP079699.1, on the reverse strand, counting down.
TCGTGAATGCGACGATTGTTATCTATTTGGTCGTCGTGCTGATTAACGACGTCTGTCGTCAAGTCTTCATCGAACTGTGGGGGGTGGATTTCACCAACGGGGTCTCGGGAGTGACTGCGCGATTGATCTTTCAGTTCGCCATCTACATGTTGATTTCGGTTGGGGTCTCCGGCATGCGGTTGCGCCCGGGGAACTTGGATGCGTTGGACTTTAGTCATAAGGAACAGTGGACGGTCATGGCTTTATTGGCCAGCCTAGCGCTACTGGCGGAAATGTCGTCGCTGATCATTCACCACTTGAGGATTACCCACGCCATGTTGACGTTTGCCTTAAGTATCGAACTGGTGATGGTCCTGGTGATTGCGGTGAGCCTCTTCGCCTTTCTCCAAAGCTTCTTCCATCGGCAGCACGTGCGCGCGGATTATCAGGAGAGTCTGTTGAAGAGCCGCTACGACCGGCGCATGTCCGATCAGGTACGGGCGATTCGACAATTCACCCACAACTATCAACAACAGATGCTACGTCTAGGCGACTACCTCGATGCCGAAGATTACGATGGCTTAGCGGCCTATTATCAAACGCTGAGCTCACGCTGGTCCACGACCCATCATCTGGTGGGGCTGGAAGCGGATGGCCTGCAACGGTTGGGGGATCCCCCGTTCAAGAGCCTACTTTTTCAGAAGATGTTGGCGGCGCAGAACCGAGGCAAGGAAATGCGCTTGGAAATTCCCGATCCGGTTAAAACGCTGCCCATGGATAGTATGGAATTGCTGCGTATGATGGGGGTTTTACTGGATAACGCGATTGAGGCGCCCACAGTGGATGACAACTTGACCATTTACTGTGCAATTCTGGACTATCCGGGTGCCGTGGAGGTGTCTGTGGCTAATGCGGTCTCCAAGACGAATCCGCCGAAGATTAATCGGTTTATGCAAGCGGGGTATTCCACTAAGGGTGAGAACCATGGCTTGGGATTGAGCACGGTTCAGGATATTATTAACCGGACGGAGAATGCATCGCTACAGATTGCGATTAAACGTGGCCGGTTGTACTTTACGGTGATTCTGACCAAACCGGGGAGGTGAGCACGTGATTACGGTAAATACGGTGAGTTTTGGACTGGCCGACTTTTCGTTGGTCTTTTGGTTTGTGTACTTTCAATACTATTGGTTTCCGCGACTGCACGTGAAGAAAAATTTCTTGCTCTTCTGTGCGCTCATGGGACTGGGGTTCACGGCGATTGATATTCTCAACCCGTTTACGGCCACCAGCAAGCTGCTGGGGATGCTCCCAATCATTGTGCTATTAGTTGTTGAGATTGGAATACTTGCCATGCGCAATAGCTGGCAATATCTCCCGGCGTTTATTGATGTGTCGATTTTGGCCTACTTGTTGATTGAATTCGTGGACATGACGGTGATTGCCGGAACGATTCGCCTGACGAGTGTCACCTTTGCTGCCAGCGTGTGGGGGACTCTCACGGAACTGACGATTGACACCGTCCTCTTTACCCTGGTGGCAATGGGCATCCTGCTCACGCGGGCACCCATGGAGAACCTGATTCAAGCGATGTTGGGGCGGTCGACGGAGTATTTATTTTTGATTTTTATGACGGTCCTGGGCCTGGTGTACATTCTCTTTGAATACTCGCTTCAGAGTCTGGCCGATTCCGACCACTACCTGATCTTCCTAGCTGGAATTTCAGGGACGCTGGTGGTGGGGCTGACGTTGAGCACCTACATGCTGATGCAGACCCACCTGCAAGAGGAGCACATTCAGCTTCAGACACAGCAACAGAAATTTCGTGAGCAGTACACGACCGAATTGAACCGCCAATTGGCGACTGTTCGCAAATTTAGTCACGACTATCAGAACATGCTCCTGGGGCTGGGCGGCTACCTGGAGGATCAAGACTACGAGGGCTTTCGCCAGCTTTATATCGACATTCGTTCGGGCTGGGCGACCAGCAACGCCGCTGAGCTGACCGTCGATGACCTGTCGAACATCCCGACGCCGGGCCTACGCTATGAGCTCTACCACAACTACCTGTTAGCCAGGGAAAGCGGTGTCCAGCTCTTCGTTAAGGTTCCCGATCCCTTGACGGCGACGGTCTCAGTACTCAAGGAAATGGTGAAATTGGTAAACCAGACGATTCCCCCCATTCTGCCGAGTATCAGCCACGTTAAACCACCGATGATTACGCTAGAATTGGCTGAAACGCCCACGCTCCTACGGCTATCGCTGACATTTCCAGTACCTGCCGATGCGCAGGTGGATGGCAAGCACCGTGTCGTGGCTGAGAAGGGGGTGCTGGACTTCTCAAAGCTCCAGCGTTCACTGCCGCAAGCGGCCACGAGCACGCTGCAGGTTAAACTACACTGGGGTCAGCTCATCGTTGCCTTACCGAAAGGGTAATCCAACCCTTGGAAGTTTCACAAAGTTTGTTTACTGAGACAATTAACTGAAAATTAATCTAATGGATAAGCGTATCCACGAAAGCGCTTGCAATTCTACTGCCATCTGATATACTGAGTTATGTAATACCAATCAATCTTTCAGAGAAGCCCGAATAATTCGGCAGTTTGACGGGTTCTCGACTTTGTGAAAGCAGGCCTTATCGTCAAGATTAGACTTACCTTTACAGACCGGGCCAATTGCCCAAATTGACGCGATCAGATTGCTCAATACTACATATTGAGATATGGCTAAGCTGAGTGAACAGCGTTTTTCTGACTACAAACTTAAAGATGTTGTGGTTACTCAATGATGCTAATGGGAACCGGAGTTGGTTACTCCGGTTTTTTTGCGTCCACGGGGCTGAGATTGAGAGTGTTACTAAAGGTTGAAAGTTCGCAAACATGCTCCAATCCCCAGCTGACATAGCTTACCGCCATTAAACGAGTCATCGACACCACCTGTGGGGACCGCCTGGCAGCCGTGAGTAACTATCTAGGTTGATTTGAACGGAAAGTCTCTGTGGTTTTTAGCCCTTACTAATAACTAATGTAAAATTTCAGAGATTTGATGCAACGCTGAAGGTGTCTAAAGGAAAATTTTAGAAATGTTTCCGTCAGTTGGCGATCTAAAAAACGTAGCGTAACCCGGCCGCACCCGGTGTTACGCTACGTTTCACTTTATCAAACTGCCTACTTTAAGTTGACTACTCCCCAAACCAATAAGATGGCCAACATCCCCGCGAGAATGATTAGGGCTAGTTTTTGTTGTCAGCGCATCAAATCCCCCCTAGCCATATCAACTGCCCTTAGTATAGCGAAAACCGATGATTAACAACCACAATCGTCCTTATCGTGCAAAATCTGACGATTAAGAGTTTAGAGTTGACAGCTCGGTTATTTGGCGCTAAACATGGCGAAATTTGCCGGTATGGGGGCCGTCACCGTCGTTAAAGGACCATTGATGGTAAATGGTTGGGGAAAGGTTAAGCGCCAGCAGTGAAGCCGTAAACGGTCTTGACTGGGTGGGCCATATAGCGGGTCACCGATCAATGGATGTCCGGCTGCGGCGAGGTGAACGCGTAGCTGATGCGTGCGTCCAGTCTCCAGCCAGAGCTTCACCAATGTGGCATGGGGCTGGTGGTCGCATACGTCGTAGTGGGTGATGGCGGGCTGAGCTTGGACCCCGTTGACCTGACGTTTACGCCGATCGTGAGGATCACGACCGATAGGGGCAGTGAAGGTTCCCGCTCCCCGGAGGTCGCCGTGAACCCAGGCAAGGTAGGTCCGCTGCACCTGTTTGTCCGCAATCTGTCGTACCATAATGGGGACCACGGCCGGCGTCTTGGTCATTAACAGAGCGCCCGTCGTCTCCCGGTCCAGACGGCTTAAAATATAGGGACCGGGTTGCTGGTCGCCGAGGTAGGCCGCCACGTGGTTCAGGGTGGTCCCCCGTTCTCCCGGCTGGTTGGGATGGGTCTTACTGCCGCGGGTCTTGTTAATGACCAGCAGATCAGCTGTTTCGTAAAGAACCGTCACGGTTGCGGCGCTGTCCGGTGCCACATCGGGAAAGGGTTCGGCGAAGTCAACCGGCACGAAGGTCAGACTGACCACTTCGCCGCCATAGACCGGTTGGTTCATTGAACGATAGGTGCCGTTGACCACGACGCGTTGGCTAACGCGCAGGTCGTGAATCAGATGCTTGGGGATGCGCCAAGCGCTGAGCAGTTGACGCAGAGGTAAGGGCGCTTGGGCGAGCGGTAGGGGAATGGTATAGGACCAGTGCATGGATGTCTCCTTTCTAGAAGTGGGCGTAACGGGCGATTTCAGACAAAATGACCCACCGCGACTGCGGCAGGCCATTTTAAGGATTCATTTATTTAGTCAATTCTGGCTTAACAATCAACACGTCACAAATTGCAGAACGGCTAACGTAGTTGGTAACGGAACCCACCATTAAGCGTTCAACGGCGGTTAGTCCGGTTGACCCAATCACGATTAACTCGGAACCGTGGTCTGCAGGGAATTCTCGGGCGATAACGGGCTTAGGATTCCCAAACCGCACGTGAATGCTGACGTCGGGAACACCGGCGTTAATCGCTTGTTGCTTCAAGCTTTCCAGCCGGTCTTGAACGTCTTGTGAGAGCTTGTAAATGACATCGCCACTTACAGCGCCACCATAAGTATCGCTGAATTGGTTAACTTCTAGGACGTTTAAGATATCAAGATGCGTTTGGTTACGTTTAGCGACTTCGATTGCTTTTTCTAAAACTGGTTGGGTTGCCTTAGAACCGTCAACGGGAACCAGAATGTTCTTGTATTGTTGTAACATATAGAATGCCACCCCTTCACGAGACATGTTGATACTTTACCTATACTATATCATTTATTGGCGACTGTGTAAGCACTTAATTGCCCGTCCCACAGTGAAAGGACGTGAAAAACCCGTATTTTACGGGGCTTGGTGGAAATCAAAAAAATCTGCTACTCACAATTGAAAATGCGTGGTGTCAATCTAGGATGAACGCGTCTACCCAAAATACGGCCAACGCCTGCTAGTCACCCCCTGGCGTGGACGCAAAATTAAGGCGCGAAACGTCTAGGTTTGATCCAAAGGGATGACCGTTAAGGCGCCGGGCAATAATAAAATAAATATCGGCCGAGATTTTTTGACGGGAATTTAGTCGATTCTCGGGTGGTTGGCCGGGACTAAGGCCGTTATTAAAATGATTATAAACGCTGAAATATCAAGGAATCTGGGCTTGGCAGACCCATCGTTTTCGCGTATAGTGGCGAGTACAGAAATCGAGATGAATTGGGGGAGAGGCACGATGAAAGGATTACACAAACGGTGGCTAACACAAGGGGTTCGGGCGGTAGGGCTGTTAGGCGTGGGCCTTGCGTTTAGCTTAGGTGGTCTGGTTCTGCAAGGCCCCGTGGCGCTGTTGCGTTTTCATCGTTATGTGACGGGAGACTTCCAGGTTGCACATTTACCACTGTTGGGCCTCATCAGCTTACTCTTGCCGGGTCTCGTCTTGGGGCCCTTAATGCAACGCTGGGCGCGGTAGGATGGAGGGAAGCTGGCGGGCATGGCGTCAGGTCGGGGCCAGTGGGCTACTGAACCTAGCATACGGCCTGTTACTCTTAACGAGTCTGGACCAACTGGCGCCGCTTCCCCGGGAGACGGCCATTCTGACAACGCCGCTTGGCCATGGGACGATGGGGGCCTTCCTGGAAGCCGGCGGTGGGCTGTGTTTTTGGTTTGTTGCGCTGGGAATCAGTCAACTGTGGCTTGGCCGGGATCATCCCCGGCTAGCACGCTGGTGGGCCTTGAGCCTCGTTCCGCTGTTACCCGTGATTGCGGGGCTGTCTACGCGGTATCACGCCCATCTGGGGGCAGTGGCCGCTGGAATCACGGTGGTTGTTCCGTTCCTCGGTTTTCTTATTCCGGGAGCCGTTTTTGGGTTGGTGGTCAGCTATGTGAACCGGGCCAGCCAGCGCCAAGATTCTCAGCGTTTAGCCGTGGCGATTGCCACCATAAAAAACCGCCACATCGCAAAGGATGTGACGGTTCAGTCGGACTAGATGAGCCTAACTTACTTCATGCTTGAAGAAGTTAAGGACAATCCAGACCAGAAGTTACTGTTGGCTGGACTCATGTTGAAGCCCTTAACCCGCTTGTTAACGGGTGCCCAGTTGTAGCTGAATGAATCAGGGGCAACGGCCGCTTGATCATTCATGTATTCTTGCCATTGCTTGAAGGCCTTGATCCGGTAATTTTCGTTCCAGGCCTTGCTGTTGTTCATGTTGTTCATCAGTTGGGTGTTCTTCTTGGAAACGAAGTGGCCCATGTTGTAAGTTGCGTCTTCACCGTAGATTTGCGTAGGGGTTGGTTCGGATGATAAGCCCCAGGCAGCGGCGTAGACGTCAATCTTACTTTGCTTAGGTGCTTGTAACGTCGAGTAGAAGCTGTTCATTTCCATCGTCTTACCCGTGGCAAACTTCACGTTCAAGCCCACCTTGTGCCATTGTTGCAGGTAGTCTTGGTATTCGGCGGCTTGAGCTGAAGTCCCCGTCATCGCCCCGAAGTAGATGGTTAACTTCTTGCCGTTAGGATCGGAACGCCACTTGCTGCCGTCACGCTTCTTGTAACCGGCATCGGTCAGCAACTTGTTGGCCTTCTTGATGTTCAGTGGGTAGCCCTTGGCTGAAGAATCCCAGTACTTCTGGAAGATTGGTGGGATCAGGGTGTTGGCCCGCCAAGTAATCCCGTTACCGAACTTCTTGCTGATGGCATCGAGGTTCAGGGCGTACATCATGGCTTGACGCAGGCTCTTGTTGGCCATCTTGCTGTTCTTGTCCATGACGTTCTTTTGGGTCTTGGTGTCGTAATGCCCTACGTTGAAGCCAAAGTAATCGTAAGACAGTGCGGGTTGCCCCGTAATCTGGTAGTTCTTAACACTCTTCAATTGTTTGTAGTCGGTTCCGTGTAGAACACCGTAAGGCATCGTGAAGTCGTACTTGTTGGACTGGATGGCCTTGTCGATGTTGTTGGAAGAAACCACGTTGATTGAGATGTGCTTGATCTTAGGCGTCTTGCCGTAGTAGTACTTGTTTGGTGACCAAGTGGTGGATTCACCTTCGACCACCTTATCCAACTTGTAAGGACCCGTGAAGATAGGGTTCTTCCGGATTTGCTTGGAGGAAGCTAACTTGGCAATTGGGACGTTCTTGATGTATTCGTAAGGCTCAACCGTGCCCCAGATGAAAGAGTTTCCCAGGTATTGCATGGCTGGTGTAACCTTGGTCAAATGAATGACGGCAGTCCGGCCTTTTTGGCCATCCGGGAAGGTAATCCCAGAGATAGTCTTGGCACTACCCGTGTGGTAGGCCGCCATCCCCTTGATGTTGTTGAAGTCGGCGGAGTACTGTTGCGAAGTCGTCTTCTTGTTAGCGATGACTTCGTACGGATACTCAATGTCCTTAGCGGTGACGGGATCACCGTTGGACCACTTGGCGTTCTTCCGTAACGTAATCGTGACGGTCTTAGCCTTCCGGTTGATCGTCTGGTTGGCTAGGCCACCCTTGACGATCTTGAAGTTCTTATCGGTGTGGAACAGGCCGTTGGTGTTGTTGGCCTGATCACCACCAGGTGAGAAGACGTCGGTATCTTCGGAGTTGGTCGACAGAACGGGATCGGAGATCCCTTGGAATGGCGAATCATTTGGTTCGGCCAGCTTCAATGTACTGTTCTTCGTGGCCGTCTTATCGGTTGCCTTCGTGTTCTTATAAGCGGTCTTTAACTGCACGGAAGCGCCGCTAGTACCGCTCTTGGAACTGGATGAACTCTTGCTGGAACAGGCCGCGAGACTGACGGTTGCGAGAACCGCCATGGCGGACAAGGCGAGCTTTTTCTTATCCATACTATGTTTCCCCCTTGATTTTTAAAAATCCTCGATGAGACTGACGAGTGGTTCTCCTCAGGATCACCCGTCATTACGGTGAATTGAACGTCCTGCTTGATAAGTGGGCACCATCTCCTCAAATAGATAGCAACTTAAAGCTAGTTGATTGAGCCTTGACGTTGTGATGAATCTGCAGCGCGGCGGAGCACTTGACCAACGTAGCTGATTGATAGACAGAGAATAATAATTTCTAACGCCGCCGGGAACCAAGTCCACCAGTATTGGGTGATGTTGTTTGGATCATTGGCGTTGGCGATCATCGTCCCTAACGATGGTGTCTGGCTCGGTAGCCCGAAGCCCAGGTAGGATAGCCCAGTTTCAACCCCGATGTTTTCGGCGAAGGAAAGGGTACAGTCAACGATGATGAGCGACGAAATGTTGGGCATGATTTCTCTAAAGATAATCTTCCAATGACTGGTTCCGGAGGCCTTAGAGGCGGCCACGTAGTCCTTCTCCGCTTCGGCTAATGTTCGCGACCGAATCAACCGAGACGTGCCTTCCCAGTAGAAGATGGAGAAGATGAACGTCAAGGTGACGGAGTTGTAGTGGGGGATGATGGTGACCAAAACGATGATCATCATGGTCATCGGCAACATCATCATGAAGTCATAAATCCGTTGCATGCCCCAGTCGATGTAACCGTTGAAGTAACCGGAGATTAACCCCCAGCAAATCCCAAAGGTCGATGAAATTACGGTCAGCCCAATGGCAATCCCAATGGAGTTTCGGGAGCCAACGATCAGTTGTTTAGCCACTGACCGTCCCGCCGAATCGGCGCCGAGCCAATAGTCAGCGGTGAACGGTTGATTGAAGTAACCCATGATGTTGGTTTCCATCATCTTAGGCGTGTTGATGAACAGCGCCCCAATCATCACGAAGAGGATGAACCCAACGATAATGATGAGTGCCGCCATGGCGGGCTTGTCCGCCTTGAATTCACTCCAGATAATTTTAGCCGTGGAAGGCGTGGCCTCAGCCTGCGCTTCCTGGGTCAGCCGGGCTAAATCAGCCGCGGAAATATCTGAGTGTTGTTCGAAATTTTCTGCCATTCTGTTTAGCCTCCTTTACTGGATTCGAATTCGTGGATCGACAATGCTTAAAATAATATCGGATAATAAGGTCCCAATCAGGTTTAAGATCCCGTAGATGAGGACCAAAGCCGTGATAACGGTGTAATCCCGATAGCTAATGGAGTTCACGAAGAGTAGCCCCATGCCGGGATAGGAGAAGACCGTTTCGGTAAAGATTGACCCGTTCAACAGACCGGTGATGGAGTAGCCGGCAAATGCGGCGATGGGGAGCAGGGAATTCCGGAAGATGTGATGCCGGTAGATATCCTTGCTAGGAACCCCTTTAGACCGCGCCGTCCGTACGTAATCGGAATGCTTGGAGTCAATCACTTCGGAACGCAGGTACTGGACGATGTTGACAGTCCCGAATAGCGCCCCGAGTAAACCGGGTAGGAGAATATGGTAGAAGCGCGATCCCAAGGTTTGTATCCAGCCGTTGGCATCCGAGGAAATCGACCCGGTCGTAGGGAACCAACCCAACACGTAACCGAAGATCCAAATGCCGATGACCAAGATAACGAAGAAGGGAATACAGTAGGTGACGTAGGTGTAGACCCGGATGATGGTATCGGGGAGTTTACCTTCATGCCGCCCGGCGTAGACTCCCATGGGTAGGGCGAAGACGTAGGTTAGAATCATGGTAAACAGCGCCAACCATAGGGTGTTGGCGGCCCGACCACCAATCAACCGAGTAACGGGTTCTTGGTACTGGTAACTGTTCCCTAAGTTTCCGTGGAACAGGTGGACGACCCAATTCCAATACTGTTGATACCAGGGGTCATACAGACCGTTGATTTTCATTAAATGATGAATTTGTGCGGGGTCCGCCTTGGGGTTGATGGAGCCGGTGAAGGGATCACCGGGCATCGCTTTGGCCAGAAGGAAGACCAGAATACTTAGAATAATGACTTCGGGAATCATGATTAAGAAACGCCGGAGAATTGTTTTCCACATTAGGCCTGCACCTCCCCTTCCTGACGAGCGAGCTGTTGCGCAACGTTTTGCGATAAGGCAACGGCGTGGGTCGGGGTGACTTGAACCAGCGGATAGGCCTCGCCCTGTTCGTCGTAGTACTTACTCTGTTGTTCACGGTAGACTTCCTCAACGGCCAGCCGGGACGCACGGTGCGCCTCACGAGAGTTGACGTTGGTTTCGGGAATGGCGGCTAACAGACGCTTGGTGTAGATGTGGAGGGGATGATTGTAAATATCATCCCGGGTACCAATCTCGACCAGCCGACCGCGGTTCATGATGGCAATGTTATTGCACATGTGCCGCACCACCCCTAAGTCATGGGAGATGAAGAGATAAGAGATACCAAATTCACGTTGAATCTTCTTCATAAAGTTCAAGACCTGTGCTTGCACGGACAGGTCCAGCGCGGAGACCGGCTCATCGGCAATGATGAGCTTGGGATTCGTGGCGACCGCCCGGGCAACGCCGATCCGTTGCCGTTGTCCACCGGAGAATTGGTGGGGATACTTATACAATGCATCTGCGTCCAGACCGACAATGTTTAATAATTGTAAAACCCGTAATTTTTCATCGTCTTTGCTCAGGTGCTCGAAGTTCCGGAGTGGCTCCGCGATGATGTCTTCGATCCGCTTCCGGGGATTCAGGCTAGACAGTGAATCCTGAAAGATCATTTGTACATCATGGTTGTAGTCCAACTTTCGGCGATTCTCGGCCTTGGTAATGTCGACCCCCTTGTAGAGAATCGACCCACTGGTGACCTTCTCAAGGCCGACCACGGATTTACCGGTCGTGGACTTGCCAGACCCGGATTCACCGACGAGGCCGTACGTTTCACCGGCTTCAATGTTAAAGCTCACGCCATCCACGGCACGAACGGAGTCGGTGATGCGGTTCCAGAAGCCGGAACGGATCGGGTAGTGAACTTTTAAATCTTTAATTTCGATTAGGCTCATGCCTTCACGCTCCCTTGCTCATCTGGAAATTGGAAATGTTTGTAACAGGTGCATCGCACCTCGTGGCCCGGGGCCACCTCATGCATCGTTGGATTGGCTTCGTGAGCCTCGGCTGGTACCCACGGAATCCGCGGGGCGAACCGGTCACCCGTGGCGGGCATCTTCTGTAAGGAAGGAACGTTGCCCTGAATGACGTAGAGGTCATCGTTTTCGTTGTCGCGTTGCGGCATCGACCGTAGTAGCGAGCGGGTGTAGGGATGCTCGGGCGTATTGAAGACCTGTTCCACGGCTCCCTGCTCGACGATTTGTCCGGCGTACATGACGGCGACCCGGTCGGCGGTTTCAGCGACGACACCCAAGTCATGGGTGATGAGGATAATGCCGGCGTGATTTTCTTTTTGGATGTCCCGCAACACGTCCAGAATTTGGGCCTGAATAGTCACGTCCAAAGCCGTCGTTGGTTCGTCGGCGATGATGAGGTCGGGCTTGCAGGCGATGGCAATGGCGATGATGACCCGTTGCCGCATTCCGCCGGAGAGTTCATGGGGAAACTGTCGGGCAGTCCGTTGTGGATTGACAATCCCAACTTGATCAAGAAGCTCGAGGACGCGCTTATGTTTGTCCTCGGTGGAAAGGTCGGTGTGGTAATCCATAACTTCACTGATTTGTTCTTCAATTCGCTTTAAAGGGTTCAAGGCGGACAGAGGATCTTGGAAAATCATGCCGATCTTCGCGCCACGAAACTGGTTGTAACCTTGTTCATCAAGTTTGAGGAGGTCGGTGCCTTCAAAGTCAACTTCACCGGAAATTTTAGTCTCTGCCGGATCATGGAGTCCCATGATGGTAGTGGCTAGGGTACTTTTACCACAACCTGATTCACCAACGATGGCGAGAATTTCGTCGTGTTGGACCTGGAGGTTAATGTGGGAGATGGCGTCGTAGTAGTGGCCGTCAATCTTGAAAGCCGTGCTGACGTCCTTAATGTTTAGAAAGTTTGATGCGGTTTCCACGGAAATCCCTCCCAATGTTCTAATCTACCTCTCATTTGTAGATGAAGCTTGATGAATAAACGTCTAGGCGTATTCAATTTGCTTACGAACAATAATTGTTTTTGATTATAGTTAATCAAATTCTCATTTACAACCCCTATATTTCTCTTGACAGTCATAATTTATTCATAAAGTCTTCATAAGATTTGATATATCAATCTTCGCAGAAATTGAATAAAATGATAAAAAATTTAACTTGAAAGAGTTAAGTTGGTCAATTTGCTTGCTAAACCAATAATTAACAGGGGTAATGTATACAATTATCTGGAAAGTTATGCATGTATATTTCAGATGAGAATATGCTAAGGGATTCCAGGAAGCACCGCTACTGACCGGAAGAGTGTGGTATGATACCAGTATTGATTACAGACTTTTTGAAAGCGATGGCTAGACCGATGAGATTAGACTTTTCCGTTGCCGTTCATAGCTTGCTGTATCTGGACGAGAATCGTCCTCGGAAGATAGCGAGCCGTGAATTGGCAACGTCACTACAATTGAATGCGGTGATGATCCGCAACATTCTCTCCGTGCTCCACAAGCAGGGTTACATCGAAGGTTCTGTCGGCAAAAATGGGGGTTACCAGTTGATTCGTAGCCTAGACGAGATTAACGTGGGGGAACTCTATGATTTGACTATCCCGCCAACCATTAGCTATGCGCGGTTTATTACTGGAGATTCCAAGGGAACGAAGCATACGGACGCGACCGATATTTCGGCCAACATTTCGCAGACGTTGACGGACCTCTTCACGCTGGCCGATGAGGATTACCGCAAGTTTTATCATCAATTTACGATGACGGACCTCAAGGAAGACTTGCACGCCCACGGTTATTTCCGTCGACTAATTAACGACTGAACCTAGTGAGCAAAATGCTACTAAACTTTAGTTAGCGGCGTTATAATGAGGGTATAAAATCGAATGGTGACTAAGGCCACCATTAATAACAGTCAGAACCGCCAGGGGTGAACTCTGACGGGGGCTGGGTCTCCGCCAAGTGTGGAGACCTTTTTTGTTGCCCTTGGGGCGATGAACGTGCCGTCAGCGGGACCAATTTTTGGGAAGTTACACGTACTTTTCCATTATATTGGCGGTAAATTGTAATCGGTTCCAATGCGTGCTATGATTTAGGATAGTCGGGGGTCGTTACCCGACGATTGGTTATTACGAAAGGGGTTTTTGAGTTATGTATTGGTATGCCATGAAGTCACACGATATTCGGCACAACTTAGCAACCGAGCAGTACTTAATGAACAATAAGAAGTTTGATGAGCCACTGGTCTTGTTCTACTACGAAGGGCCCTGCATCATCGTTGGGCGGAATCAGAACACGTTGGAAGAAATCAATCAGAAATACGTAGAAGAAAATAACATCACGGTTACCCGTCGGTTATCGGGTGGCGGCGCTGTTTATCAAGATCTCGGCAACCTTTGCTTTAGCTTCGTGGTTGATAGCGATAGTGAAGAATTTGGCGATTTCAAATCTTTCGTCCAACCCATCGTCGACGCCTTACACGCCATGGGGGCCAAGTCCGTGGAAGTCTCTGGCCGTAACGACATCTTGGTCGACGGTAAGAAGTTCTCCGGGAACGCGATGTATTCTCACAGCGGCAAGACCTTCTCCCACGGCACGCTGATGCTTGATGTGGACCAAGACGTCATCGCTCACGCGTTGAACGTCCCAGAAGACAAGATGAAGTCCAAAGGGATTAAGTCCGTCCGCTCTCGGGTCACGAATTTAAAGCCATACTTAGCACCAGAATATCAAAACTTGACGGTTCCTGAATTCCGCGACACGTTGTTGAAGGAATTATTCCACGTGGACAACCTCGATGCCATTGCCAACAAGGAAGTTCAGATTGCCGATAGTGAAAAGGCGGCCATTGATAAGATTTTCAATGAATACTACGCAAACTGGGATTGGGTTTACGGAAATTCCCCCGAATTTACGGTTAAGAAGCGGCAACACTTTACGGCCGGAACCATCGACGCGCGGCTGTTGGTCGACGGCGGGAAGATTGAAAACATCAAGTTCTATGGTGATTTCTTCGGTCCCAGTGATGCCACGGAATTGGCGGATAAGTTGAAAGGCGTGCGCTACGACCGTGAACATGTCGGCGCCGTCTTGAACAGTGTCAACACGCAGCTCTACTTCAACGGGATTGACACCAAGGACGTCTTGGACCTCTTAGTCGATTAAATCTCGCCTAAGAATTGGCGGATTTGCTGATTTTAGTGGTCAGATACGTTAGAATAGAACATGAAATTGACGAAAGCGTGGTCGATTGCTGGCCGCGCTTTTAATTACTTAGCAATTATTGAGGAGTTTAATTTTAAATGAAAGATCGTAACGTGATTGCCTGGGCCATCATTTCACTGTTTGGCTTCCTAGTTATTAATTTTCTGATGTCGCGCTCGTTTGTCGGTTTGTCAACGTCCATGAGTGAATTCTGGCGGTCGTCTGCCTTGGCAGTTGCGCTGTACGCCATTACGATTGTTTTGGCGGCGTTGGATTGGCGGCCATCCTTCTACCTGATGGGATTGGTCATCGCCATGTACTCCCTGTCACTGATCAGCGTGCTGATCACCATGTGGAGCTACGACCACACCTCACTGATGGTACGGCTGTTGATGTCAATCGGCAGCATTGCCGTGATGGTGGCCAACGCTTACTGGTTGGTTCTCGCGTTGCGGTTGCGTAAGGCGGAACGAGACAAGCGTGATCGTAAACGATTCGGGCATTAAAACGAGGTGGGTAAATGAAGCGAGAAGTACAGGCATTTATGGATGCAGTAGCAGATGATCAAATTGAACATTTTACGGCGGAGACCACTCAGGATAAATTCTTTGCCGATCCGGATGGCGCCATGGCACCGCTAGCGGCGTTCATTCGCCAACAGATTGCCGCGGACCAGTTGGCTCAAGCCGAATTAACGCTGACCGACACGGCCGTCTCCGTGCGGTTGGAGATGAGCGTCATTAATTTGCCGCTCCAAGACACCAAGACGATTGGTAAGATTATGGAAACCAACGTAGAACAGGAACTGAACGTCTACGCGGTCATTGAGACGCCGGACATCAATGCGTCCGGTCTGCGAATCGACGCCTTGGCGCCAGCTACGACGTACGTGGATCAGGCCCAGACGGCCGATCAGAGTCTCCACGATTGGTTGGCCTTGCAGATTGAAAAACTTCAAGCGGCAGCCACCAACAAGGACGAGACCGACGTCAAGGAGAAATAACCTTGCGTTGCGTCCATCGCTGTGGTAATATTGTTCTTATGCGATGAGTCGAGAAATCACGCGTTCCTTGCTTGCAAGGGGCGTCCGCGCAAGCGGCTAGGTGAATTTGTCAGCAGGGCACATATGTCACCGTATTGTGACGTGTCTGATTTTGAGGGAATGTGGATTCCGAGATAAATCCATTCGTTTCGGCGAATGCTGTGGTAAAAACGTCTGTTTCGTCCTTAGGGATGGAGCGGGCGTTTTTTTATGGATTTCTTCAAGAAAGCGTCATCATGGGAAGACTGACGCGGCCCGTCCCTGCGAGACCTATGACTCAAGTTGGGTTAACAGACGAAGAATAGGAAATATGAATGGCTAGTATTTGGAGGGTAACGTCTTCAGGACTAGCTTTTTTGAGTGACCGGCAACAAATATCCGGCTGATCAGTGATTCGTTAAATGGCAGGTTAACTATATGGTGTTAATAGAAACATAGAACGAAACTATATCGAACAAAACTATCCATACAATAAAAAGTGTGGTATTCTTTTATATAAAATAAATGTTATAGTTTTTATACACAAAAAACTAATGAATAAAGGCGATCAATTAAGGAGAAAACTATGATGAAGATATTCTATGGTGGGTTGTTGATTCTGGGCGTCGTATTGGGCGTTGGCTTCGTGTGGAATTTCATCTGGTCACGGAGTCAGGTCAACGTGGGCGCGTTGACCGCGCAAGCGATGGTCACCGCTCGTTTCGAGCAAGTGCGGCCCAACGATCCGGTCTTCACAATAGTTGAGACAGCTCAATCTCGTGAGGATCGGGTATTCAAAGAGACCGTGGTGACGGCCAATGATGACTACGCGGTTAAGTTGTACTGGGGTGGTCATTATCGCCGGTTGTACGTGACGGCACCGCAGGGGATTAACGTCTATGAGACGAGCCACCTGACGGGCAAAGTTAGCCACGTCAAGCAGGGCGCTGCCGTAGCCGTAGTCCGGGTGGTGACTCACGGGGAGGTGACGCGCTTCCGGTTGTCTAACGGCACTTACATCACGGGCAATAAGCAGTTCGTCTCACCGGCGAAGCCCCGTGCCAAACAAGTGCGGGCAAAGACAGCGGTGCGTCGGTACGAAGATGTTAATTTGACGAATGTGGTGCAGGCCTATCAGAAGGGGGCTGGGATCGATGTCACCGGTTGGGACCACGCGAGCGGTGACAGTCGGAAGCATCGTCCGGGACGGCACCGGCAGGGAAATTACGTCGGGCCAATCTTTCAGGGGTGACGCCTGAATTGTGGGTGACTACTGTCTAGTTTGCTCAGTATACGGGAGGGATTGCCACTTGGCTACCCTTTAAAAACAAGCGGTATTATAAAAGCGTGGTCGAAGACGATTCGATCGCGTTTTTAGAGTTTGAAAGAAATTTTTTGGAGCGAGATGGACGGGTATTCATCGTGTCGGACCTTATTTACACCGTCTATAAACCATGATGTGCTTCTAAACGTATCGTCTGGGTTAATTTCATGGTAGTAGGAATTGACCGCCCTGACACCGGCCGACAGTAACCGTCTGTTTTCGTGGAATTCATGGTATCCTAGGGGTATCAAGTCTTTGGGAGGCGTTCCATGCAAGATGAATTATTTAATATTCCCCCGGTCGTCTACTGGGGGTGGCTGGTGCCGCTGTTATTCGGCGCTATCTTCTTCACCCGTTACGCGATTGAGAAGCGCCGGTTGAGCAATGGTATTTGGTTTTCGCTTTTTTTCTATTCCACCATGGCGATGCTGGCGGTCGCCATCATTGGTTTTGGTAATAAATGGCTGTTTGCCATCAGCCTGATTCTCTTTGTTGGGGTGTTGCTCCTGATAGGTCTGGCGTTCGCGCTCCAAGCCTTTCTCCTGCTGTGGAATGCGTGGATTGTCTGGCGCCGGGAGAGCCATACACTGGCCAACATGCTGACGCTGTTCTTAGGCGTGGCGATTCTGCTGGCGCCGTTCGTTGTGCGCTGGACCTCGCTCTATCTGCCGGGGCCGCTGGCAACTTTCATTAACCTCTTCCCGGGGATGGTTATTTTTTACGTGCTCTTTTGGTTCTACAACTATTTGACGATGCTGGTCATTTATCAATTTAATCATCCGCGCTATCGTCAGGACTACCTGATTGTCCTGGGCGCTGGCCTGCTCAACGGTAACGAGGTGTCACCACTACTGGGGCAGCGGATCGATCGCGCACTGAAATTTTATCGAAAGCAATTCCGTAAGATTGGCCAAGGCCCCGTGATTATCTTTTCCGGCGGTCAGGGTGGCGACGAAACGGTGGCTGAGGGCGTGGCCATGCGCCAGTACGCCATTGACCACGGCCTCCCACCGGAACAGGCGATTGCCGAGGACCAATCCAAGACAACCTACGAGAACATGGTGTTTTCTAAAAAGATTATCGATGCGCGGGGCACCGTTCAACCTAAGATTACCTTCGTGACTAACGGCTACCATACCTTTCGGGCGGGGATGATTGCCCGCAAGGCGGGGGTGCCAGCCAACGGGATTGGCGCCCATACTGCTAAATTTTTCTTGCCCAACGCCATTATTCGCGAGTACATCGCTATTTTCGTGGGCAACAAGCGCTGGCACGCGATTGCCATCGGGCTGATGTTCTTGTTGAGTCTCGTGTTGGTTTGGGCGGAGTATCAATGATAAGTAAAAAAGTGGTGAAAGGAAGTTGACGGCGAATGCGACAGAGAAAATGCCGCGCCTGAAGTGCTCATCCAAATGATAGCAGTGACCTGTCGAGGTCAGGAATACACTTTAGCCGCTATCAAGAAAGAATTCCGGAGTAAGAAACATACTTGAGCCTAATTAAAAAGAAGCACTAACCGCCACCGGTTAGTGCTTCTTGTATTATTCGTCACGATGAGCTTGGTAGCTGGCAAATGCCGCGTACCCCACTGCGATGATCAGTAAAGTTCCCAAGCCGTAAAATAAAATGTTCCCAAATGCGACCATGACTGGTTCCTCCCTCTGCCGATTAACCCTCACTATATTATCAAATGGTTAATAATGGGTAAACCGGTAACGGGGAGTTTTTTCATTTGTAATATTTCGCGCGTTACTTCACGAGGTAGACGTGGTCCTGGACCAGATCAATCTGGGTGAAATGGCGATTGAGGTCACGCGTGGCCCTATTCTCCAGTAACTCTGCGTGATTCCAGAAGGCCTCGGATCCCGTGGCCCCGTGAGGTTCGCCAATCACAACGAAGTCTACGTCGCGGTTGGTTGCCCGCAGCGCCTGCAGGAGTTCCCAGTCCAGTGGCAGGCCATCTGGTGACCAGGACATGACGACTACGCCGACCTTATCCTGATACTTTTGCCAGGCGTCCACGGCGGCCAAGGATTCAATCGGAGTCAGGGGATGCCGCCCCGTCTCGTTCTCGGCGGTCCATGCCTGACTATCCGTGGCGTAGACGGTCTTGTGGGCATCACGCAGGCCCTTGGAGATGTAGCCGTTGCCCGCCATGACTTCCAGCACGGCTCGGTCGCCCACAAAGTTTGCCAAGTCAGCCACGAATGGCGCCGAGGTGTAGGCCCACATGCCGTAGTGATTTTCCAGATAGTCCCGGAATGACCGCAAGTCGTGGTCCAGGTCCGGGAGCGCCGCAGTCAAGTCGTTCCAAATCTTATCGCCGGTAGCATCACCCGCCGGATACTGTTCGCCCAATTTTTTAAAGATCTGGTCTTGAATATCATCGGGGAGCTGCAGGAGGGGCACCTGCTGGGGCAAATCGCCCGCCGCCAGCATGCGGTCAGCCAACAGGACGTTACTGATGAGAATCTTGGCGGCCGGAATGCCGTCGAATTGATGATAATAGTCCGTCATGCGGGCGATGTAAGCCGTCTTGCGCTGCGCCAAGGGTTGATGGCGAATCTTCTTTTTTAGTTGTCGTAATTTCTTAGGATTCATGGAAAGGTCCTTTCTAAAGTACCGAGCTAAGGTCACGAAAAAGCCGACCGATAAACACCGGCCGACTCCTGACCCCTAATGGTCATCTAAGTGCAGATCCAATTCTTCTTGCTGGTTCGTATCCGGTGGCGTGACCCGATTTTCCCGGCCGTGTAGATAGCCGTCGATCAGCTGGTAAATCTCATAGCGATCGCGGCCACTCAACAGTTCTCGGTTGAAGCTCAATTGCTTCCCCGAGAGGAACAGACGGCCGAGGTCGTACTCGTCGCGTTCCGCCTTCCCGGTCAAATAATCCATGGTGACATCAAAGTATTCCGCGAGCTTGCGAACCTCGATGAATGAAGGGGTCCGAATGCCCCGCTCCCAATTCCCAATCTGTGAAGCCGTATTTGGATGATCATCCGGCCCCACGGACTGTTGTTCATTTAAGGCCGTTGCCAGTTGTTCCAATGTAATGTGTTGACCGCGCCGTAAAGCCCGAAGTCGTTCAGAAAACATTCAACTCACCCGTTTCTTTCGATAGTCTTTAATTTCATTATACCACTTAGCGTTGCTTTTAATCGAAAGTTGACTAGTTGACCAGTGAATCGGTTAGCCGCATGAACGCTGCCACGTCGCGTTTGATTAATTTGACGCCGGCTAACCAGAAATCCGGCTTCGTTAGGTCGACGCCGAGATGCTTGCGAGCCAAGTCTTCTGTAGACATATTGGCCGTATCCCGCAGCAGGGCGATGTAGCGGTCCTCGAAGTTACCCTCTTGTTGCGCCTTGGCGTAAATCCCCAGACTGAAGAGGTAGCCGAAGACGTAAGGGAAGTTGTAGAAGGACAGGTCGTCGATGTAGAAATGGAGCTTGCTGGCCCAGAGGTGTGGTGAGTAGGTCGACAGGTCGTGGCCGAATGCTTCCTTTTGGGCATTTAACATCAGTTCGTTCAGTTCGGCCGGCGTCACCAACTTCTGCTGGCGCAACTGGTAGAAGCGCGTCTCGAAGAGGAACCGGGCCCGAATGTTGAGGAACATGGCCAGGGGGTTGTCCATCTTGGCGTTGATCAGGGAGATCTTCTCGGCGGGGGTCTTAGCCGCCTTGACATTGGCGTCCGCGACGATGAGCTCACCAAAGGTCGAAGCCGTCTCCGCGACATTCATCGCGTAGTCCTGACGGAAGTAAGGCAGGTCGCTCATTACGCTTGAGTGGAAGGCGTGCCCCAGCTCATGGGCCAAGGTGGATACGTCATTTGGCGAGCCGGTAAAGGTCATGAAGATCCGTGATTCATGGGTCTCGGGGGCACTTTCCATCCAGCCGCCCGGTGCCTTGCCAGCGCGGTCCTCGGCCTCGATCCAGTTGTGTTCAAAGGCGTATTGGGCCAGCGCCGCCATCTTGGGCGAAAACTCACCGTAGTGCTTGATAATAAAGGCTGCCGCCTCGTCGTACGTAAAGTGATGGAGCTGACTACCTGGCAGATTCAACGGCGCCTCCACGTCTTGCCAGCCGGCGTGTTTCTTGCCCAGTAAGGCCGCCTTACGGTCGAGATAATCGAGGAGAAATTGCTTGTTATCGTCGACAACCTGCCAGATGGTGTTGAGTGTTGCCGCGCTTAATCGGTTATCCTTGAGCGGTTGACGCAGGAAGTCAGTGGTACCATGAGCAGCGTACTCAGTTAACCGAAAGCCGGCCAAATGATTCAGCGTATCGGCAAAGAGTTGTTCCTTATCCGTCCACGCCTGTTCCCAAGCGGGGAGTAGGTCGGCGCGGTACTGGGGGTCGGCATTGCCTAAGAGGTTGTTGTCGGCTTGCCCGGCGGAAAGGGTGATGGGGTGTCCGGACGCATCGTGGAAGGGCACGTTCACCGTGGCCACCAGTGAATCGTAGTGGGCGCTCCAGGCGGATTTGCCGTCGAGATCCAGGCGACTAATCAGGGCTTCCGTCTTGTCATCGAGTAATTCTTTCCCATCGTCACGCATCTCTTGGAGGTTGAAGGCCAGCGGTTGGAGATCAGGCTGGGCCAGCATCGCGGTGAAATTGGCATCGGGAACCTGAACCAAGACCTTCTTGAGCTTACCGCTGACGTTCTCGGCCTCGGTCTCCAGCCGGCTGAGTTGCGCGTTCACCGGCGCCACTTCGGGATTGTTGATGTCGGCCGAACCCACGGCAGAGATGAACAGCCCGGCTTGGCCAATCCCGGCCTCAATCGCCTGAAGTTGCGTGATAAGCTTGATAAATTGCTGATACTGGGGGGCATCGCTGGCCGCGTCCCAACGATCTAGCAAGTCACCGAGCGTTGCGATGGCCGTCTTTAATTTTGCTAATTTTGCTTTTAATTGCGCGGAATTAATCCCGCCGCTAAAGAGTGAATCCAAATCCCAATTCAACGAATATTTCATCAATAAAGCCTCCTAAGTTGGCCACGTACTGCGGATTGTCTTGAATAGTAAAAGGTGAGCCGTACCGTGACTAAATATTTCAAAATCGGATGTTTTGAGCAACGTGGCCTGGTCGCCTTACCGTTGCGAAATCTAGGCTGGAACGCTGGTAAATGCCCCGGCTGAGCCTAGATTTCGCTTCACTCACGGCTACGATGGTTGTGTACTTGACAATGCGCGTTGCCGTATTCAGATAGAATGCGAACACGGGCTGACGCTGGAAGCAACTGTTCTGCCGGAGATCGTCGGAAGCGGCCAATTCATGGTCAAAAAACAGAATCAGACTAGTATTTGATGATTCAGCTTATCTTTCAACCCTTAGTCACGTGATTCTAGCCAAAAACTAGGCACGGGTTGAGCCTATTATAGCAAACTTCATATAGATTGCGCTGGTTCGAAGAACTTCGTATACTAACACAAGAGAGAAATGTGGCCACTGGCATTGCGTGGCCCGAGAATTGGGAGGCAACAACTGTGAGTAAACGAAAAAGATGGGGGCTGATTAGCCTCGGTATCCTGGTCGTATTGATTGTTGGGGGGCTATTGGGCGCGAGCCTGTACTTCTACAACATGACGGTCGCTAGTGGGAAGAAGAGCTTTGTGGCCACCAGTACAACTCTGAAGAAGAATGATCCGCTGTATCAACAGAAGAAGTGGTATCGTGATGTGCCAAAGCAGCATTGGACGGAAAAGGCGGCCGGTGCGAATTTGAAATTAGTCGCGGACTACATCCCCGCCGCGACGACCACTAAGAAGACGGTGGTCCTGGTCCACGGTTTTGGGTCCAACAAGGAAGCCATGGGAGGTTACGTGGCGATGTTCCATCGGCTGGGCTACAACACGTTGATTCCCGACACTCGCGGACAGGGTCAGAGTCAAGGCAAGGTCATCAGCTATGGGTATTACGAAAGCAAGGACTATTTGAAATGGGTCAACCAAGTCATTGCCAAACAAGGCCAACACGCGCAGGTCGTCCTGTTCGGTGTGTCCATGGGCGGGGCCACGACCATGATGACCAGTGGTCTGAAGACGCCGAGTCAACTGAAGGCCTACATTGAAGACTGTGGCTATACCGATGCGCAGGCGGAGATTACCTATCAGGCTAAGCAGATGTATAACATTCCTTATTGGCCGCTGGTCCCGCTGACCAGTGCGGTAGCCAAGGCAAAGGCCGGGTTTAATTTTAAAGACGCCAACGCTTTAGCCGCGGTCAAGAAGAACCACAAGCCAATGCTGTTTATTCACGGGGGCGCCGATGCCTTCGTGCCCACGCGGATGGTGTACCAAGTCTACCGTGCCGATGCCGGCCCTAAGCAGTTACTGGTCGTTCCGGGCGCCAAGCACGCCGCGGCCTTATCGCACAGTCCGGCCCGCTACACGCAAAAGGTGAAGGCCTTTCTGGCCGAGTACATTCACTAATCTGGAGGAGATGAAGCGTCATGGAAACCGTGGTCACCAAGCAATTTCGTCCCTTAACCGACACCATCTTGGCTCTGGATGCCACGCTCTTGATGGGCATAATCGACGCCGATACCTTTCTCCAACACGGTGAGGCCTTCGTCAGCGCTCAGACCGGGAATTTGGTTGTGGGCGTGGTCAAGCTGGTCACGGACGGCTGGCAGGCCGCTTGGACTAACGGCGTCGTGTGGATCGGCTACTTTATCGGCTGTTTTGTGGCGCAAGGCCTGAGTGAGCAGCTGAGTCAGGGGAATCCGCGCCGGCAGATGCGTTGGCTCATGGTGATTGATGTCGTGGCCTACGCGCTGATTGCCTTTTTCCAGCAAGACTTGGCCGATCCGTGGCTCCTCTTTTTGCTGGGAATTGTGGCTGGCTATGAGCTGACGACCTTTCGTCAGGTAGGTGGCGTGGCCATTAATAATGGCGTCATGACGGGCAATACGAAGGGGCTGGCAACGAGTTGCTATCGGGCGCTCTTTGACCACGATCGGGTCGCGCGGCATCGCCTCAGTCAGCTAGCTGGCGTACTGGTTACGTTTCTGGTGGGCTGTGCTGTAGGCGTGTGGCTAGCGAATTTAGCGGCTATCGATGTTCTTTGGGTGGCCAGCGGGTTCAAGGCCCTGTTGCTCTGCTGGTTGTTCGTTCCGGCTGCGATGGAAAAACCAACGGCGTGAACGGTTGGGTTGTGGCCGTAAATAGCGTATAATTAACGAGATAAGTGACCAACCCACCCGAGAAACTCTCGGGACTGAAAACTAAGGAGCACAGCATATTGTTAATAACAGGACTAATCATCGGTCTGTTGTTGATCGGGCTGGTGCTCGGCTACCTCGTGAGACAGCGGCAGCACCGCACGGAATTATTGGCGGTGCAAGCCAAGGCCCGCGAGATTATTGCCCAGGCAACCGAGCAGACCAAGGAAAAGGTGGACCAACTCCACGAGAAGAGTCAACGCGCCACCTTGGCCTATCAACAATCCGTAAAAGACGAACTGACCGAACAGCAGAATGATATACAGGTAAGAGAACAACGCCGGCAACAGCGTGAGAAGTTGCTGGGCCAAATGGCCGTGAGATTGGACGACCAAACGGCCATGTTGGACGAACGCAATCAGGCCAACCGTGAGCAACGCCAGGCCATTCATCTCCTCCATGATCAAGCCGGCCAACTCCGCGAGAAATGCGAGGAGACTTTGGCCGAGCAGGCGGAGATGGATACGAAGGCCGCCCAAGACAAGGTGGTTCAAGACACCGAGTTGGCGTTGAAGCGCGACCGTGACGTTGAGGTTAAGGCCTTGAACGATAACGCGGAAGCCAGTGCCGAACGGTGGGCCAAGGACGTGGTACTTTCCGCCACCGAGAGTGGTCCTCAGGACTTGCCTAAGGAACACTTGGAGCACACCGTCACCGTGCCAAACGGTGAGATTCGCAGTAAGATTATCGGGCGCGAGGGTCAACATATTCGGCTTCTCGAGACGTTGACCGGGACGGATTTGATTTTTGTGCCGGACGATAACACCACGTTATTTATCAGCACGCATGACCCGATTCGTCGGGAAGTGGCCCGGGTGGCCCTGACGAATCTGGTCGCGAGTCGGCGTATTTCGGCCACGCAGATTGAGACGCAGGTTGAAAACGCCCAGCGTGACGTCAATCACAGCCTGTGGGAGACTGGGGAACAGACCGTAAGTCTCCTACACGTGGGCTGGATGCACCCCGATTTGATGAAGCTGATTGGACGACTCAAGTACCGGACCAGTTATGGGCAAAATGTCTTGCTGCACTCGATTGAAGTGGCCCAGTTGACAGGGGCTATGGCAGCTCGGTTAGGCTACAACACCCGACTTGCGCGGCGAGCCGGTCTCCTGCACGATTTAGGGAAAGCCATTGACCACGAAGTCGAGGGCACTCACGTGGAGATTGGGACGGAATTTGCGCAGAAATACGGTGAGGATGAAGTCGTCATCAATGCCATTGCGGCCCACCATGGGGATGTCGAGAAGACCTCGCCGCTCTCGGATCTGGTCGCGGCGGCTGATGCCATCTCCGGTGCGCGACCGGGTGCGCGGAGCGAATCAGTTGAGGATTACATCAACCGACTGCGGGCGCTGGAAAAGATCGCCAACGACCAGGATGGCGTCTCAGAAAGTTACGCTATTCAAGCCGGTCGGGAGCTCCGGATTATTGTGAAGCCGCAGGAACTGGACGATCATGCGGCGGCCAACCTCACCCAAGAGGTGGCGCAACAGATCGAAGAGAAGTTGACCTATCCGGGTAAGATTAAGGTCACGACGATTCGGACGTCAACGGCGGTAGAATACGTCGGTGACGAGAAGAAAAAGAAGAAGAAAAAGGCGGCCAACGCTTAGTACGGCAGCCGTTAGTAGACAGTCACGTCTCAGCGAAAGTTAGCGCTGGATGTGGCTGTTTTTAGATTGACCTTGGTTAAAGCCAAAAAGAGCCGTTATCACGAGTATCTCGTTTAAGAGATAACCGTGATAACGGCTTTTTAGCAACGCAAAAATTATTCGGGATCGTAAACCACGGAGAAGTTCTTATTCGCAGTGGCATCGATCGTGGGATGCGCTTGGAGATAATCGGCGATGATTTCACTCATTGCCCCTTGGCTTTCGGCGCGAATCTTATCGGCGCTGTACATCGGGTAATGGCCGCCACCGACCGCGCGGTATTGGTTCAACGCGATGCGGAGGTGTTGGTCATCGGCAATCGGTTGCCCGTGATACGTGAGGTTTTCGATGCGGTGGCCCATCGGCTTGGCGACGTTAATGCGGTAGTCGACGCCCTCGTACATGTCGTAATTGTATTGGCGACGCTTAGGATGAATAAAGGCAGGATTGACAATGATCTGGCCATCCTGCGAGCTGAAGTAACGGGCAGTCACTTCCAGCGCGCCCTTTAAGTCCGCCCCGGTAATGTTTAAGAGGGATAGACCGTTGGGATAAACGTAATTTGTCATGATGTTACGCATGGTAATGGGATTTTCAAAGCCCCGGGCCTCATCGTTGAAGAGGGCGGTAGCGGAGATGTCCGTGCCCATCGTGGCCATTTGGACTTTTTGAATGAATTCAATGTAAGGTGTCTCGTCAATTCTAGCGGCAAAGGGATCGGTGAAGGTCATATCGCCCTTGATGTGGCCGAGGGGCTGATCGAGCCAGTGACCGACCTCACGATTCAAGCCGTCCGCGGCCGTTAAGACCTTTTGATCAAGCGGCGCATCGGCTGCGGAGACCAATTCGGAATCGTGGTCGACGACGGTGATTTTGCCCGTGGCGTCGCGCTCCAAGTCCAGCGTAATCTTGCCAATGGCTTGACCCCGGAAACCCGGTTGGGTCGTGGGGATGTCAAAAACATCGGTGGCGAGCTGACGATGCTGGTGGCCGGTGACCAAAGCATCGATGCCCGGAATGGCCTCTAAAATGTGGTAGGCTTCGTTTTCGCCCACGTGAATGTCGTTGGGCTTACCGGTGGTTAAATCACGCTCAAAGCCGCCGTGATAGCACACCACGACGATGTCAGCCTGTTCGCGAATAATCGGTACGTATTTTTTCGCGGCGATGTAGGCAGACTCGAACTGCAGGCCGCTGATGTTGGTGGCCTTTTCCCATTTATAGACGGCTTGGGTGGTGAGTCCCAAGACGCCAATCTTGATGCCGTCTTTTTCGATAATGCGGTAAGGCTGGCCGTATTCGGGATCGCCATTGTTATCCAGAATATTGGCGCAGAGAATGGTGCGTTTGGCGTCACGAATGGCAGCCTGTAGGTAGTCTTGGCCGTAATTGAATTCATGATTGCCCAGAATTCCGCAATCATAGTCGATTTGATTATAGATGGCCATCAGTGGCTGCGGGTCGCGGTCAGGCTTGACCCGGGCCACGTAGTACGCCAGCGGTGAACCTTCCAAAAAATCACCGTTTTCAATGGTCACCACGGGGCCCTGCGTCTTCGCGATGGCCTGTTCCTGAGCAATTACGGTGGCTGCTCGGGCCAGTCCGAACCCCAAGTGACTGCCCTTCTTCACGTAATTCGTGGGAAAGACGTACCCGTGGGTATCGCTTGTGGATAAAATTGTCAGCTTCATTAGATCTCACCCTCCAATAACGTCTAACAGATTATTAGCGAACAGCCGCCAAATCTATAACGTGTTAAAGAAATTATAAGCTAGTTTGTTGCGAGTGTAAATTTACGATGGCAAATTCTCTGTAATTATGAGGAGTTTTCTCACAAATTCGGGGTAAAAGGGTGGAGTAACCGCTTTCTTTGAGGGAATACCGAGATAGTGAAGCTTAAGGATTGTGGTGATAGTTAATCTTTGTGTTGTGGGTTAATTGGGTTATCTGATTTGTTCTCATAGTTTATGTTACGGAGACTTGCGGCTTCTGAAACGTGTTCCCTCGGGCAGCCCCCTCCGCTTAACCCCGATAAGCAGCGACTCGGTTGGTGGTCATTGTTGGCTAATTTTGTTCGGAGCGTTAGGTTTTTCTCTCGTAGTTTATGTTAGGGAAACTTGCGGCCTCTGAAACGCGTTCCCTCCGGCAGGTCCCTGCGCTTAGAAAGTTAAGTGACTCCTGTCCGGCGAGGCCGAACAGAAGCCCCTTAACTCCCTAATGCTCAGGACCTAAGCGCCGGGGCTCACGCTCTTATACAAAAAAACAGCAACCGAACCAAAATGTCCGCGTTGCTGCTTGAAGAAAAAACGTTTATTACGTTTGGAGTTTGGCCGATACCATAGCGGGTCGACCGTAATTTTTACTTTGGAGGAGTAAAATTATCAACTTATTCGTTCGTAAATTCGTAAGTTATGTGGCTAACTATAACAGGTAATTGTGAAGAAAATATGACGGTGGTTCAGAAAGTTAGGCAGTTTCCGCAATTTCTTGGGTGTATAACATCTGGTCAGTCGAGACCTGTTGATAGAGCTCATCGGCCAATTCGGCGGGGATTGTGCCGGCCGTTCTTTGCTGACGAATGTAGGTGTATTCGTACTGAAAGGCCTGAATAAATAATTCATTCTGGTGGTCGTTGGATTTGGTCGTTTCGAAGCGTCGGTGGCGAGCGTTGTAGTAATTACGCACGGAGTTAACCTCTGCTTGGTTGTCGACCGTGGAGATTTCCGTCAAAAAGGCAATGACGTTGGTGTAGATATCCTGTTCAATCTTTAAGAAGTTTTCGCGCTGGCGGGCACTTGCACGCGGGTCGCGGCGAGCGGAACGGCGGAGTTGCCCCTTTTCTTGCTGAATGCGCTGCTGTTGCCGTTGAAGCTGTTGGGGAGTAGGGTGGCTCGCTTGGAGCTGTTGTTGCTGTTGGGCAATTCGCTGTTTGCGGCGCCGTTTACGACTCAACATGAATTTGAGGCGGTGCCAGACGAAACGGATCCATAGGGTCAGATTGACAAAGGGATTGTGGCTCGTCATTTGAGATTTCAGGACCAGCATCCGGACGTAACGGTTGGCATAACCGTTGGGGATGACGCCGGTGTCTGCCAGTTCTTGGACGGTCTGAACCTCAATCTGGGTGGCTTGATTCAGGAGCTCACGAATCTTTTTCTTATCAGGACGCGCACCGGTGGCCTGACTATTTAAGATCTCAATGACCGCTTGCGTGGCAGCCGGATGGTCGGGGTTTTCCTGGACCAAGCGCTCGGATGCATAGGCCACGAGCGCCTTACGTTGTTGGGCGATGGTTGCGGGATCTACGGCGACTTGCTTCTTCGGTAGGATGAAGGGCAGAACCAGCGTGGGCACCAGCAAACTCAGGATAATCACGATAGCCGCGATGAAAATCATCGTGTTACGGTACGGGAAGGCCGTGCCGTGGAGGGTGAGGGGCAGTGAAAAGGCCATGGCCAAAGTAATGGTTCCGTGAACCCCAGAAAGCGCGCCAATCAAGGCATTGTGTGGCCGCTCGTCTTTTTTAGAGCGGATCAAGGCCCAGTCCAGTCGAATCCAGAGGTAACGTAAGGCCAACATGACCAGATATAAGATAACGGCTAGGAGAATGAATTGCGTTAATGATTTATTATGATCCTGTTGAATATTTACCCATACGGTGGGGAGTGAGACCCCGAGCAAGACGAAGACGAAGCCGTTTAAAATATTGGTGAAGATGCTCCACGTCGAGCGTGAGACTAACTGGAGTTGCGTACTGGATAGGCGTAATTGGTTGGTCGAGGCACTGTAGATGAGCCCGGCGGCAACCACCGCTAGGATGCCGGATAAATCGAGGTGTTCGGCGGCTAGGTAAATCAAGAAGGGCACCATGATGTCGAAGGGTACAATGACGCTGGAAGAATCCTTGCCGCTTTGCACCAGATAGACGCGGACCATGACGGCGGCAATCCCCAATACAAGACCGATCAGCAGCCCACCGAGGAAAACGACGAAGAAGTGTTTGATCCCGGCCCCCACGGAGAATTGACCGGTGGTGAACGCGGCTAGTGCTAGGTTAAAGGCCACTAACCCAGAGGCGTCGTTGAAGAGGGATTCACGTTCCAGCATCCCCATGACACGCTCCGGGACGGCCATGTTGCTGGTGATCGAAGAGACTGCGACGGCATCCGTTGGCGTGACGATTGCCGCCAGGGCGAAGGCGAGCGCTAGCGGAATACTGGCGAGGATGGCGTGGCTCAGATAGCCCATGCCGATGACGGTCAGTACGGCGAGGACGACTGCCATGGAGACGATGGACCCCACATTTTTACGGAGCTCATGGGCGTTGGCATTTTGCCCGTCGTAAAACATCAACGGTGCGATGATGATCAGCATGAACATCTCGGGTTCAAGGATAAAGTGGTGGTACATCGGCACCAGTGAAAGCAATGCGCCCATGAAGATCTGGTAGAAGGCTTTGGGGATGACGGGAAAATAAGGATAGATGGTATTAGCGACGATGGTGGCCAAGATGAGTAAGATAACGGCATAAAAGGCTAGCACGGCGAACTCCTCCAAGATAAAATAGTTGCTCCTATTCTACGCCAATCGAACTAAAAAAGGCGTAGGAAAGACACGTAAAATGAAAAAATTGGCCACTTCGGTTAGTTTGAGTAAGCGCTTTTATAAACGTGGCTGAAAGCGCTAATGAATAATTAAACACTAGTAATGAATATAAATACATTAAGGATAAAAAGAGACGCCTGGCTGGTTCATTTTTGAGTGATTAGGCGATAATTGTAGATAGTTGTGTGAGTAACCTAACTTTGTGGAAGCCTAGATAGCGGTAACTACAGCGATATTAATAAATTATCACAAGCTGATTTTGCCCGTGAAAAATAGTTGGCAAACCCAACCAACCCCCTTATAAATGTCGGCTGCTATTTAGAAAGTTTCCAAAAAGGGTTGATTATTCATTCAATTGTGGTAACATATAAGTTGGTTCTACTAGATAGTTCAGTGAAATGTTCGGGGGGAACCAAAAGAAGTCAGTTGTTTTTTCTATCGTTACTCAATCCAACGATAAGGAAGTGCTTAGATATGATCAATTTGTATATTGCGCCAAGTAGCGCATCCAGTCGGAAGGCACGGGCTTGGCTCAAGGACCATGACATTGCGTTCAACGAACGGAATATCAAGTCCAAGCCATTGAATGCCGCCGAGGTTAAGCAGATTCTTCGCTTAACTGAAAATGGCAGCGAGGACATCATTTCTACCCGGTCGAACGTGTTTAAAGAATTACACGTGGACCTCGATAGTTTATCAGTGAGTCAACTCGTTGACTTAGTTGTTAAGTACCCAGACCTCATCAAGCGTCCCATCATTTTCGATGACAAGCGTTTGGAAGTTGGTTACAACGAAGAGGAAATTCGCCGGTTCTTACCACGTGAAGTGCGGACGGCCGAATTACACCATTTGGAATCACAATTAAGCTCATAGGCCGAATCGATCAGTTCTCGGGGGAGTGCTGGTCGGTTTTTTGTGGCAAGCGATTTTTAACCTAAATAAATAGATAAGCGATTACCCGGCAACCGAGAGGCTGTGGGTAATCGCTTTTTTGTTGTGGTCTGAATTTTGACGATGAGGGCAAACGTGCCGGGGGAATCACGCAGCACGCCTATCGGTCAATTCAATTAAAAGTAACTATACGTGTTGTTGCTTGCGGTAGCTACGCGCCATATTGGTGTACCCCAGTTGCTCCAAGGTGTCGACCACGGTTGCTTCAATCGTCCCGGTAGCCACCACGTCAAAGCCTGCTAACTGGGCGACAATCAGGCTTTCAACCCGGTGCACGACGGTGGGGTCATTGGTGAGGGCAGTTAACGCGGCGTGAATTTGCCGGGGATTAAACGGAGCGTGTTCACCAGCTGGATTTTCCACAGTTAGACCACCTGGATGCATCGTCGTCTGTGATCTTCTTAAAACGTCCATAGTCTTTAGCCCTCCTAGGTTTATCGGGCCCGTTAAGCACAGCATACTCGGGCCCGTCGAAATTGAGTATAAGTCTATGTTACGATGAATTCCACCAAATTACAACTAGATATAGTGCGAAAAACTGAACAAATTCTACATGTAGTAGTAAAACCACAGAGCGTGGTGTCCCGAATTTTACGTTACTTGATTCCTTTGAGGCTTTCTTGACTGTGAATCAGTTGGGTCAACAGGGCGTTCGTCGGGGCAGGCACGTTGAGCTTAGCCCCCAGCCGTGCGACGTAGCCATTGAGAAAATCGATTTCGGTTGGGCGCTTCTTCGCCATATCCTGGTGCATGGACGGGTAGTGACCACCATTCTTGCTAGGGTCGAACTGCGCGGCAATCAGGGCCGTATCGTCGGCCGCACTGAACTGAATCTTCGCCGCTGTTGCCACGGCTTCGAATTCATTGAGGACGGCATTATTGAGTTCACGCCAGTTGGGTAGATTCCCGAACTCGGCGATGTTGCAGTCAAACAGGGTACAGTAGGTATTGAGCACGCTGTTCAGGCCAGCTTTTTTCCAGATGGCCGCGAGGACGTTTTCGGCGGGGCTAGCGTTTAGGCCAGCGCCGTTCAGGGTGGCAATTAAACCGGGCAGGTCGGGGAATTTATCGGGAACGATGGCTTGAAGAGAAATACTCCCGGTTCCCGTCACCGTGATGTGTCCGGGGCCAGTCAGACTGGATGACCAGACCGTGGTGCCGGCGACGATATGGTCCTTGGGCACGTGGCGTTCAATGGTTTCGATATTGCCAATCCCGTTGGCCAGCGTTAAGACGGCCGGTTGATTGCCCAATACCCCGCTGAGTTGTTGGAGCATCTGGTCCATCTGCATGGCTTTGGTAAACAGGATGACAAGGTCGAATTGCTCCGTGACGTCTTGAGGCTTCTTGGCCGTCATCTGATAGACATGATTGGTCCCATCATCGGTCGTGACCGTCAGACCTTGTTGATTGATGGTCGCCACGTGGTCGGCCCAGTTGTCGATCAGTGTGACCTGATTACCAGCTGATTGAAGTTTTACACCAAAACGGCTACCCATGGCACCCGCACCGGCAATTGCAATTTTCATTTCAAGCTCACTCCTTCAGAATTAGTTACTTCCAGTGTAGCAGGTTTCCCGTGGGAGCGGGGCGCCAATCCCCGTGATTGATAATTGACATCCATCAGGTGCTGGCTTAATATTGGAAACAACTATTTAATGAGAAAACAATGAGAGTATTTATAAAATGAAGGAGCGATGGACATGTCCCAAAGTGTAAAGGCGCAGGATTTATTCAAATTAAAGTCGGTTTCGCAGACGTTGGCGGTGGGCCAACAGGTCTATTTCGTTGAAAATAGTATTGATGAGGCCAGCAATCACTATCTGGCACGGGTGAAACGCGTTGATCAGGACGGCCATCCCCAGAATGTGGCGGTCAATGGCCAATTGAATGTTCAACCGGCTGTGGCTGATGATCGACTGTATTACGCCGCCAAAGTGGCGGACGCCAAGCCCCAGCTGTATGCGATCGCCACGACCGGGGGTGAGGCGACCCGGCTGACGTCGACCACACCGGATGAGGCCGTCGAGACGGTGATTGCGGCGGCGGATGGCCACAGCGTTTATTTCAAAACCGTGGAGACGGCGGAGTTACCCAAGTTACCAAACCAAGAAACCTTTCCCCAGACACGGCACGTCACGCGGCTGATCAACAAGGCCGATGGTTACGGTTGGCTACCTCAGGATGCGGCCTACCGGTTGCGGCGGTATTTACCTGCCACGGGAGCCGTAGAAGAGGTCTACCAACGGGGATTTGATTTTGAACTGACCTCGGTGAGCGCCGATGGCCGGTACGTGACGCTCTTACAGGCGGACCATCCCGCCAATGACCGCGACTTCACCCACGGTGCGTATTGTTTGGACACGCAGACCGGAGCGACAGTTGATTTAACAGCGAGTCTGACGCACGGGCACTTCGAAGACGCCACGTTATCGCCGGATGGCCGGCAGGTGGCCCTCGTTGGTGATAACGGGGCGGCCGGCCGCCATACGGTTGCGAACGTCTATTTAGTAGCAGCCGCGGGTGGTGAACTGACGAGCCTGACCGACGATCTGGATGCGGACGCCGCGCCGGAATTCGCCGGGGACTTTGCACAACAGCCCGGGCAGAAATTAGTGCGGTGGTTGGACGCCCAGCGCGTGGTCTTTGTGACGGGCTATCACGGGCACAGTCAACTCTACGTGGGCAATCAAGCGGGGATTCAGCGCGTGGACGATACGGCCCGTCAAATCGTAGACTTCGATGTGATTGACAGTGAGACGTTGGCGCTGAGCGTTTCCTACCAGGATTGCCCCAGCCAACTCGTTACGTTCTCGCTGGCGGGCGAAGGGGAAGTCGTCCGTTACGATCCAAACGCGGCCTACGAAGATACCCATGAGTTCGCCCATCCCCAGCGTTTTGACTATACCGCTGCCGATGGGCAGGCGTTGGAAGGGTGGTATTTACCTGCCCAGACGACAGCCACGAAGACGCCGGTATTACTTTATGTTCACGGTGGACCCCATGCAAACTATGGCGACGCCTTCTTCTATGAATTTCAGGTCCACGCAAGCCGTGGGTACGGGGTTGTCTTCTTCAATCCGCGGGGATCAACCAGCTATGGTCAGGCGTTTGAAAGCCACGTGAATGGCCACTACGGTGAGGATGATTTCAGCGACGTCATGACCGGACTGGACGTGGCGTTGGCTAAGTTTCCCGAGTTGGATGTGACGCGGCAATACATCGCTGGCGGGTCCTACGGTGGGTTTATGACGACCTGGGCGGTGGGCCACACCCAGCGGTTTGCGGCGGCCGTCTCACAGCGGTCGGTTACCAACTGGATTAGCTTGTTTGGAACCAGTGACATCGGGTTTTACTTTAATCCTGAGGAGCTGGGTATTGACCTCTTCGCCGAGGGTGGTGTGACGGCTTACTGGCAACAGTCGCCGTTAGCTTACGCTCAGAACGTGACCACACCGATTCGCTTGCTTCACGGAGAATGGGATATGCGTTGCCCCATCAGTCAATCCGAGGAATTCTTCACCGCGGTTAAACGCAACGGCGTCGACGCGGACCTCATTCGCTACCCACAAAGCTTCCACGGGGTCTCGCGAAATGGGTTGCCGAGTTTACGGATTCAACGAATCGACGACATGACGAGCTGGTTCACGGCGCACCCAGCGGTCAATCATGCTGAGTAACTGAACAGATTATGAAGACGAGACCATCCGACAGGTGGCCTCGTTTTTTAAACGGCTTAAAGTTAAGCGCCGGTCACCTATTTACGCGTAAAATTCCCCGGTGTCTGCGGATTGGCCATGTACACTGGCGGGGGAGAAGAGTATCCTTGCGAGTGGTGCTTTGACACTTAGACTGAATTGGTGTGTTCAAATCTAATGGATAAAAAAATTATTTCAGGTTCATTTTGGCTCTCGTTTGGGAGTATTTTTTCGCGGATTTTGGGAGTTGTTTACCTCATTCCGTGGTTAGCGATGATTGGGTCACCACAACATCAAACCGTGGCACAGGCGCTGTTTAACACGGCGTATACGCCCTATGCGTTGTTCATTGCGCTGGGGACGGCGGGGTTCCCGTCCGCCATTGCGCGGCGGGTGGCCTTCTTTAATGGGGAAGATAGTTTCATTAATTCCAAACACATTGCGTTTGCCGGTTTCGGCTTCATGGTGGTCTCGGGGCTGATTTGCGGGGTCCTACTCTATGGATTGGCGCCCGTACTAGCGGCGAATAGTCCGGTGAGCTCGGTGAAAAACGCGACGATTGCGATTCGCTGCTTGGTGCCGGCCATCGTGATCCTTCCGTCGATGAGCATTCTGCGGGGCTGGTTTCAGGGGAATGGCGATCTCAAGCCGTTTGGTATTTCCCAGTTGTGGGAACAGTTTATTCGAATTATTGTGATTTTAGGCGGCACCTACTGGCTGATTGAGGTCAGCCATCAGGGCTATGTCGCGGCCGTCTTCGTCAGCGTGGCGGCGGCCTTTGTGGGCGCGATCGCCAGTTATCTGTACCTGTTGGGTCATCTGTGGCGACAGCGCGGCGACTACCGACGGATGACGGCGAAGAGCCAGACTGGCAAGCAGCATGCGGCCGGGAAATTACTCAAAATGATTGGTTACGAGTCGATTCCGTTCGTGATTGTCGGCTCTGGCATTACCCTGAGTCAATTGGTGGATCAGCTGTTCTTTAAGCAAATTATGCAAGGTCTGTTGCATCAGTCGGCCGCCATGACCCAGTACGTCTTCACGATCTTCTCGGCTAATCCCAATAAGATTACGACGGTGATCGTGTCGCTCGCCATGGCAGTGGCAGAAACCTCCTTGCCACTGTTGGCGGGAAAGCTGGCCGATATTAAGAAGAACCGGCACCAGATCAGCGACTTACTCACGAATAATTTTCAACTTTTGACGTTTGTTCTGTTGCCGCTAGTGATTTTGGTCAGCGTTTTTGCCTTTCCCACCTATGGTATCTTTTTTAACTTCGATGGGGATGGGGCGACCTATCTGATCGCCAACGTCTGGCAAAGCCTGATTCTTGGGCTGGCGTTGGATTTGTTAACGGTCCTTCAAGCGTTGCGGATGAGTAAAAAGGCCACGACTTACCTACTAACGGGGTTGGGCATCAAGATTGTCCTGCAACTGCCGTTGGTCTACTGCTTCCAAGGATACGGGGCGTTGCTGACGACGGCGCTCGCCTTCGGCTGGATTACCGTGGTGAGCTGGCGGTTGATTCGGCGGAGCTACGCCGTTGAACTGACGGCAATTATTCCGATTGTTCGGCTGAACCTGGTCTTTGCCGTGCTGGCGACGATTCTAGTTGACGGCTGTCAGTGGCTGGTAGGGAGTACCTTCTTTACGGGGAAACTCCTAACGATGGGGTATGTTGGCGTTCTGGGCCTAATGATGGTGGGTCTGTACGTCTGGTTGGCCAATCGATTGGGCGTTGCGGAGCTGGTCTTTAAGCGGCCTTTGAAACTTGAACTCCGGCGTTAACCGGTGAAAGTCTAGACGATGAGTCTGGACTTTTCTATTAGGGTAGAATTTCATGGAGAATGCCTGTAATGGTGGGTTCGCAACCCATTTCGCAACCGTGACGGGCGCAACTCGCTCGGGCAAAGTGCCGGTTGTTCGGTGCTGTTCGCTAGTATGCCCGCGAGGTTTTGGGTATGATTAAGCCAAGCTAAGGGGGATGAGTCTAATGGAAAATGTGTTCAGACAACAACTCGTTAAGTTACGACGACAGCAAAATTTATCACAAGAACAGTTAGCCCACGAGCTCTTTGTCTCGCGGCAATCTATTTCAAAGTGGGAGCAGGGTGAAACCACGCCTGATTTGGATACGGTCGTCAAGTTGGCCAATCTCCTGCAGGTCGATCTCAACGAATTGGTCGGCGGGCAGGCTGCCACAACCGATTCGCAACCCGCCAAGTCGCGTAGCGTGTTACCGGAAGGCCAGCGACCCATGAATGGCTGGGAGTTCTTTTCTAAAAATTGGTGGATGATCTTTCCACTGTTAGTTGCTCTGGGGTGGGTTGTGGCCATGTTTCGACCTTAATCGCGTTATGAACGTTAAGAAAGTCGCCGTCCACGTGTAAGCGGATGGCGACTTTTTCGGCGCGACGAATTGTCAAGTCAAGCGCAACTTTATTCCAAAGAAAATTTCTGATGGACTCTTCCAGCCTAAGACCTTACGTGGTCGGTTATTTAATGTTTCAATGAACTGACAGATATCTTGGTCAGTGAGTTGATCTAAGTCAGTTCCTTTTGGGAAATACTCACGAATAAGACCATTTGTATTCTCGTTAGTTCCCCGTTGCTGTGGTGCGTGTGGATCTGGAAAATAGACCGGAATACCTAGCTCTTGACTAACTTCACGATATCTTGCGAATTCAGTTCCACGATCCGGCGTAAGCGTACGAACTCGTTTGGGCGTCACAGTATGCAATAAGTCAATCATAGCTTGTGTAACGTTCTTGGCGTTTACTTTGGAAACTCGTTGAGATAGTAAGTAACGTGATTTACGGTCCACCAACGTAACTAAAGCTGAACGTCCAGTCTTACCTCGAACGGTGTCACCTTCCCAATGGCCAAACCAGCTCCGGTTATCACACGAAACTGGCCGCTCATGGACTGAAGGAACATCATTAAACCGCCCCCGTCGTTCATTGATTGTTCCTTTGACCTTGCGAGTTTTGCCACGATGGCGGAGTTTACGGGCAAAACCACGAGCGCCACGACTCTTACGTTTAATTCCCAAATTATCACGTTCAATTCCGCGATAAATGGTGTTGTAACTAATTCGCCATCCACTATTTTCGTGAAGTAAACGCCCTGAGATTTGTTCGGGAGACCATTGGTATTGAACGATGCAGCGAAGGACAAAATCTCGTAATTTCAGGTCAGTTAGGAGTCTAGGACGGCGGCTCTTCAGTCGGCGCCTTTGGTAGCTCTCTTGTGCTTTGACAGCTGAGTATGCATCACGACCGCCATTGCGTGTAACTTCACGTGATACAGTGGCTTTAGAACAGCCAATTTTCTCCGCAATAACTTGATAGCTATCGTTTAAAGTGACGCCTAACAGTATGCATTCTCGGTCTTTTAAGGTAAGATGTTTGTACGAACTCATAGCCTAAAGTCTCCTTTAAATGATTGTTGTGGTGACTTCATTTTACAGGACTCAGGCTATGAGTTCCTTTTTTATCTTCTTACTTGTTGCACTTCAATTGTAAATTCGTCGCACAAAAATCCCCCATCGCGACGCACGATGGGGGATACCGTTTATTTAATTTATGAAGGTTAGCGAGAACTTACTTAACAGTTGCGACCCGGGCGTAACCAACGGCGTGCCACCATGGGGCGTGAACGGCTTCGGTCACCACACCACGGTTTTGGGAATCAATCATCTTACCGTGGCCCACGTACATCCCCACGTGAGAGATAGAACGCTTAGAACCACCGAAGAAGACCAAGTCACCCTTCTTAATATTCTTGTAGCTAACGTGCTTGTACTTGTTGTACTGTGCTTGGGCCGTCCGTGGAATCTTCTTGGAAGCACCCTTCTTGTAAACGTAGCTGGTAAAGCCAGAGCAATCGAAACGGGAAGGACCAGTAGCACCCCAGCCGTAAGGTTTGCCCAGTTGGGCCTTCGCAACCTTATGTAATTTGCTGTAGGAAACCGTCTTTGCGGAAGCATTAACGGGTTGGTTAACGGCGATGCCGGCAACCGTAAAGGCCACCATAGCGATCAGAGATAATACAATTTTAGTTAGCGTCTTCTTCATAAATGTAAACAAACTCCTTAATTTCAATTATTTTTTAGTATTAAATGTTCTTTCGTTCGATTCAACATGCTTAATACTATCAGGGAGTTGTTACAGAAATGTCTCAAACGAATATCAATCGGATTAAAGCTAAACTTAAGGTTTGCAACATTCACGTTTATTTTGCCGAATAGGCGTGAGGATAATGCCGGTGGGCCGCCATTTCTGGCGTCAATGTCATTTGTTGCAAACGCCCAGATTTTCGTGAAATAAAGGTATAAGTTGCCGTTGAAATATCGATGACGGCCCGATAATGGGTGTAATTATGGTTCGCTTGGTGTCGTCTAGCGGGGTCGTAGGGCAGGCTAACCTCGGCTAACCAATGGAAAATCTGGTGTAAGCTAGCAGCGGTTGTGGTCATCGGGGGCGTTCCCCAACGGCGAAGTGCCATGTGGATAAAGCGCTTAGTGGGCACGGGACCCGCGGGGAGTGGCGCGCCGCTGGCGAGATAATCGCTGGCAGCCGTGACCGTTTGACCCGTGAAGTCGGATCCGGGGACTTTCAGAAAGGCGTTGAGGTTTTGTAAATGTGTGGCCAGAACGGGGGTGTTGGTGAGGACGCCGACGGGATTACGCTGGGCTTTCAGCGGGCCTCCCGTGGGTTCGATGACTAACGTTTGGCCGCTACGATCGCTGAGAATCCAGTGAAAGGGGTAAACGTAGGCATCCGTGCCCCAGCGCCGTGCGACCAGTGTCACTCGCGGCAGGTCGGCCACGACGGCGGCTAGGCTGGCGTGTTCGCCTAAGACCCAGTTAATGAAGTCTTGGGGCGTGAGGTTGAGGCGACCGGGTAGGGGATCGGCGGCGTATTCGGCGGCGCCCGGCAGATAGAGTTCAGCACAAGTGATGCCGCTTTCATTTATGCCATCGGCCATCAGGTAGGTCGAGAAGTCAGCGGCGGCGCGACCACCGCCGAGAAAGGCGTACCGCGTTGTTCGGGCGTCGTGGAGTGCCGTTTGCCAGCGGTAGTGGCGGGGGATGAACACCGGCCGCCAGGGGGTCGTGGTTGGAAAATCCATCGTCCGGGCGAAGAAGTGGTGGTCGGCGGCGGATGTATAGGTTAGACTCGTACACACAAGACATTCCTCCTTAGTAGGATGCAATTAATTTAAGTATAGCCTACGCTGTGGTAGAGTTAAAGGTCATTAGGGATGGCGTGGCGCCGTGTAATTTATGATGAAATCCATGAAACTAGCGCTTGTATTCGTGACGTGAATCTCGTAAGCTAATAGAGAACAGAAATACCCATAAGTGGTTTGTTTCTTGGAAGGGAATTGGGAACTATGAAATCAGCATGGAACTTAGTGGGGATGGGCCTGTGGTTAATCGTCCTCGTAACACTCGTTTGGATGGTTCATGACATGCGGGTCCGTCGTATCCGATTAATCGTGAAGGAGCATCGGAGTTTCTCCTGGCAGAACTTCACCATTTCGACGATTGAACTGGTCGTATGGGTGTTGTTCTTCGGCGGGATGAGCTATACGACTTTCTTCCAAAATGTTAACCAACTGGGCGGACGCGTGACGCAGACCACCCGTTACGAACCTTTGGTCATCAACACGGGGGCCACGTCCGGTTCGGCCTATTACGTTGAGGTTGATAACAGTAATGGTAAGAAACCGGTGCAACGCTACACTTACCTGACGGAGGGTGAAAAATACCAAGTCAGCAGCAACGATGCCACCGTTTCGGATGGCAACAAGCCGATCAACCTGCCGGCATCTGCTTACAAGTGGGATGAAAAAAAGGTTGCCAAGTACGATCAACGTCACCAAAAGGCGTGGGTCGGCGTTATCGAGACCACCTATAAGAAGTCATTCGTCAACGGGATCGGACTACACGCCGGTCGGTTGGCGGACCGCTTCACGTTGATTCGGATTCCAGATCATTCCTTTATGTTAAAGGATTCGGGTTACACCAATTAAAGCGAGACGAAGAAAGCAGAACCGGCGGCCTTTTGGCGCACGTTTCGGCTATCTTGAAGCACAAGGGTTTGGGAATTTTCCCAAACTTTTTTTGATAAATAACTGAAGGTTGAAAGTTAGAAATAGCTAGAATCCATAGTGTGATAAGGATGACTCCAATTATAATATGATAGGCGCGTGCTGACCGCCTTACTGTTCGCCAAATTTGGCCTGGATCGCGGTGGGAAGGATCGGGAAAAGCCAAAGGACGGTCTTGTCTCTCGCTTTGAGCCGGCAGCCCGCGTCTCAAAGACGCTATTTTCCAAGCAAACCGCTTGGAAAATCCCACGGCTGAGACCAAATTTGACTCACTCACGGCTACGTGAAGGGTATTCAATTAAGCTGGCCAAACGTTGTCACGCCAGCGATTTCACAGCACGTTTAGTGGCTTTCACTCATCGTAACCGGAGGCAGTCAGAGATAGAGGTAGCCGTGACAGCGGTGTTAGCTGACGTCCTGAGTCAGCTTACAGCGCGGGACGTGTTTGGAGACTGACGTTTCTTGTCAGGCTTCAAACCGAGCCGGAGGACCGCTTCTCAGGCCACAGGCGGTCCCCCGCCGGAATCTCTGGCAGCCGCAGGTGGCGGTAATGACTAATTTAATGGCGATAAACCTTGTCAGTTGGGGACCGGAGCTTGTTTGTAAACTTTCAACTTTTAGATAAATAACACAAAAAAATTGGAACCAGCTCATAGTGAGCAAGTTCCAATTTTTGCGTAATTAGGCGTGTTCAGCGGTTTGAAAATCATTGGGGTCCGCGGTTGCCGGTGGGTAGCTGTCCATCTGGGTGTCGCGGTAGTCCCACCACTCGTTTTCATAGCCGAAGAAGCCGGCGGCCTGCATGGCCTGATCGAGAATCTGATAGTGTTTTTCTTGCAGTGGAGTTCGGTTGAAGTCACGGTGTGCCGCGATGGTGAAGTCGTCGAATTCCGTCTGCATTTCTAACTCGTTACCCGCGGCGTCACACAGCGTGACATCGAAGGTGACGCCCTTTTGGTGGGAAAAGTTCGGGTTGGGTTTGGCCACGAATGAGGGGTCGGGATAAACGTCGTACAGCCGCTCCTGTGCGGCAACGGGACGGTAGGCATCCCAGACCTTCAGGCGGTAACCCTGTTCGTTGAGTCGTTCGCTGGCTCGGGCCAGCTTCTTAGCGGAACCCGTGCGTGCGATGGCAGTAGCGAAATCATAAATGACTTGATGAGTAAAATTATCCGTGGTGGCGTAGCGCAGGTCGACAATAATGCTGGGGTTCAGCGCTTGGACGTTGGTGAAACCAGTTTCTAGTTGTGACATGTGGGGCACCTCCCAATAGTATTAAGCCTAGTATACCGGGTCTGTGGAAGAAAAGCTTGTGAAATGGCTTGGCGGGTTGGGACTTGGATGACGGTTAGTTGAAATGTGCTCCAGTCAATAGCTAGCGGTGCTTAACGCCAATCAGTTCAAAAAACGACCAGCACCTCAGGAGGGGATGCTGGTCGCAGTCAAGAAACACGAAAGTCACTCTACTTTCGTGCCCTTAGTCTACACTGGACGCGTGATAAACACACATTAAACTGAAAGAGTTGGTTCGCTCACCGACTTTAACGGGCGTGCTCCAAGTGATCTTGGGCGTAAATGCCAATGTCGGCAACGTGGACGGTCCCACTGTGTTGCTTACCGGTGATCGTCAGGAGACCGATCTTGTTGTAGGCCATGGTGGTGGTGCTGTCGGCGACAACCGCGACGCCCATGACTTCCCCTGTGTCGGCGTTGACCCCGGAAGGCACGTCAATGGAAACGGTCTTGGCATCAGCGGCGTTAATTGCGTTGATGGCATCGGCGAATTTGCCGGTGATGTTACGGGACAGGCCGACACCAAAGATGGCATCGACAATCAGCGTGGCGTTGACTACGTGGTTGAGATCGTTGGTGAACGGAATGTGGTAGTAATTGGCAATCTTTAATTGTTGCGCGGTCTGTGGGGTGGCCTTGTCGGGATCGCCTAACAGGTAGATCTCCACGTCAATTCCCCGAATGTGAAGTAACCGTGCGACCGCGAGACCATCGCCGCCGTTGTTACCGGTGGCGGCAACGACCACGACGCGGCTTAAATCAAAATCATCATT
Organism: Levilactobacillus brevis; assembly: GCA_021383565.1. NCBI lineage: Bacteria > Bacillati > Bacillota > Bacilli > Lactobacillales > Lactobacillaceae > Levilactobacillus > Levilactobacillus brevis. The sequence goes on along the minus strand of CP079699.1, from coordinate 1,863,488 downwards.
TAATAGATTGTTGAAGGTGGCCAAGGCGGCGCGCTCCATGAGAACCAATGCGGGGATACCGATTTCGTTGATCGTGTGTGCGTCATAACGCTGGGCTTCTGCAATAGTAATGGCTTTACTCATCATGAATCCCTCCTCAGGTGAGAAAATCAAAAAAATCTACGAATGTGCATGTTCTGTCTGTTGGTCTTTCAATACGCGGCTTGATAGTAGTTGTAATTGGGCCGTAATGCCAGCGTAGTCGAAGTCGCTGTCGGTTGGGGTGACCTGTTCCCACCAATCGTGAAGGACTTCAATGGCTTGTTTGACCATACGTTTACCGTCAGCGGTGAGTTTTAAACGCCGGTTGCGCCGATCGTGAGGGCCCGTTTCCTTTTGTAATAAGGAAAGCTTGACCAGGTGTTGGACCATCCGTGCCATCAGGCCTTCGTCCACGGCCATGGTCCAAGCCGCCTTTCGCTGATTCAGGTGACTGGTCTCGGAGACCAGCACCAGCAGGTAAAACTCCGTAATGTTGACCGGCATCTCGTCGGCCTCTAGAATCTGATTCATTGCTCGCTGAAATTGCCGATGGAGAATGGCCAGGTTCGTAGTAAAATCTAGTATCGAGTCTTCCATGAGCCACCTCCTAGGTAGTTGTCAGTGTAATCACAATTGCTTACTCCTAGTTTACACCAGATTTGAATAGAGGATAACATTCGCACTCGTTTCTTCGTCAGGAAGTGCTAGAATAGCAGTAAAACTAATTATGGGAGGCATTCCAGTGTTTATTCAGATACCAACCGATATGGACGAGGTGCAGCTGCGCCAACTACAATTGAAACAACATGGCGAGGACCGTACGGAAGATGACATTATTAACCAGGCGGTGCTCGATATTTTTCAAGGCTTCTTGGATCAGGTAGAGGATGGCCACTACGATACCGCCAGTTGGCAGGGTGAAACGTTGATTGTGACGGATATTGATGGCGTCCAGACTGCCACGGTAACCCCACAAGGAACTACATTTAACGTGGATTTCCGCGAGAGTGCGGATAAATTAGAGCTGTATCTGGAACAAGAAGCGGTGCGAGCTTCAGGAGCGCGTTAAATTATTTGGCGTTAAAACTAATTTTGGATTACACTAAGGATGTTAGGCGTCCTTAGTGTAACGGATAGCACGAGAGATTTCGGTCCTTTCGATCGGGGTTCGATTCCCCGGGGACGCAATAGGATATCTTGGATGAGGTCGATGAGTAGGTCGCGAGACTAACTTGTCGGCTCTTTTGTTGTTAGTGATTAGGATGAAAATGTGCGGGAATTTAATTGTGATGCGATAGATTTTAAGTTGTCCGTTAAAAGAAGATGAAATGTCAGAGGAGTGATACGTATGCCAACTAATGGAGAAGTTTGTCGGGGATTGAAGAAAACGGAGGTTGGACTCTCGTTACCAGATACAGAAGGGCACCGGCGAATGCTATATTTGTCAGATTGTGGGTCGATTGTTTCTTTTAAGAAATTACCTGAGAATGAGAAGATTAAAGAGGAAATGGAAAGGCGATCAGTAAAATTGACACCAAATAATATTGGGCAGTATTTGTCAGTTGATTTGAGCGTTGATGATTCTGTGTTTACCAACCCTGCTAAACAAGACTTGCCATTCAAGTCGGATTACATGTTTGTAGCGCTGAACATTGCCGAGCGTAAAGAAGGGCAGGCAGTGAATAACGAGTGGGGCCAATTCCATGATATGGTAGTTAAGACACCAACCTATAAGTTTGCTCTTATGACAAACCACGAACGCTTTCGCGGTAGCTATATTACAGATATTTTGAAAAATACTGTGGATAGTAGCTCAGCCAATATTGATGCCGACTACTTTGTCAGCCAGGAGAGTAAGAATCCAGGGATCTTTCTTGATCAAAGTGACGAAAATATCAAAAAATTAGCGATTAAAGCTTATCCGGGATATCTCAAGCGGTATAAAGAGAATTTGGTCAAAAATAATGATCGTAACACAATTACGATCAAGGATAGCCAAGTTATTAATGTTTATGTTCGCGATTTGACCAAGCCAAATGCCGATCAATTTTTTGATAGTGCACAAGCGTATGAAAAAGTGATTCGGCACAATCAGGAAAAGTATCGACAAAGTGCGATGCTCTTTATTAAAGAGTGTCAGATTGTCCAGCCTAAGCATTTGATCGTATTGGGCGATAAGGCTCAGAATGTTATCCGAAATATGCGGCGAGATGGGCTTTTTGGAAGTATTCCAGAGGTTGAAAAGTTAGTTGATAACTTGATTGAATCTCAGCACTATAGCAAACAAGGAAAAGAATCTTCTACAATGAGCTTTATGAATTATCTACAGACATTATTGAAAAAGACTGATGCGGTTAAACGGTAGTGTTCGGGGTTATATTCTCGTTTTTTTTATTGCGCAATTGCCTTAAGAAAGTCGGATTCATCAATAATCGTAATCACTGGGAAAATCTTATTAATTTCCTCAGCCTTGCGAATCTTAGGGGATTTCCCATCGGCACCGACAACTTGTGGATTGGTATGGCCGACCACGAGAAAATTCGTCGTATCGGTAATCGCGTCTTGTGGCGTCCCACCGACGGCAATGATCTTTTGAAAGGCCGTGGCGCGTGTCATCAATTGAAGCTTACCGGTAAGGACGACGTTTCGTTGGTAGAACAGGGCGGCTGGCGTGAACCGGTTGAAATCGGCGGTCTTGACCGCGGGAGCAATGTCGATCAGGTCTAGAACGCTGGTGCGCTGGAATTTTTTCTGTTCCAACTGAGATGAGACGCCTAACTGGTGGAAGCCAGCCTTGTTTAAGAGACTGTTGAGTGATGGGGCCTGTCGGTGATTGACTAGTGCCGCGACAATGTGGCCGCACGTCTGGGCATCATTGAGGGCGTGGTGTTCGTGCGGATTGCGAATGCCGAAGTAAGCGGCCATGTCGGCTAAGCGGTGTTGAGAATAATTCACGAGCTGCTGACAGATGATGTAGCTATCGAAGTATTTGAACGTGAACTGGGGCCGGGCGTATTTGGTCAGAGCTTGGCGCAGTGCCGAAATATCAAAATTGGTATGGGACACCACGAGTTGATGGTCGAGCCAGCGATGCAAGAGTGGCAGCAATTCCGGAAAAGTCGGCGCTTGGGCCACCGCCGCGGCATCGATCCCATGGTTGGCGGTGTTGCGTTCGGCAAAAGGTTCGTGCGGGTTGACGAGGCTGTAGAGGCTATTGGTCAGCTCGCCATTTTTGAATTGGGCGAGGCCAATGGCGCAGATCGCGGCGCGCGAGGAGTTCGCAGTTTTGATGTCGAGGGCAACGTAGTCTTCCATGAGGTGTGAGGCTCCTTTGTAAGTGGGTTTTATCCATTTCTTAGCGGATTAAGCTTATTGGATTTCTTTTATCATACGGGATATGAGCTCAAAATACTAGGAAATTAAGTGTGGGCTGATGGGATAATATGGTTACCCGATTACTGACTATGGTGTACCAAGAATTTAGAAATTATTGTTGGGCCATGAACGCAAGTGGTATGGACGAAATTAACGTTGGGGTTAAGCGAATTGGCTGGCTAGTCGGTGGTGTAGACAGGTTTTAATGACTTTTGTTAATCGTCTAAACGGGTTATCATTGACCTAAAAGGTGGTGATTCTCGTGGAGCAGGAGTCGTTATTTGCCAATCAACAGAATACGCCGTTGGCCAGCCGCGTGCGGCCACGGTCACTGGCTGATTTTGTGGGCCAATCACATCTATTAGGGCCGAGAAAAATTCTCCGCGAGCTGATCGAAAATGATGAGGTGTCCTCAATGATTTTTTGGGGGCCACCGGGTGTTGGTAAGACCACGCTGGCTGAAATTATCGCGCGGCAGACGCAGGCAAAGTTTCTACGATTCAGTGCGGTTGACAGCAGTATCAGTCAGATAAAAAAATTATGAAACAGGCCAGTAACGACCTCGCCGTGGGTGAAAAGACAATTGTCTTCGTGGATGAAATTCACCGGTTCAACAAAGCCCAGCAGGATGCCTTTCTGCCTTACGTGGAACGTGGTAGCATCGTTCTGATTGGGGCGACTACGGAGAATCCCTCGTTTGAGATTAATTCCGCGCTGTTATCGCGGTGTAAGGTCTTTGTGCTCAAGGCGCTATCGACCGAAGACATCGAGCAGATACTCACCAATGCGCTGGCCAATCCCGAGGGTTTCAAAGGTAAGGTTACGATTGGGGCGGATGAGCAACGTGCCATTGCTGAATTTGCCAACGGGGATGCGCGTAGTGCGCTGAATACGCTGGAAATGGCGGTCCTCAATGGTAATAAGCAAGGCGATCGCGTGACGGTAAACATGGATGACCTGAAGCAGCTGATTTCGCAGAAGTTTGTGCTTTATGACAAAACTGGTGAGGAGCACTATAATATTATTTCTGCGCTGCACAAGTCCATGCGTAATAGCGATCCGGACGCTGCCATCTACTGGCTGTCACGCATGCTGGAGGGCGGCGAGGACCCGCTGTACATTGCGCGGCGACTGGTCCGGTTTGCCAGCGAAGATATTGGGTTGGCCGATACCAACGCGCTGAATGTCGCCATGAACGTCTTCCAAGCTTGCCAATTCTTGGGCATGCCGGAGTGTGACGTTCATTTGACGGAGGCGGTTACCTACTTGGCGTTGGCACCCAAATCCAATGCCATTTATAAGGCGCGGTTGGCGGCAAAACGTGATGTCAAGGAAACCCGCGATGAGCCGGTCCCCCTCCAGATTCGAAATGCACCGACCAAGCTAATGAAGGACTTGGATTACGGCAAGGACTACCAGTACGCCCACGATACGAAGGATAAGTTGACGACAATGCAAACGCTGCCGGACTCTCTGGTGGGTCACGAGTATTATCAGCCAACGGATCAGGGTCGGGAGAACCTCTTTAAGAAACGACTGGATTACGTCAAGCAATGGCGGCGCGATCATCGAAAAAATAATCAGACGGATGATTGAGTGTTTTATAAACGGTCCGTGGCGTTGTAGCTGAATAGGGGCTACATCAAATAAATTATAAAACGATTAAATTTACCATTGATTTATCATCTCCAACCAACTATAATACAAACAATATTTAAAAACGTTGAGGAAAGTAGTAGCCGGCGTCGCGTTGCCCAGTGAGTCACGTTGAGTGAAAAGTGACCAGCAAGCGCCGGTGAACATCAATTCCGAGTTCGATGCTGATATGTAGGCAATCGTGGTGGCCACCATTACTTGGCTAGCGGATGTTAGTCCGTGATGAGTGAGGTGGGCGACTGCCTCAAAAAGGTGGTACCGTTCTACTTGTAGAGCCCTTTTCCCGTAGTGGGAGAAGGGCTCTTTTGACGTTTAAACTAAAAAGTTGTGGAGGAATCAGTATGGATCAGACAGAAAGCAAGCCGCGTCGTCATTGGGGTCAGTTATTAGTGGTCAGTTCGCTGATTTTTGGAATGTTCTTTGGTTCGGGCAACTTGATTTTTCCCGTTCATTTGGGTCAAATGGCGGGGGGTCACTGGTTCACGGCGGCGCTGGGTTTTGCAATCTCAGGGTCCTTGTTTCCCCTGTTGGCGATTCTAGCGGTTGTCGTGACGAAAAGTGACGGCTTGTACGATTTAGCCAAACCGGTGGGCCGGCACTACGCGGCTTTATTCTTGATTTTGGTTCATCTGACAATTGGACCATTCTTCGGGACACCCCGGACGGCGGCCACGGCCTATGAGATGGCGCTCCAACCCTTTCTCCCCAAACGATTCGATACGGTGGGGATGTTAATCTTCACCGCGTTGTTCTTTGGCGCGGCTTACCGCCTAGCCACGCATCAGAATAATTTGGTTAAAGTAGTCGGTAAGTATTTGAACGCGGGATTTCTGGCGATGTTGGCCGTCATCTTCGTGGTGGCCTTCATTACCCCCATGGGTGGCTTGGACCATGCGGCGACGGCGGCTTACCAGAGCAACGCGCCTATCAGTGGTTTTTTGGAAGGTTACAACACGGTGGACGCCGTGGCGCTGTTGGCGTTGAGTGTGACGTTTGTTCATGCGGTTCGGGGCTTGGGTTATCATGACCGTGAACTGACAAGATTAACGGCGAAAGCGGGAACGCTCAGCATTGGTCTAGAAATTCTGATCTACTTTGGCTTAGTTCTCCTTGGGGCGTTCAGTCTCAGTCAACTAACATTATCCGCCAATGGTGCGGTGGCCCTCTCACAAATTGTGGGCCACTACTTCACCCGCTTTGGGACGGCCTTTTTGGGTGTGCTGGTGACGTTAGGTGTCTTCACCACGGCTCTGGGATTGGTCACGTCCTTTGCTCAGGATTTTCATAAGCTGTTTCCCAAGGTCAGCTACCTCAATTGGTTACGCGTGACCACGTTTGTTTCGTTCTTGGTGGCCAACGCCGGACTGAACACGATCATTGCGTGGTCGTTGCCCGTGCTGATGTTGCTGTATCCACTGTCCTTGGCGTTGATTCTGGTATCGTTGACGGTAGCCAAACGCCCGTATGCCGGGTTGGTATACAAGTTGACGATTGCCTTCACCGTGGTGCCAGCAATTCTGGATATGTTGGCCAACTCGCCTAAAGTTGTGACAAGTTGGGGACCAGTTGCGGCCACGCTCACTGCGTATCACCAGCTGCTTCCATTTGCGAGCTTGGGCCTTGGCTGGCTGGTTCCAACATTCATTGGCTTCGTACTAGGGATCGTTTGGGGCCGTCTGCGCTGGGCCAGTGAACGGGCCGGAGAGATGGGGGATAATCGGTTGTAAAGAATTGGAAGGGAACATGGTATACTTTAGCCAAAATGCTTTTGGGAGGCTATACGATGCCACAACTCTATTTTCTCTGTACCGGTAATTCTTGCAGAAGCCAGATGGCGGAGGGATTCGCCCGTCAGTTAGTGCCGCAGGATTGGCGGATCGCAAGTGCGGGAATTGAACGCCACGGCCTTAATCCGTTAGCCGTAAAGGTTATGGCAGAGCGGGGTATCGACATCAGTCGGCAGGAGTCGACGTTAATTGATCCTGAATATCTCAGAAGTTGCGACTTGGTGGTCACCCTGTGCGGCGATGCCCGAGACAAATGTCCAATGACGCCGCCGAGTGTGGCCAAGCGCCACTGGCCGTTGCCAGACCCCGCCCAGGCGACAGGGGATGATGCGGCGGTGCTGGCAGTTTTCCGTCAGGTTCGCGATGAAGTTGAGGAGCGGGTAAGGAATTTAGTTGAGACAGGTGTTAACTGATGTGCACGTTACGTTGTTAAAAGAACAGGCGACTTTACTATATTTTAGTAAGTCGTCTTTTTTGATCGATTTTTTAAGAATTAGATTATCTCATGTGGATTGATAAACAGAAGAGTTTCAATTTATGATATTTTATCAGCATTCTCCTTAATTACAGGGAGTAGCTCACATGCTAATATAATTACTGAAAGCGCTTTCCAAACAAGCAATTTAATTATAGTGCTAGGGGTGAATGCAGTGTGAATGAAAGTAAACAGGACACCTTTCTGTTCGGTGGTGACTACAATCCAGAGCAATGGCCGGAGGATACGTGGCAGGACGATATTGATAAATTAAAGCAGGCTGACATTAACGTCGCGACGATTAATGTCTTCTCGTGGGCACTGCTGGAACCACAAGAAGATGTCTTTAATTTTGAACAACTCGATCGTATCGTGTCTTTGCTAGAACGTAATCAAATAAAGATTGTGTTGGCAACATCGACCGCAGCCATTCCGGCTTGGGTGATTCATAAGTATCCTAGTGTAGCCCGGGTGGACGTACATGGTATCCAACAGAAGCAGGGAAAACGGCACAACGCCTGTCCCAATAGTCCAGATTTTAAACGCCTGGCTAGAAAGCTAGTGACACAGTTGGTTCAGCGATATAAGGATTGCCCAGAGCTAACGTATTGGCACGTTTCCAATGAGTACGAAGGATATTGCTATTGTGATCAATGCGCAGCAGCATTTCGTACGTGGTTACAAAGTAAATACAAAAATTTAAAACAACTCAACCGTGCTTGGGATAGCAACGTTTGGAGTCATACTTATCATGATTGGTCTGAGATTGAGCCGCCGATGATGACGACTGATTTGTTTGATAATGGTAAGCCGGTTCTTAACGGTGCGGCACTGGACTATCAACGATTCCAGTCGGATAGCTTGTTGGCCAACTATAAAATGGAACGCGATATTATCAAGCAATATGATTATATTCATCCCGTAACAACTAACTTAACTGGTTCACAAAAAGCTCTTGATTATTTTAGATGGGCCCCAGAAATGGATATTGTCTCGTGGGATAGCTACCCTATGCCAGGAGATACAGCCAGTGATAATGCCTTAGAACACGATTTGATGCGGGGATTAAAGGGCCAACCCTTTTTGCTGATGGAACAGACGCCAAATCAACAAAATTGGTATCCATACAATGCACTTAAAAAGCCTGGAGAAATGCGAATGTTGAGTTATCAGGCCATCGCCCACGGTGCTAACAGCATCGAATTTTTCCAACTTAAGCAGTCGCGGAGTGGACCCGAAAAGTTTCACGGCTCAGTACTTAGTCATAGTGACTCGGTGAAAACACGGACATTCAAAGAGGTCCAACAGCTTGGCAAAGAGATTGCAACCTTGCCGAATCTTCTTCAGAAAGCAAATGTCCAAGCTAAGGTTGCGATAGTTTTTGATTGGGATAGCTATTGGGGAAGTGAGAACGCCATCGGGCCTTTAGCAGACTTTAGCTATGTACGGGAAGTTCAACGTTTTTATCAGATGCTTTATAACCACGGTCTGACGGTGGATGTCGTTTCTAAGGAGGCTGATTTTTCAAAATATCAGTTGGTTGTAGCGCCGGTACTTTACTTATTGAATTCGAAATTTGTTACTAACATTACCGATTACGTTAAGCAAGGGGGGAATTTCCTTACGACATATCTTTCTGGGATGACCGATCAAACAGATAATATTTACTTAGGCGGTTACCCAGGCCCGTTACGTGAGTTGCTCGGAATCCACGTGGATGAGCGAGATGCACGTAGTCCGCAACAGACTGTACGCGTTTTAACGCCAGATCAAACGAAAATCGGATCAGCCACGGGAATTTGTGATTTAGTGATTCCTGATACAGCGACGATACTTGCTCACTATTCTAGTGATGTTTTCTACGAGGATTATGCAACATTGACACGTAATCATTTTGGTCAAGGCTACGCTTATTATTGTGGTGCCAGTCTGAATCAGGCGGGCTTGAGTTACTTACTGCAACAAATGAACAATACTGTTGGGTTGCCATTAGAGGCAACGCCGGCAGTTGAGATAACGACGCGAGCGACTAGTGACGAGCAATTTATTTTTATTATCAATACGAGCGATCAACCACAATTTGTGACCAATCCGGCACCGGAAGCAACGCCAGTAGTGGCAACGGAACCAGTAACTGCTAAGTTAGACTTGAAGCCTTATGATGTTGTGATTTTAAGACGAACGATTTAAAAATAAGGAGTGAAAATCATGGATGAAACAACTGAAGCGCAACCAAAAAAATATTCTGTGATGATGAAGACATCACTATTGTCTGTTTCGATTATTTTAACTTCAGGTTCAGCTATTGCGGCAACAATTCCGAGTTGGCTCAAAGCCTTTCCGAATGTTGCGCGGTCTAATGTTGAATTATTGCAGACGTTACCGTCAATCTCAGTGGTCTTTGCCACGTTGTTAAGTACTTGGGTTGCTAAGTGGATTGGGGTCAAGCGAACTGTAATTGTTGGTTTACTGATTGCTGGATTTTCAGGTATTACACCAGCATTGGTCACTAGTTATGGGGCATTCTTTGCTTCCCGACTCATGCTCGGGGTTGGTTTTGGATTAGTTAATTCATATGCGGTAAGTATGATTGGGATGTTTTTCTCCGGTCATGAACGATCCAACCTAATGGGCTATCGGAGTTCTTGTGAAAAGCTGGGAAGTTCACTGACGACCTATGTTGCCGGAATTTTATTGGTTTCTTTTAATTGGCACGCTGCATTCTGGGTTTATGGTCTGGCATTCTTATTGACGATCCTCTTTGCCATCTATGTACCGGAACCTTCTGACGAGGCCAAGGCCAGAGAAGCTGCTGCTGAAGGGCCGCAAACAAAGGAAAAGCAACGTGTAAATGGGAAAGTCGTTTTCTGGACAATTTTCTGTATTCTCTACTTAATCCCAATTATCGCTTCTTACACGCGGATTACAGAGTATGTCACTACGAATCACTATTTAAGTTTAGCAACGATTGCCACGGCTTTGAGCTTAGCGCAGTTTGCTGGGATCCTGACTGGGATCATCTTTGGCCCGATGCTCCGGGTATTAAAGTTTACATTTGAGCCGATAACGATTGCTTTAACTGGGGTTGCACAGTTGATGATTGCTTTGTCTACAAATGCTTGGATTATTGGAACCGGAGTTATTTTGACCAGTATGATTTCCGGGGTTGTGGTGGCTTATGTCTTTAATTTAGCTGCCGATGTGGCTCCTAAGAACTCCCTTAACTTAGCGACATCGTTGATGATTGTGGGCTGCAATATTGGAACTTTCGTGACGCCACTGGTATTGGGCTGGATTGGCATGTTCCATTCAAGCAGTGACTTAGGATTTACGTTCTTGTTCTTTGGCTGGATTCTGGTAATTGTTGGTATCTTAATGCTTTTTGTCATCAAGCCACTGTCGGCAAAGGTAACAGATTGATGCGAGTTTAGGAGGAAATTACGATGACTGATTATATCGAAGTTAAACAAGATCAATTGTACTTTAAGGGCGAGCCGTTAACGCTACGGGGGCTAGGAATTGGAACCTGGCTAAATATTGAACATTTTATGATCGGAATGCCCGGACCACAGAGTATGATTTTAAATAGTATTGACCGTGCTTATGGTAAAGGAAAAGGTCATGAATTTTTAGATACCTATATCGATAATTTCGTTGGTGAAGACGATTTTAAATTCTTGAAGAAGCTGGGCGTAAACTTTCTTCGAGTGCCTATTAATTATCGGTTGTTCATGGACGATAATACATTAGAATTTAAAAAATTCGGATTTGCAAAGGTTCAGCGATTGCTGGATTATTGTGAACAGTACCATATCTTCTGTATGTTGGATATGCATACGGCACCAGGTGGTCAGAATCCGGATTGGCATAGTGACAACCGGACTGGAGTTCCACAATTTTGGGAATTCAAAGCGTTACGAAATCAATTGGTTAGTGTCTGGGGGGAGATAGCAAAGCGATTTGGACACAAATACAGTTATCTTTTAGGTTATGATTTATTAAATGAGCCCGCTATGGCGACGTGGGACACGATGAATGAATACTTTCAAGACGCCGTTACTAGCATTCGCAAGAGCGATACCAATCATGCCGTAATTTTGGAGAGCGATCACTTCGCAATGGATTTCTCAGGTCTTAAGGATATTAAGGATGATAAGCTGATTGTGAGTTTCCATTATTACCCAACAGTCTGGAAGCAAAACCTGCTCGACCGTGATTTGGACCGCGCGGAACGGAAACAAGAATTTGATAATGGTTTGGTGGACTTATTATCGACGATGCACGATCTTCATCATCCGTTGATTTGTGGTGAGGCTGGCTACGATATTGATGCTAACGATGTTGGCTTCAGTATGGAATTGCTGGAAGATACGGTCGATTTGTTTGAAAATCATCATATTTCTTGGTGTCTGTGGGCCTACAAAGATGCTTGTTTTATGGGCTTAACGCATCCAAAGACGGATTCACCATGGATGAAGTTCGTTGATCAAGTTCATCAGAAGTGGACGCATTATGCGGAAATGGACCAAGCAAATAAAATTGTAGATGGCATTGCAGATCAATTTGATTTTCATGATGATGATTTGAATTATGAAGCGCAATTCAGAGTACGAGGAATTCTCTATCGTTATCAACAGGAGAGTATCTTGATTCCACTTTTAAAGACGATGAGCTTCGAGTCATTCAAGTCTAAGCTCACAAGTTTTGAATTTAACCAGTGTGACGCTTACACTGAATACGCAGAGTTAATGCAAAAATATACGCAACGCAATCGGGTCTTGGAATAGAAGATGATAGCTCTGCAAAAATACAGTAGCTGATGGAGTGGAAAATATGCGCTATAGCTTTGGAATAACGGATTATTCGCTGCCACTGTACATTGATAGCATTAGTAACCGCTGGCCACAGGAATCGATTAATCGTAAGAAAGGCTATCCATATGTGCATTGGTTACAAACCATTGCTGGTGTTGGTGAAATTATGGTGGGCGATCGACGGTTTGAGCTTCGCACAGGACAGGGCGTTCTGATTGATAAGGATGTTCCGCACGCTTACCATGCCGTGAGCGGCGAATGGCTTACCGCTTACTTCACTTTTGGTGGTGAGCTGATTACAGAAATGCTGGCAACGTTGCGGTTCAGTCAGTACATTCAAATTAAGGCACCTGATCAACAATTACGTGAGTTCGTTGATCGAAGCTATCAGCAAATTCAAGCAAGGAAGGTTGACACCTATCAAGCCTCGGTATTGGTCTACGAATTTTTATTATTGATTAAGAAAAATCAGATAAAAAACGATGTTAGTCCGCATTTAATGGCCGTTATTGTGACACCGATTCTGGAGTACATCAAAGCTAACTACATGCATGATCTGAAAAATGCAGACTTTGTTGAGCAGACTCACTATAGTTTACAGTACATTTTAGAAGTGTTTCGTGCCTATTTTGATAGTTCTCCCCATCATTTACTGATGGATTATCGTGTTCGGAAGGCGAAGGAGCTACTGGCGAATTATCCCGATAAGAGTGTTGAAGAGATTGGGAAACTGGTTGGGTTCAATACCAATAGTTACTTTATCACCACGTTTAAGCAGCGTGAGAAAGTGACGCCCGGGAGTTTCCGTGCATTTTTCCAATAATGCCACCACAAAAGAAACGCTGCCAATCGACAGCGCTTCTTTTGCGTTTCACCATGTAATGATGCTATTCGTTGTCCCAATAACCTAATCAGGGCGTAAATGACAAGAAATGTAAATAAATTTAGCGTAAACGGTTGAAATTTCACAAGGTGTGGGCGATACTGTGGTTAGTTGGTTCACTGAACCATGATGCTAGTTTCTGTTATCGCTTCCAATCGAATTATAAGCAAGACGACAGATGGTCAGGTTAGTTGGGCGATCTGCCGCACTAACAGTAAGGACTTGAGAAGTGGTGCAAGAACGACCGAGCGATAAGGAGGGATTGGATGGTTCGTCGTAGTATGAATCGTAATCAGCTGCATGATCAGAACTTGAAGTTTGTTCTGCAACAGATTTTTAATAACCATCCCACCTCGCGGATCGAGATTTCTCACCAGCTTCACCTAAATAAGTCAACGGTTTCATCGCTATACAACACGCTGATGGCCGACGGTTACTTGACAGAATTAGGTCTGGGGGAGGCTTCCACTGCGGGTGGGCGCAAGCCAACGTTAGTTGAAATTAATCGGAATTATGGGTATACGTTGACGTTTGATTTGGGCTACCGGCACTTGCATGCGCTGGCAACCCGCTTGGATGGGCATATCTGGCAATACGATCGGATTGAGACCAAGGACCAGTCGATTCATGAAATGGTGGCGCGAATTAAGCAGTACATTGCCGATACGCAGGCGGCGGATACCAGTAGTCATGGGCTCCTGGGTATCTGTTTCTCCATTCACGGGATTGTTATGGACAATAAAGTTGTGACGTCGCCGTTCATTGATATGGCCGACGTTGATTTGGAAGAGGTCTTCACCGAGGCCTGTCACGTGCCAGTAGTTTTGGAAAACGAAGCTAACCTGTCCGCCGTCTATGAACGTGATTTTAACGGTGCGCGGAATCTCAATAGTGCGGTAACTATCAGTATTCACCGTGGGATTGGGGCCGGCGTCGTCTTGCACCGCGATCTTTTCCGTGGTGAACACGGGGATGCCGGTGAAATCGGGCGGACGGTCGCCAGTCTTCAGTTTGACGCTGACGGCAATGCCCGGCCCATTCACGCGGAAGATATTTGTTCCGAAGACGCGATTATCCAGCAGGTTGAGGAGCGTAAGGGCTTGAGCAATCTGGATCGGGATGATATTGTCCGTTTGTATCAGGAAAATGATGTCGCAACCACTAAGATTTTGAAGACTTTCGTGACGGGAATTGCTGGACTCATTTACAATACTATGCGAACGCTGGATCCCGACGCTTTCTTCATTAACTCGCCATTGGTGGAAGAACTGCCAGATCTCTTGCCGAAGATTCGGGTGGCTTACCGCAAGTTATCTGAGAATGACGACCGGGGTATCGAGTTGACCAACAATGCGCGACTGGCTACGGTACTGGGTGGATGCTCACTTATTACCCACCGGGTCTTGAATTTAAACGGCTATGAATTGAATTTTGAACGGCCTAGCGCTAAGGCGACTGAAGTGTAGGCACAAAAATACTGGCTCACGGGATTATCCTGTGAGCCAGTATTTTTGTGGTTAGTTACGTTTACGACGACCGGTGAAGCCAATCAGTGAACCTAAGAGGAGCGCCAGACCGACGAGAGGTGAAGTGATCGCCAATTATTAGGCATGACCTTTATCAACTAAATATAAAGGAAAGGTAGCGTCAAGAATCTTGTGTAAATGAAATGCCTTCGTACATATAATATGTAACTAACTCAAATAAATGATGCTTCCAAGGTGTCCTGGAGTCCTTTAAAGCCTCGGTGGATCCGCTTCAGAGACTTCTCGTTATAAGCATTAAACTGAGAAACCAGGAATCGATCCAGTGAATCTTCCGTTGGAAATTGTTCTTTGCGGTGGGTGGTGCGCTTGAGATGCTTGTTAAAGTTCTCAATCAAGTTAGTGGAGTAGAGTGATTGCCGAATGGCTGGTGGAAAGTCCATGAAAGTGAGCAGATTCGGCATTTTAAGCAGATCTTTGATTAACTTGGGATAGGTACGATGCCAGTTGTTGGCGAACTCATTCAGTTTCAGTTCGGCTGCTTCACGATTGGCAGCCCAATGAACTTGTTTAAAGTCATTGATCACGGCCTTACGGTCTTTCACCCGAACTTTGTTTATCAAATTACGCCCAACATGAACCAGGCAACGTTGTCGTTTAGCTTTGGGAAAATGCCGATTTAAACCTTCATCCAAACCAACTAACCCATCGGCCACAAACAACAGCACATCTTTGACACCTTGCTTAATCAGGGTTCCCAGTAATTCAGTCCAGATCCCAGTTGATTCCGTCGGCGCCACTTGGTAGTTCAGCACTTCTTTCGTACCATCTGGACGAATGCCAATCGCAATATGAACCGCTTCTTTTTGAACGGTATCCCGCTTTAACGGCAAGTAAGTGGCATCTAAGAAGATAGCCGCATATTGTGAAGCCAGTCGACGTTGCTGGAAAGCTTGAACCTGTTCATTGACGGCTTTAGTCATGTTGGAAACCGTGGCTTTGGAGTAGTGAGCACCGTACATATTCTCAATGAGTTCGGCAATTTCAGCAGTGGTAATTCCCTTGGTATACAACTGAATAACCGTTGTTTCTAAATTATCACTGTGCCGACCGTAGGCTGGCAAGGTATGATTTTCAAACCGGCCATTGCGATCTCGAGGAATGGTTAAGTTAAGTTGGCCGTACTTCGTATCAAACGAGCGCTCATAACTGCCGTTGCGGTTATTACCAGTGTTAATCCCAGCGTATGAGTAGCGTTCGTAACCCAAAAACTCTGCCAATTCAGTTTGAAGCAGCTGGTTGATGGCGATTTCAAGGTGGTGACGAAAAACTTCGTCCAAATCTTGTTTTTGGGCTAGTGCAGCGATAATTTCTGTGGTAAGTTCATTCATGGGGAATGCCTCCTGTGATGTTTTCTGTGGTTACTAAATATCATAAGGGAAGGCATTCCCTATTTCTATACAATTTAGAAATCTTTTGTGCGTTTACACAAGATATTTTACGCTCTCAAAGGAAACGTTCATCGGTTCCATCTCCCAAATAAGCGCCCTAAGCTCACTCCCAAGATCCTATATCCGCGCCTTTAGAAATCGCTAACAACTTTTTAAATCTTTTTCTCGAAAACGCTTGCATTAACGATAAAACCTTGTATAATTGAATTTGTAAGTTGGTTGTCGCAACGAACTAACTAGGAGGGTTTTTATAAATTATGGATACTAAAACAAGTTACTGGAAAGGTATCGACAAGATTCAATATGTCGGCCATCAAGATAAGAAGTCAGGCTTAGGTTTCCAATACTACAATCCGGAAGAAGTTATTGCCGGTAAAAAGATGAAAGATTGGTTACGGTTCGCCGTAGCTTACTGGCACACCTTTGATCAACGTTTGGTTGACCCATTCGGTGATGGGACTGCGCAACGTCCATACGACAAGTACACTGATCCTATGGACTTGGCATTAGCCAAGGTTGATGCTGCATTCGAATTTTACGATAAATTGGGTGTAGATTACCTTTGCTTCCACGATCGTGACTTAGCTCCAGAAGGCGACACTTTACGTGAAACCAACAAGAACCTGGATAAAGTCGTTGACAAGATCGTTGAATACCAAAAGACGAGTGGCATGAAGGTTCTATGGAACACGTCAAACATGTTCACGAACCCTCGCTTCGTTGAAGGTGCCGCAACTTCACCATACGCTGATATCTTTGCTTACTGTGCCGCACAATTGAAGCACAGTCTGGAAATTGGTAAGCGTGTCGGTTCTGAAAACTATGTCTTCTGGGGTGGCCGTGAAGGTTACGAATCACTCTGGAACACGAACATGAAGGAAGAACAAGAACACGCTGCTAAGTTCTTCCACATGGCTAAGGATTACGCTAACGAAATTGGTTTCGACGCACAAATGTTGCTCGAACCAAAGCCAAAGGAACCAACGACTCACCAATACGACTTCGATGCCGCAACCACGATCGCATTCATGAAAGAATACGGTTTGGATAAAGACTTCAAGTTGAACTTGGAAGGTAACCACGCTAACTTGGCTGGTCACACTTACCAACACGAAATCCGTGTTGCCCGTGAAGCAGGCTTGTTAGGTTCATTGGATGCCAACCAAGGTGACAAGTTGATTGGCTGGGATATTGATGAATACCCATCTAACTTGTACGAAACGACTGCTGCTATGTACGAAGTCGTTGAAAACGGGAGTATCGGCCCTCGCGGTG
This sequence comes from Levilactobacillus brevis, assembly GCA_021383565.1. Classification (NCBI taxonomy): domain Bacteria; kingdom Bacillati; phylum Bacillota; class Bacilli; order Lactobacillales; family Lactobacillaceae; genus Levilactobacillus; species Levilactobacillus brevis. The sequence goes on along the minus strand of CP079699.1, from coordinate 1,846,267 downwards.
GTTTGAACTTCGATGCTAAGCCTCGTCGTTCATCCTTCGCCCCAGAAGACCTCTTCTACGGCCACATTGTAGGTATGGACAGCTTTGCTGCCGGCTTACGGGTTGCTGCTGCTATGAAGAAGGACGGCTTCTTAGACAAGCTGAAGGCTGACCGTTACAGCTCATACGAATCCGGTATCGGTGCTGACATCGAAAGCGGCAAGGCTGACTTCAAGTCCCTTGAAAAGTACGCTATCGACAAGCCACAATCAGAATTGATTGCTGCTACGCACTCCGATCACTTGGAAGAAGTCAAGGATACGATTAACCACTACATCATTGACACGTTGAGCAAGTAATCGCGGACTTTGCGAAAATAAATATCAATAGAATGGCGGACGGACGGTGTGTTCGTTCGTCATTTTTATTTCTAAATCAGAGATTAAACAGACGAATCGACAATTAGGAGGAATGACCGATGGGAAAGTATGTACTCGGTGTTGACCTAGGGACGAGTGCCGTTAAGGTTTCAGCACTAGATCACAGTGGGCAGATCGTCGCCCAAGAGAGTTTTGATTACGATTTAATTCAGAAGAAGCCCGGCTATAACGAGCAGAATCCTGAGGACTGGGTTTCCGGGACGACCGTCGCCATTGTGCGGTTGATCTTGAACGACCACTTGAGCGCGGATGATATCGAAGGCTTGAGCTTTTCTGGACAAATGCACGGGTTGGTTCTGCTGGACAAGGACAAGAAGGTTTTGCGGCCATCCATTCTGTGGAACGATACGCGGAGCACGCCACAACGGGAAGAAATCGAAGCCAAAATGGGCGACGAATTCGTCGATATCACCCGGAACCAACCACTGGAAGGCTTCACGCTGACCAAGTTGTTGTGGGTTAAGGAAAACGAACCTGATATCTGGGCCAAGGCAAAGTATTTCGTGTTGCCTAAGGATTACGTCCGTTACCGCATGACCGGGAATCTCGCCATGGATTACTCCGATGCCACCGGGACCGTCTTACTCGACGTGGCCAAGGGCGAATGGAGCAAGAAAATTTGTGAAACCTTCGATATTCCGCTGAGCATGTGCCCACCATTAATCAAGTCCGTTGATTTTGCGGGGACGGTAACGCCGGCTTACGCTGAATTTTCCGGGTTGACGACGGCTACCAAAGTCTTTGGTGGGGCCGCTGACAACGCCGCTGGGGCCGTTGGTGCTGGTATTTTACATCCCAACATGGTCTTGTCCAGTATCGGAACATCTGGCGTTGTCTTGAAGTATGAGGACACACCGGATGTGAACTACCACGGTGTCGTCCAATTCGAAGACCATGCCATTCCAGACAAGTACTATTCCATGGGTGTGACGCTGGCCGCTGGGTATTCCCTCAGTTGGTTCAAGAAGACCTTCGCACCGGCTGAAGACTTTACGGAATTTGTTGCCAGTGCGGCGAAATCGACGGTTGGCGCTAACGGGTTGCTCTACACCCCTTACATCGTGGGTGAACGGGCACCGTACGCCGACGCTGATATCCGGGGGAGCTTTACCGGAGTCGATGGGACCCATACGCGTGCCGACTTCGTCCGGGCCGTTCTGGAAGGAATTGTCTTCTCCTTCAGAGACCTATTTGATATTTACGAAGAAAACGGTGGTGACTTTGATACGGTTGTTTCCATCGGTGGGGGCGCTAAGAGTCCGCTGTGGCTACAGATTCAGGCCGACATCTTTAACCGTAAAGTCGTCAGCTTGAAGAACGAACAGGGTCCTGGTATGGGGGCTGCGATGATTGCGGCAACTGGCCTGGGCTGGTTTGATTCCTTGCAAGACTGTGCCGAAACGTTTGTCCACTTCGGCAAGGCCTACGAACCAAATCCAGAAAATGCAGCGAAATATGCTAAGATGCACAAGATTTACAAGCAGGTTTACCAACAAACTAAGAGTATCAGTGCACAATTGTTGGATTACCGGCGTGAAGAACTTTAATTGAGATTGTGGAGCCTGGGAGAAATCCTGGGCTTTTTTGATTGGCGTTATGAAGAAAAGAGGCTTCCCGTGGTTTGGCGGTTTTGATCGTCCCCGTAAAGATAAGTAAACTACAGGCCGGTGGCGTACTTCGTCATAAATTGCTGACGATTATTAGGGAAATGTCCGTGATAATCAGTCTGTTCGCCACGTTTTTGGGGGAGAATGTGGTTGTTTTAGAAAGCGCTTCCATTTGCGCTAGAAATATGTTATTCTGTATTCATGGTTGGTTGGTAACCTCAACCAACCCAGAAGCAACCAACTTACATTTTCAGCTATACTTCTCTACATACATTGCCACTGCTGACACTACGGCAAATGCCGCACTAAGGAGCGATATCTATGCGAAAAGTTTCGACCGGATTTGTTTACTTTTTCGGTGCATTAGGTGGATTGCTGTTTGGTTATGATACTGGGGTTATCTCCGGGGCCATCCTGTTTATCCAAAAACAAATGCATCTGGGGTCCTGGCAACAAGGTTGGGTCGTGAGTGCCGTACTTTTGGGTGCGATTCTCGGGGCTGCAATTATTGGACCATCTTCTGACCGTTATGGTCGGCGGAAGTTACTGTTATTATCTGCTATTATTTTCTTCATTGGGGCCTTGGGTTCTGGATTTGCACCAGAATTCTGGACCTTGATTATCTCTCGGGTCATCTTAGGGATGGCCGTGGGGGCAGCTTCAGCTCTGATTCCAACGTATTTGGCCGAATTGTCACCGGCCGATAAACGAGGAACCATGTCGAGTCTGTTCCAATTGATGGTGATGACTGGGATTTTATTTGCCTACATCACCAACTACGCCTGGGCTGGCATCTACACCGGCTGGCGGTGGATGTTAGGATTTGCGGCAATTCCAGCGGCTTTACTCTTCTTAGGGGGGTTAATTCTTCCCGAAAGTCCTCGGTTCTTAGTGAAGACGGGGCACTCCGATCAAGCGCGTGAAGTTTTGGATACCATGAACAAGCACGACACGGCTGCCGTTGATAAGGAATTGACTCAAATTGAAGAACAGGCCAAGATGAAAAACGGTGGCTGGAGTGAACTCTTCGGTAAGATGGTCCGGCCATCTCTGATTATTGGTCTGGGCTTGGCAATTTTCCAACAAGTTATGGGTTGTAATACGGTGTTGTACTACGCGCCAACCATCTTTACCGATGTTGGGTTTGGCGTCAACGCCGCGCTGTTAGCACATATTGGGATTGGGATCTTTAACGTGATCGTGACTGCAATTGCCGTGATGATTATGGATAAGATTGACCGAAAGAAGATGCTGATCGGCGGTGCCATTGGGATGGGACTTTCCTTGTTCGTTATGAGTATTGGGATGAAATTCTCTGGTGGCTCACAAGCCGCCGCCATTATCTCGGTTATTGCCTTGACCATCTACATTGCCTTCTTCTCGGCAACTTGGGGACCAGTGATGTGGGTTATGATTGGTGAAGTCTTCCCATTGAACATTCGTGGATTGGGGAACTCCTTCTCCAGTGTGATTAACTGGTCGGCCAACATGGTCGTTTCCTTGACGTTCCCAACGTTACTGAACTTCTTCGGAACTGGGAGCCTGTTCATCGGTTACGGTGTGTTGTGCTTCTTAGCCATCTGGTTCGTGAAGGTGAAGGTTTTCGAAACGCGGAACCGTTCACTGGAAGAAATCGAAGCGACGTTACGGGCCAAGGCTGGTGCCGAAGACTTAAGTACTGTTAAATAGAATTTGATAGGGTGAGGGAGGCTTGCTGAAGGGTGGCCTCCTTTTTTGGCGGTCAATTCTATTTGGGGGAGAAAACAGAATATCCGAAATATTCAAAAAATCAGATGTTTCTTCAAACAAATTGCCAAAATGCTCGGTAAAATATTTTGTGTAAGCGCTTTATATGCTTTTTTCCCGTGAATCGACGTTAAGGATATTTGTTAGAAATAAGGAGGCAATTTTTCATGAAGATCTATGTTGATGCTCAAGCGCTCCACGATGGTAATGGGACTAAAGTGGCACCGTATAAACAAATAAATACGGCTGCCCAAGTTGCCCAACCGGGTGATGAAGTCTTGGTATTTCCGGGAACTTACCGAGAATATGTCAATCCTAAGCACGGTGGGACTGAAGACGAACGGATTACATATCGCAGTGTCGAACATTTAAAAGCAATAATTACCGGTGCGGAAGCTGTTAAGAATTGGCAACACTATCAAGGCAACGTCTGGGTGAGCCGAATTAACAATGGTTTGTTCGGTTCTTACAATCCCTACACCGAGTTTGTGATGGGTGATTGGTATTTTGGCCCTGTGAACAAGCATACCGGTGCGGTTTACATGAACGACCGGCAATTCTACGAAACGACTTCGCTTGAAGACTGTGTTGAAGCCAAGGTTTACGCGCGGTCATGGGAACGTAAGAATTCCGTTTACAAGTGGTATACCGAACAGGACACCGACCGGAATGAAACGGTCATCTACGCCAACTTCCAAGGCAAGAATCCGAATCAAGAAGACGTTGAAATTAACGTTCGGCGGGAAGTCTTTATGCCACAAGTAACGGGAATTAACAACATCACCGTGAGTGGATTCAACGTCAATAAAGCAGCCACGACTTGGGCACCGCCTGCATCTTATCAAGATGGCATGATTGGGCCGCACTGGTCAAAGGGCTGGATTATTGAAGATTGTGACATTAGTCATAGTCGTTGTGCCGGCATTTCACTAGGGAAGTACGAAGATCCGGTTAACAATCAGTACTTCACCTACAAGCACGTGAAGAGTCCAACGCAAATGGAACGTGACGCCGTCTGCCGCGGTCAGTATCACGGTTGGTTAAAGGAAAATATTGGTCATCACATCATTCGACGGAACAATATCCATCATTGCGAACAAGATGGGATTGTTGGTAGGCAGGGTGGCGTCTTCAGTATCATTGAAGATAACCACATTCATGACATCAACAATATGCAAGAATTGGCTGGTGCCGAAATTGCCGGGATCAAGATGCACGCGGCAATCGATGTCATCATTCGCCGCAACCACATCAACGATTGCACGATGGGGATTTGGACCGACTGGGAAGCCCAAGGGACGCGGATCACGCAGAATTTGTTGGATCACAACTATGCGCCTACTGGCACTGCAGAACGGATCGTTGGGGCGATGCAAAGCCAAGACATCTTCGTTGAAGTCGGCCACGGACCAACCTTAATTGATAATAACTTGCTGTTGTCTAAGGCTTCGTTACGGTTGGCGACTCAAGGTGTCGCTTGTGTCCACAATCTGATGTTAGGTTCCATTACTTCGATTGGTGCGAATACCGACTTCTTTGTGGATGGTAAGAACCAACCACGGTTTACGCCTTATCATATTCAACACCGGACTGAAGTTGCTGGCTTTATGACCATCCTGCACGGGGACGATCGCTTCTACAACAACATCTTCGTTCAGAACTGGCCAGTTGAAGATCCAGAAAACGAAACATTGGTCGATCGGGAACACGAAGATACCGAACAAGTTGGGACGAACGGTTTTGATGAGTATCCAACCTATGACGAATGGTACGCACAATTCAGTCACGTTGATGGGACGTTTGCCAAGGAAACGGACATGAACGACTTGATGAGTGCCCACTATGGCCACTTACCAGTCTGGGCTGCGGGTAACGTTTACTTTAACGGTGCTAAAGCCTGGAAGAAGGAAACAGACAACTTGGTCAACACGAGTGATCAAGTCACTGTTGAGCTGGTTGAAGACGGCGGCAAAGTTTCCGTTAAAACGAACCTGTACGACCTGATTGGTGATTACTATGAAGGAATTGTTACCACGGACACCTTGGGTGAGGCCTTTGAACCCGAACAGCGGTACGAGCAACCAAATGGCGACGATATCATCTTCAATGAAGACTACTTCGGCAACCATCGGGGTGTTTCCGCAGTGCCAGGACCCTTTGTATCAGATAAAGATGCCAGTGAGCCGCTGTGGCAAGAATAAACGAAGACTTAGGAAGCGGAATCGGCTACCTTTGGGGGCCCGCTTCGATTATCTAAATTTAAAATGCAGGCGTTGGGGAAGTTTTGTCTCAAGCTCGCTCGAAGAGATTGCCTAGCACAGGTAATCTCTTTTTTAATAGCGTTAAGTGTACCGAATTGATGTGTAGTTTTGATTAACATTATGTATAAAAGGTGTAAAAATCGCAGAAATTTAAAATAATCGGTGGGCCGTCGAACCAGGCGCTGGAATGGCTGGCCAATGGTAATCTGATGACTAATTTTCAAAAATCATGTAAATTTGCTACTTTTTTCTCGGTAAACGCTTTCAAAAATAAAATGTAAGTGTTATCATAGACACATAGTTGGTTGCCGCAATCAACCAACAAATGCTAATTAACTTACATATTGCATAATTCAACGGCGATGAACCGTAAAAGGAAGTAATATTAATGCGAAAAGTATCTACCGGATTCGTTTACTTCTTCGGCGCCTTGGGAGGTCTCCTCTTTGGGTATGATACCGGGGTAATTTCGGGAGCTATTCTGTTTATTCAGAAGCAAATGCACCTGGGATCTTGGCAACAAGGCTGGGTCGTTAGTGCCGTTTTATTAGGTGCCGTTTTGGGTGCCGCGATTATTGGGCCATCGTCTGACCGGTTTGGTCGGCGGAAGCTCTTACTGTTATCTGCTATTATCTTCTTCATTGGGGCTTTAGGTTCCGCGTTCTCACCGGAATTCTGGACGTTAATCGTTTCACGGATTATTTTAGGGATGGCCGTTGGGGCCGCCTCCGCCTTAATCCCAACGTATTTGGCTGAATTGTCACCTGCTGATAAGCGGGGAGCCATGTCCAGTCTATTCCAACTGATGGTTATGACTGGGATTCTGTTGGCTTACATCACCAACTACTCCTTCGCCGGGATGTACACTGGTTGGCGTTGGATGTTAGGCTTTGCTGCCATTCCAGCTGCCTTGCTGTTCATCGGTGGGCTGGTCTTACCAGAAAGTCCTCGGTTCTTAGTTAAGACGGGTCACGTTGATAATGCGCGTGAAGTTCTGGATACCATGAACAAGCATGATACCAAGGCCGTTAACAAGGAATTGGCTCAGATTCAGGAACAAGCTAAAATTGTGAGTGGTGGCTGGAGTGAACTCTTCAGCAAGATGGTTCGTCCATCCTTAATCATTGGGCTAGGCTTGGCGATCTTCCAACAAGTTATGGGATGCAACACCGTGTTGTACTACGCGCCAACCATCTTTACGGATGTTGGTTTCGGGGTTAACGCTGCGCTGTTGGCCCACATCGGGATTGGGATTTTCAACGTTATTGTGACGGCCGTTGCCGTGATGATTATGGATAAAGTCGATCGGAAGAAGATGCTGATTTACGGGGCTATCGGGATGGCGGTTTCGCTGTTCGTCATGAGCTTCGGGATGAAGTTCTCTGGTGGGTCACACGTGGCTGCTATCATTTCCGTTATCGCTTTAACCATCTACATCGCATTCTTCTCCGCTACTTGGGGTCCTGTTATGTGGGTTATGATTGGTGAAGTCTTCCCACTGAATATTCGTGGGTTAGGGAACTCCTTCTCCAGTGTTATTAACTGGGGAGCCAACATGGTTGTTTCGTTGACGTTCCCATCCTTGCTGGACTTCTTCGGCACTGGGAGCCTGTTCATCGGTTACGGTGTCTTGTGCTTATTGGCCATCTGGTTCGTTCACGCCAAGGTCTTCGAAACGCGGAACCGTTCTCTGGAAGAGATCGAAGCCACGTTACGTGCCAAGGCTGGCGAAGCAGAACCGGCTAGTGCCACGAAGTAGTTTAAATGAATCATGTTTAAAATGAGGTGACTCCTGAGAGGGTGACCTCTTTTTATTGTCTAGGTCTAGCTTATCTGACCAATGTATTATTCACATGTAGATTGTGTAGAGATTTGGTAACGCTCGTCATTAATTTCGGAATAATGACCCGTCAGTTCGCCCGCAATGCTATACTAAATGGAGATTTAACCAACTATCTGTGGGGTGACACCATGATTGCTGAATTTGAAGAATACTTGCGTAAAATCGAGGACCCAACACAACAAGCGCGCGTCCGAGAAGTCTTGAATTGGGTCCAGACCGAATTTCCCCAGTTAAAACCGCGTTACGCCTGGAATCAGCCGATGTTTACCGATCATGGTACGTTTATCATCGGTTTTAGCGTGGCCAAGCCTCACCTGGCCTTTGCGCCCGAAGGTCCGGCGATGGCCAAATTCGCCGAGCAGATTGCTGCGGATCAGTACAATCCCGGGAAGAAGTTCGGCCGGATCAGGTGGACGCAGCCAGTGGATTATGCACTTTTACACCAGATCATTGCGTTCAATATCGCCGATAAAGTGGCCTGCACGACCTTCTGGCGTAAGTAGATAATGCTATTAAATGATCGGTTTCTTCCAATAGGAAGGAACCGGTTTTTGTGATTTTACTGAAGGTTGAAAGCTAGAAAGTAGCTAGAATCCTTAGTGTGACAAGGATAACGCCTACTATAATATGCTAGTCGCGTACTGGTCGCCTTACCGTTCGCCAAATTTTGTCTGGATCGCGGTGGGCAGGACGGGGACAAGCCAAAGAGCGGTCTTGTCCCTCGCTTTGAGCCGTCAGCCCGCGTCTCAAAGACGCCATTTTCCAAGCAGAATACTTGGAAAATCCCACGGCTGAGACCAAATTTGACTCACTCACGGCTACTTGAAGTGTATCCAATTAAATCGGCAGAACGTGGTCACGCCAGCGATGTTATCGTAAGTTTAATGGGTTTCAACCACCGTAACCGGAGGTAGTCGGAGATGGAGGTAGCCGTGACAGCGGTGTTAGCTGACGCTTTGAGTCCTGGAATCTCTGACTGCCTCCGGTGGTGTTGGTGACTCGGTTAATGGCGGTAAACCTCATCAGCTGAGTACCAGAGTGTGTTTGCGGACTTTCAATCTTCAGCAGTTTTATTAAATGTGTTGTGCAAGCGAAATTTACATTGACCAACCCCCATTTTGCTGAGGGTAAATGGTACAATGAGAAAAGCTTCAGTCGGCCAGTTCACGTGGCTGACGATCGGATAGAGACGCGATCAGTTAGGGGCTGATGGCGCCTCTGTCGATACGGTGTAATTTGAATTATCGGGGAGATTTTTAGAAAAATGCGACGAGAAAGATTACGGTTCAACCACTGGCGTTTGCCGGTGCTAGCAGGGCTATTGGCCCTCGCGGTGTTGACCTTTTTGTTTGCGGTTCGGGGGGTGACGCCGTTTGGGGATCACAACCTCCTCATCGGGGATTTGGGGACGCAGTACATCCCGTTTTTTACGGACTTTACGCGGCTCATTCACGGCCACACCTGGGATTTATATAATTTTCATCAGGCATTTGGCGGTAGCTGGGTGCCAGTCATCGCCTACTACTTGCTCAGTCCGTTTAACCTGCTACTCGTCTTCTTCAAGGCCAGTCAGATTCCCGTGGCGTTAGCGATCATCATCTTATTGAAGATTGCGACTATGGCGGGAACCATGAAATTCTACCTGCAGGAACACTGGCGGACCCAGCAGTCGTTTGTGGTTGTATTTGGTCTAGCGTTTGCCTTCAGTGGTTTTGTCGCGTTGAACTTCTTCAATTTGATGTGGCTGGACGCGCTCATCTTTCTGCCGTTGGTGACGTGGGGGCTCGATCGGCTAGTGGTTTCCGGTCGCACCGGTGGCTATTTTGGCTGGTTATTCGTTAGCGTGTTGACCGACTATTACTTAGGTTATATGACCTGTTTGTTCGTCGTGGGCTACTTTAGTTACATGTTGACGGCGGAGTGGCCCGCTGGACAGTCCATTCGTGCGTGGCTACATACTAAGCAACGGCTCATCTTCCGTTTTCTGGCCGCCTCACTATTGAGCGTGGGCAGTACGTTGACGCTGTTACTTCCCACCGTTTTAAGCATGTTGGAAACGCCGAAGACCCAATCGCAGGCGGGAAACTTCCACCTCGTCCCAACGTTTGGTCTTGAATTTTTCAGCCAACTGGGCGTCGGATCTGCGAACTATCTTCAGCGGCTCAATCACGGACCGGCCATCTTTGCATCCTCCTTGGTTGTGCTCCTAGTCGTGGCCTATTTCGGGTTGCCACAAGTGACCCGGTGGGCCAAGGGCCGGGCCGCCAGCTTGCTCTTGCTGTTATTTCTAGGCATGTGGCTTCGCGGTTTCAATACCATTTGGCACTTGATGACGCCGCCCGCGGGCTATCCATTTCGCAATAGTTTTTTCTTCAGTTTTGTCTTAATTCTCCTCGCCAGCAGTGCTTGGCACGCGGGTATTTCGCAGTTGCCACGACGTTGGCGGTGGGGAATTCCGCTGGGGCTCGGTAGCTTGATGCTACTGGGAAGTGCGCTCATCCCGTTGATGCAGACGCTGACCCAGTCCAGCTACTATGCTAGCCTACTGCCATTAAATTGGCCGGCAATCATCACCAGTCTGCTCATACTCACCATCACGGCCAGCTTGCTATGGACCGGAAAAGTCCAGCCGTTATGGCTCGGCGTTATCGTGGTCGTTGAAGTCACGATTAACTTTAGCTTTGCTCTGGTCGGCGTCGATTACGGGAGCCAGCAGCGTTATGCGCGGGCTTACGACCAGTCCGTCAAACGACTGCGGCCGATTACGACGGCCCAGACGCTCTACCGGATTCGCAACGACACTCCGACCGTGGCACCGGGATTTCAGGGGCACTACAATCCCTATAATGACGGCATGTGGCTGGGGTACAACGGGTCGACCGCCTACAGTTCAACCATTTTAGCCAACACCATTGCCATGGCCAAGGATTTGGGCCTATACACCCGTAACGAGCGGCGCCTGAGCAATCAAGGGTTCACGCCCGTCACGGAGATGCTCTTTGGAATTCGCCAAAAGTTGACTAAGGCCGGGACCGTTGTCGTTGGTAGCTACAGCGGAATGGGATTTGCGGTTGGTCCACGGTTCACGCAGCTTAAATTGACGACTAACGCGATTGAAAACCAAGAGGCCATCCTACAGGCGTTGCGGCCGAGTCGCCAGGCCTACTTTGTACCGGTGGTTGCCGGACACGATCAGGTCAAAGCCATCTGGCGCGTGAACAATCATCCGACTAATTTCGTTTACAATCACGTCTGGCACGTGACGCCGCAAGCGACGGGCCGCCTGTATCTGTTTGATCCCACCAGCTCTAGTAAGTATTCAACGATGCGGGTTAACGGGCATGCCGTAGCGCCCAAGATGCTGACGGACGGCAATACCAGCATGATTAACTTAGGTGAGTATCGGCGTAGTCAGTCGCTGACGATCACATACGCCAGCAATCGGCCAACGCCCAAGTCGCTAGTGGTTGCAACCCTACCGGCCAGTTGCATGGCGGCGGTTCACCGGTCTGTGAGTGCGCACCACCTGATTCTTCGACGTCAGCGCGGGCATTTACACACGGACTATCAGGGGATGCTCAGTGCGCCCACGACGAAGCGGTGGGCCTACCTGAGTCTGCCACAGGAGCAAGGCTGGCGAATCACGGTCAACAATCAGCCAGTTAAGCCGCGAACGGTCTTAGGCGATATGACGGCGATTCCGGTAACGCCCGGCAATAATCACGTCGTCGTGAGCTATCACGTTCCCGGTGGCTGGGTTGGCCTAATCGGCACGCTCCTCAGCGTGGTGACATATGGAGTCTGCTGGTTCCGACGGCTCTTATAAGAAAATAACGAAGCACCGCGACTGCCCAATGTGGCAATCACGGTGCTTTTTCGTTTCTATCATAAAATTAAAGTTTCGGTTGGTCCTGGTTCTCAACGGCAACTTGTTTGGTATCGACCAGTTGACCGTCTTCATCTGTTCTGACGACCAACACGTCGACTTGGGCCATCCGGCTGACGTACGCGGTGACCGAGCCCTCAACCATCCGTGCGACCGCACTCATCCCGGTAGCGCCCAACATGATGAGGTCGTTGTGATGGTCGCGCACAAATTCGTGGGCAATCACGGTCTTGGGATTACCGAACCGCACGTGAATGTCGAGATCGGTAAAGCCCGTGGCGGCCTTGGTTGTTTCCATTAGTGAAGTTAAATAAGACGTGGCATCGGTGGCCAGTTCGTGAATTACGCTGCCGGGCATCGAGCCGCTGGCATAGAAGCCGTAGTGGTTGATCCGCAAGACATTGAGCAGATCGACGTGAGCGTGGTTGCGTTGGGCCACGGTCACCGCCTTTTTGAGGGCCAACTCCGCTTGAACAGAGCCGTCGACGGGCACTAAGATCTGTTGGTATTGTTGTCCCATAATTAGCCTTCTTCTTTGAACTGAATTGACCCTAGACGCGTCCGCGTAAAGTGATAGTGGCGGTGTCCAGGACGTGGCCGTTAATTTGATGGAGGAGGTCATTTAACCAGAAGCCATCGGCCAAATCAAGCTTAGTGTTTAGCGCGTAAATGGTCAGACTGTAGTCGTGATCCGCGTTCGGTGGGAAGGGTCCCGTGTAATTCTGGTTGATCAGTGGGTCCGTGTTACCCACGAGCGAACCGGCATTGCTGTTGCGACCGTGAACGTGGGGGATGGCGTTGGTCCGGGAGACGTCCATCGGAATATCCCGGGTACTACCAGGAAAGTTGGCAGCGACCCAGTGAATCCATGGAAATCCACTTACGGGAACGGCATCGAAATCAATGAGGTTCAACGCTAATGTTTGGGTCTTCTTCGGAATCTTATGAAGCTTGATGGGAAATGACTTAACGGGTTGCCCGCCATAGACGTCATCGCCCGTCGCATATTTGCTAAATTCATCGGCTAAAAAGCCATTTTCTTCGGTTGGCACAACGATTCGCATGAAATCCCTCCTAGATATTAATCACACTCTTCATTATACCGCAGTCATTCACGAGTCGCGAATATTCATGAATAATGTATAAAAATACGAATAAATAGAATATAACTAATATAATTGCAAAAATAGCTTGATTTTTGCACAAAAGGGCGTATGCTAAGAACAACTTAGCGAAACGACGAAAGGATTGACGCGGATGACCCCTCAAGCAAAGATTGAAATTTTACAGCATTTGATTCAGATTCCTTCAGTAAACGACCATGAGGCGCAAGTTGCCGACTACATTGCCAGCCTGTTTGCACCCTATCCTCAAGCTAAAATTGAAAAGGTCACCTATGCCCCTGGCCGTGACAATTTGGTCATCACGATTGGGAACGCTGGCCCACAGCTCGGTCTCTGTGGCCACATGGATGTTGTTGCCGCGGGGGACGAAGCCGCCTGGCAACATGCGCCCTTTGCGGGAGAAGTTGTCGATGATCAACTCTTTGGTCGGGGAGCCTCGGACATGAAGAGTGGCCTCGCCGCCATCGTCATCACCATGCTGGAATTCCTGGAACAGGGCACGCAACTTCCCGGTAGTATTCGGTTGCTGGCGACCGTGGGTGAGGAGACCGGCGAATACGGCGCCGCCCAACTGACCGATGCGGGCTATGCCGATCACCTTGCCGGCCTCGTGATTGCGGAGCCCAGCGGCTTGGATAATGTGGTGTATACGGCGCGGGGCGTCATTGACTACAAGGTCGTATCTACCGGCAAGGGCGTTCACAGTGCCCAACCAGAGAAGGGCATCAACGCCATTGATAATTTGATGAAATTTTACAACGCCGTGGGACCGGTGATGGCTAAATATACCCAGACCGACCCCGTCTTGGGGGGGCTGCTCCATAACGTCGATTTAATCTCCGGCGGGGAACAGGTCAACTCGATCCCTGCGCACGCCGAACTTATGGCCAATATGCGGACCATTCCCGCTTATCCCAACCAAGTCATCTATGATGAATTGGAAGCCCTGATTGCCCAACTCAATCAGGAACCCGGAGTCCAACTTGATCTGAGCTACAGCTTCCCCGAGGAGGCCATTCCCGGCAATCCCCAGGCGCCACTGGTCCAGCTCGCCAAGCAGATTAGCGATGAGGTCTGTGGTCACGACACCCAGATTGTGGGGTCCGGTGGCGCAAACGATGGTGCCGAATTCTTACGGGCCAAGGCGGACTTTACGAGCATTGAAATTGGCCCGGGCAGTAACACGTCGCATCAGGTCGATGAGTACATTTCGATTAAAGAATACCTTCAAGCCGTAGCGGTTTATGAGGCGCTGGTACCGGCGTTTTTAGCCAGTGTGCAGCAGACCGAAGAAGTTTAAATCCAGTAGAAAAGCGCGTCCCCAACCATGAGGGACGCGCTTTTATTGTCCAACAGTCGCTTCGGTTCAATGCTTAAGTTTACCTATAGAAGCTAGCAAACTTCTAAAATTTCGGACGCTGGACTGGTAATTCTCCCAGGACGGTTTATATTGAAGACTAAAGGTTGAAAGTTTACGAACACGCTCCTGTCCCCAACTGGCAAGGTTTACCGCCATTAAACGAGTCATCACCACCGCCTGCGGCTTGAGAAGCGGTCCTCCGATTCGGTTTGAAGCCTAGCAAAATCCACCAGTCTCCAAACACGTCCCGCGCTGTAAGCTGATGCTCAGCTAACACCGCTGTCACGGCTACCACCATCTCTGGCTGCCTCCGGTTACGATGGTTGAAAGCTACTAAACGGGTGAAATCGTTGGCGTGGCAACGTTCAGCCAGTTTAATTGGATACCCTTCACGCAGCCGTGAGTGAGTCAAATTTGGTCTCAGCCGTGGGATTTTCCAAGTGTTCTACTTGGAAAATGGCGTCTTTGAGACGCGGGCTGACGGCTCAAAGCGAGGGAAAAGACCGTCCTTTGGCTTTTCCCGATCCTTCCCACCGCGATCCAGACCAAATTTGGCGAACGGTAAGGCGGTCAGCGCGCGGCTACCCTATTATAGTGGGCGTTATCCTTATCACACTACGGATTCTAGCTGTTTTTTAGCTTTCAGCTTGCAGTTGAAGATAATTGTAAACGGGGAGAGGAGTAACATGGCTAAACGTAAAGCTTACCGATTGATGGCCTATCATGTGGGCATCACACTGTTAACGCTATTGTCGATTATCTTGGTGAGTTTGCTGTTAATGGATTGGGGCGATCGTACCCTGGAATTAACCCTGATTAATGGGTTGTTGGCGGTGTTTGCCATTGACTATTTTAGTCGCCTCATCCTAGCACCAGACCGTAAGATTTTTCTGATTCAGTCGGCCTTCGATTTGCTGGGAATTATTCCACTCCATCCGGTCTTCGCGTTCTTCCGGTTGGGTCGTCTCGTGCGGCTGATTCGCTACCACCACCTGTTTTGGCATTTACGGATTAATAGCAAATGGACCCGCGCCTACCATCAGTTTATCTATAAAACCGGCTTCATTTATCTTTTCTCCATCAGTGTTAGCATCATCGTTCTCAGCGCCTTTCTCTTCTCACTCACGGAAAAGCAGAGTCTGGCTAACTCACTGTGGTGGGCGATGACCACGGCGACCACCGTGGGTTACGGTGACGAGACGCCTCACACGGTCTTTGGCAAGATTATTGCGAGCGTTCTGATGGTTGGTGGGATCGGTTTTATTGGGTTATTGACGAGCACCATCAGTGGCTTTGTGGCCGACCGCAGTCAGCGGGTGGCCGCGCAACAGGAAGACCATGAACAGGCGGATCTGGACCAGCTGCTGACGAAGATCGACGCGCTCACGGAGAAGGTTGACCATCTACAACACCAGTTGGATGCCGCCAAGCATGATCAGCGTCAATAACTGAGCGAACTGTGTTCTCCGACCAATCTTTGGATGAAATTCGTTGCCTGTGTTTGTCAGCAGTTGTCGCTGCCAGTTAGGTCCAAGACTCACTCGAGGCCATAAAAAAACGCGTCCGCCCCGGAGAGCGTCGCGTTTAACGAACAAACTGTAAATTGTAATTTCCTTGACCATCCGACGTAATCGTGTAGGTCGTGTAGCCCGCTTGCAGCCATTGATTCTTAGAGGCTTGTGCCCAATTTTGGGCGTCATCAACAGAAGAGAAGGTGTGTACAGAATCAAAGGACGTCGGATTGTGGCTACTTTCCGATGAGCTGGCCGCGCTGCTACTAGATGTGGCCGACGACTTCGTTTGTGCTTGGTCCAAGAGTTTCTGTTCCCGGGACTGCACGGCGCTGTTCGACTCGTCGTTAATGATGTTCTGCAACTTTTGTTTTTGCGTCACGGTAATGCCGTTATCGTTGTAATCATCGTACTTATTCTTGAAGCTCTCGTAGGCACTCTGCTCGGAGACAGATGAAGCCTTGGCCACGAGTGAAGCACTGTTACTCGTGGAGGAAGCGGTATTGGAGACTGATTTGTTATGGTGAGTGATGCCTAAGACCAACAGAATTGCGATGGCCAACGTTAATAGCGTCATGACCCACGGCCACCAGCGTCGCGGCTTACGTGGCCGTTGACGGGTAGGCCGATTAGGGTCCTGATTAAAGTTATACCGTTGTACGCGTGATTTTGGTTCTTGGTTGTTCAACTGAAAAACCTCCATGTCAGAAACGGTGTGAAAAAACAAGCTTGTCGCTGAAACGACAAACTACCACACTCTTCATCTTAACGCAAAATGGCCGGAGAAGAAAATTTTAATCCTAAATTTTACGATTTCCTTGCTTTCTTACCGCGGAAACGGTCAGCATATTGTATGATGGTAGTGGAACTAAGTTTGAAAGGTGGTTTTTATTTTGCATAATGACATTCCTGAATTACCTCTAAATAACGGCAACCGGATTCCCCAACTTGGTCTGGGCGTCTTTCAAGTCGACAACGCCGAAGATACTAAGAACGCCGTCAAATGGGCGTTGGCTGCGGGCTATCGTCACATCGACACGGCTGCATATTACGGCAATGAACAGTGGGTCGGCGAAGCCATTCGCGAGAGCGGCGTGAAGCGTGAAGACATCTTCGTCACGTCCAAACTGTGGAACAGTGAACGCGGCTATGACGAGACCAAGAAGGCCTTTCAGACCACGCTGGACAAGCTGGGCTTTGACTACCTGGACATGTTCTTGATTCACTGGCCAGCTCCCGGTTACGCCGAAAGTTGGCGGGCCATGGAAGACCTGTACAAGGCTGGTAAGATCAAGAATATCGGGGTTTCCAACTTCAATCAAGCGCAATTGGAGAAACTGATGGAGACGGCGACGGTGAAGCCCGTGGTCGACCAGATCGAAACGCACCCGTATTTCCAAGAAGACGACTTACACGCTTACTTGGAGACGCAGGGCATCTTGCACGAAGCCTGGAGTCCATTAGGTGGGGGCAAGAACAGCGCGTTGACCGATCCCGTGATTAACGAATTGGCCGCCGCCCACGATGTCAGTGCTGCCCAAATTATTTTACGTTGGCACATTCAACGCGAAGAAATTGTGATTCCTAAGTCTACCCATGAAGCACGGATTCAACAGAACCGAGACGTCTTTGCCTTTGGCTTGGATGAAGACGAGATGCGGGCCATCAGTGACCTAGACGCCGGCAAACGGGTGGGTCCCGATCCAGCCGATGAGGCCTGGCTCAAACAATCGCAAAGCTACTCCAGCCGTAAATAACTAGCGGTAACGGGGAATATCTTGTGCCTTAGCCTGGGCTTCCAGTTGGTCGGTTAATTGATTGACCACGCTGAGCGGCACCTTGGCAAAGGGACTGAAGAGGCGCGGGTGGTCCGGGTCGGGCACGTCCTGCGTTTCCTTTAATTTAGTCACCATTGAGACTAGGTCATCCTTGTGATAACCTAGTTTTTTGGCGTAATAAATGACTTCGCGGTAACTGACGTTCTTGAAGTAAAAGTAGTAGCAGAGACCAGCAGCGGTGAAATACCAGAAGATGGTCCATTCCAGGCCCACTTGCTGTGGGTCAATGATGTTGGTGAAGATGGCGACGACCACGAAGGCCACGTACAGTAAGATTGAAATGATCGCCCAAAATAATTTGGAGGTCATGCGGTTCAACTCGATTCTTGAATGATTTTGTCTAGTTTACGGACTTTGCGGCCAAATTTCAAGTCATTTTTTATCATCAGTGGGTGTAGGTTCGCCCGGATTCGTCGAATGAAACGGTGGTGACCAAACTTTCTGGGGCGAGCGGGGGCGACTGGCTTGAAAAGCACCGAGGGACTCTTTAAGATTTACTTAGGTCATCGTTAAGGCCAAACGAAAATTTCGCATTTAATGGTGAGTCGTGTATAATAGCACAGTATTGATGCAGACCGCTTTGGAAATGAGAGGTAAATGAATTGAATTTAAGCTTTGAAACCATCCAACCAGAAGATTACCACCAGGTAGACCAATTGGTTACGGCAGCCTTTACGCCCGCCCAAGCAACTGCGGGAACTGCGGGTAACTTGGTTCATCGGCTGCGGTCAACCTACGATTATCAACCCAGCCTAGAGGTTGTGGCCAAGCCCAAGATTGATGAGGTGGTCGGCCATGGCCTATTGAGTCCCGTCACCGTTCGGGGAAATCGGCATACGACGATCCTTGCGCTGGCGTCACTGGCAGTGGATCCAACCTGGCAGGGGCAAGCTATCGGCAGTCAACTGCTGAGTGAATTGGAAGCCCGGGCTCGGTTGGCCGGCTTTGCCGCCGTTAGCGTAGTCGGCGACATGAATTTCTTTGGGAGCCGTGGCTACGTCATGGCGGAAGATTTTTCAATTCATAATAGCCTGGCGGTACCGATGGGTAGTCACCTGATTAAACCGCTGACGGCTGGGGCTTTGGCTCGGGTCGGGGGGATGCTCGAATACCCCGCGTCGTTTAAATAAGTTTTGGATTAAAGGTTGACGCCCTTTTCTCATCGTGCTATTATCAAATCAATCAAATAACGAACGCTAATTTCCATTACCAAGTAGCGTGTCATCTGGGTGTCAGAAAGTCGGTGGTTGCTGCGAACCGATCAGGGTGATTACGACGAAATACAGTGGAATGTCCTGCTTCGGCAGGCGGAGAATAACTAGAGCCGTTACCATCTAGTGAGTGGAGTTACTGGGTCTAGAACCAGTGGCTCAAGCTGGGTGGTACCACGGTTGAAGTCTAAATCGTCCCTGTTGCAATGTTGATTGCAGCGGGGGCGATTTTTTTGTACATAATCTAGGCATAAACAAGAGGAGCGATTTCTATGAAAGAACAAAACAGTCAGCAAAACTGGAAGCCGGTTAGTTTCGGCGAAGCCATGATTATCTTAATTGTGATGTTATTGGTTATGGGATTAGGCGTTATCAAGTTTGGTTTATCCCCGATGACTCCCGTATTATTGG
Organism: Levilactobacillus brevis; assembly: GCA_021383565.1. Taxonomy (NCBI): domain Bacteria; kingdom Bacillati; phylum Bacillota; class Bacilli; order Lactobacillales; family Lactobacillaceae; genus Levilactobacillus; species Levilactobacillus brevis. The sequence goes on along the minus strand of CP079699.1, from coordinate 1,827,050 downwards.
TCATTGCGTTGGTTATCTTATGGGCTAAGTTACGTGGTGCCAAATGGGATGACATTCACGGCGGGATTATCGACGGCATCAAGACGGGGATTATTCCTATCTTCATTTTCCTGTTAATCGGGGCATTGATTAGTGTTTGGATTGCCGCTGGGATTATTCCATCCATGATGGTCTTCGGGTTCCACTTGATTTCTGCGCAGTGGTTCGTGCCGTCCGTCTTCCTGGTCTGTGCGATTGTCGGTACGTCTATCGGGAGTGCCTTCACCATTATTTCCACGATTGGGATTGCCCTGTTCGGGATGGGGACCACGATGGGCTTCAACCCCGCACTGGTTGCCGGGGCCATCATCTCCGGAGCCATCTTCGGGGACAAGACGTCACCACTGTCCGACTCCACCAACTTGGCGTCGGCCATCGCCGAATCCGAATTATTTGCCCACATCAAGAACCTGATGTGGTCGACGATTCCTGCTTTCTTGGTATCGCTGGTACTGTACTTCTTCATGGGCACCGGTTCTTCTGACGCCAACGCATTGGGCAAGATTAACAAGACGATTGCCACATTGAATGGTAACTTCTCCATCACTTGGTGGGCCGCTTTACCCATCATTCTGATGTTCGTCTGCGCATGGCGGAAGATTCCAGCTATCGCCACGTTATTACTCAACGTTGGATTAGGGATTGTGATGTTATTTATCGAAAAGCCTAGCACGTCACTCAGCAGTGTTGCCACGATGATTGAATCTGGCTTCGTTTCCAAGACCGGGAACGCCAGTGTCGACGCCTTACTGACGCGTGGCGGAATTAGCGCCATGATGTCCACCGTTTCGCTGATTATCCTGACGCTGACCTTAGGTGGTCTGTTGATGAAATTCAACATCATCCAGACGGCCATGGTACCACTGGCTCAACGGTTGAAGAATACCGGTTCCGTGGTTACAGCCGCCGTTCTCTCCGGGATTGGGGTCAACATCTTCGTTGGGGAACAGTACCTGTCCGTCATCTTACCTGGGAAGGCCTTCAAACAGACCTTTAACGAACTAGGTTTAGACAACTTAGCCTTGAGTCGGGTCCTTGAAGATGGTGGGACCGTCATCAACTACCTGGTTCCTTGGGGGGTTGCTGCCGTCTTTGCCGCCAACACGTTGGGCGTTTCCACGCTGGCTTACCTGCCATTCTGCTTCTTCAGTCTGTTGTCACCGATCTTCTCCATCCTCAGTGGTTTCACGGGCGTGGGCTTGAAGCGGTTGCCATCCACTGATGACAGCAGTGCTTCCGCCGCAACCATGGCCGAACCAGGTCGTGAGGGCCAAGGAGCTTAGTCACCAACAAAAAATGATTTCTCCGCGTCGGCCACTGTGGGCGTCAGTGAACGTCTAGAATTCACTGACTGGCGACCGGAATACGGACTTAAATAATCGCATCCTCTGAAAGGCGTGAGCAGTGAGCTCACGCCTTTTTTAGGGTATCAACTTTAGCGTAGATGTAGTCGGCCGCCTGGTCATTGACGGTAATCTCATGATGGTCTGCGTCTTCTAAATAGAATAAATTCAGGCTCGCATCGTACTTGGTCACGTGAAGCGGCACGCCTAATGGTAAGGCGAGATGCTGCAGGTAGTCGACCAATGAGGCCGTCTCCAAGTAGCTTTCTAGAATCACGGTTGTCGGGGCCGTGACGGTACTGAGCCGTTGGATCTGGTGGTCGTCAAGTAGGCTATCCGGGTCGGTTAGACCACCAAAGGGGCTACGCTGGGGGTCAGCCAGGTACTGTTTCAAGGCTAGGGCGGTCTCCGGCGTCAATGTATTCGCCATGGCCCAGGCCTGGTCGGGCACGGCAGCCAGTGGTAGCTGGAGTTTTCGCACGAGAAAGGTCTCGCAGAGCCGGTAGTGGTGCAGGAGCTGACTCGCCAGTCGCTGACCCGCGGCCGTGAGGGTTACGCCGGTGTACCGCCGCCGGTTGACCAGCCCGGCCGCTTGGAGCGACCGGGTCATCTCGGTGACGGTGGCCGGGGTCACCGCGGCAAAGTGGATAATTTGTTTATTGCTGACGCGGGGCCGGGCAAAGCTGCACTCGGCAATGATTTTTAAATAAGTATTCCGATGATGTAACATCTCATCAACTCCCCAGTGATTTGAAAAATAGTTAAGGTCCCCTAAAAAATATATTTCCAAATATGAATTTTAGTGGATGCGGGGCTATCTTGCAACTTTTTCTGAATTTGGTCAGATTGGCGGCTATGAAAGTTTAGTATATTTTGTAGACAAAACGTTGATTTGTGGGCATTTAGTCGATTGGATGTTAAGGAAGTCAAAAAAACTTTTCGTTGGATTAGAAAAGACAGCTTCACAAGTGAGAAGGCTAAATCCATGGGAATGTAACCGCTTAACAATCACGAAATTTTCTTAATTTATTCATATTTTAAAGTTAAGTGGGCCTAAAAAAGTATTTGCAAGGACTAACTTTTACGGTACAATGATCCCGGTTAGAATTTTCGAGGAGGAGGCTTTTAACATGAGCGATAATGTTAAGAAGCACAAATTGATTGAATATGCCAACGGCCGTTCGCTAGAAGAAATTAACGGTACGGTGGCAGTTCCCAAGAATATTAGTTTTTGGAAGGCGCTGTTTATGTATTCCGGGCCTGGTGCGCTGGTTGCCGTGGGATACATGGATCCCGGGAACTGGTCAACATCCATTACCGGTGGGCAAAACTTCCAGTATCTCTTAATGTCCATTATCTTGATTTCAAGTTTGATCGCGATGTTACTGCAATACATGGCGGCTAAACTTGGCATCGTGAGTCAGATGGATCTAGCCCAAGCTATTCGGGCCCGGACCAGTAAGTCGTTAGGGATTGTCCTGTGGATCATGACGGAATTTGCTATCATGGCCACGGATATTGCCGAAGTTATTGGGGCGGCGATTGCGCTGTACCTACTCTTCCACATTCCATTGGTCATCGCCGTATTTATCACGGTTTTCGATGTTTTGCTCTTATTACTGTTGACCAAGATTGGATTCCGGAAGATCGAAGCCATCGTGGTTTGCTTGATTCTGGTCATTCTCTTCGTCTTCGCCTACCAAGTAGCCTTATCTAAGCCAGACTGGGCCGGTGTCTTTGCCGGCTTGATTCCAAACGCCAAGACGATTGCGTCCTCGCCAACGGTTGGCGGTCAAACGCCAATCAGTGGGGCCTTAGGGATCATCGGGGCGACGGTTATGCCACATAACCTGTATCTCCACTCGGCGATTTCACAAACGCGGCAGATCAACCATAAGGATGAGGACGATGTTGCGCGGACCGTTAAGTTCGCCAGCCTCGACTCCAACATTCAACTGACCTTGGCCTTCTTCGTCAACGCTTTACTGTTGATCATGGGGGTGGCTGTCTTCAAGAGTGGGACAGTTAAGGATCCTTCCTTCTTCGGTCTGTTCCAAGCCTTATCCGATACCAGCACCATGAGCAATGGCTTACTGGCCGGTGTCGCTAAGACCGGGGTCTTGTCAACTTTGTTTGCGGTCGCCTTACTGGCTTCAGGGCAAAACTCAACCATCACCGGGACCTTAACGGGTCAGGTCATCATGGAAGGGTTCGTCCACATGCGGATGCCACTGTGGTTACGGCGGTTAGTCACCCGGTTGATTTCGGTTATTCCGGTGCTGATCTGTGTCATGTTAACCAGCGGTAAGAGTGCGATCGATGAACACACCGCGTTGAATGATTTGATGAACAACTCGCAAGTCTTCTTAGCCTTCGCCTTACCATTCTCCATGTTACCGTTGCTGATGATGACGGATAGCAAGCTGGAAATGGGCCAGCGTTTCAAGAACTCCTGGTGGATTAAGGGGCTCGGCTGGTTCTCCGTTCTTCTATTGACGGGCTTGAACCTGTACAACATGCCGGCTTCTATCTTAGCTTTCTTCGGCAATACGCCATCGGCCAGTGACACCACAATGGCAACGGTCATTGCCTGGGGCTTGAATCTCGCGATTATTGTCTTACTGGCTTGGACCGTTTACGAACTTCACCGGAGTGCTAAGCAGATGACAGCCGATGCAGCAGCCGGTAATCAGGAACGTCACTAAGGAGGAGATCAGCAATGGCAACGACATTTAAACGAATTCTAGTAGGGGTCGATGATTCGGCCGACGCGTTATTAGCCTTTAACTACGCCATTCATCAGGCCAAGCGAGACGATGCCGAGTTGGTGGTGGTCTCTGTTCTGGAAAATGATGATATGAACGTCTACCAGGCGTTGGATTCCGACTACATTCACGGTGAACGTCGTGAGTTGGAGCGGCACATAGCGAAATATCAAAAGCAGGCCGAAGACGCCGGTGTCAACAAGGTTAAGATGTTGGTGGCTGAGGGTGATCCTGGCGAAACGATCGTCAAGGATGTGATTCCCCACGTTAAGCCCGATCTGTTAATTGTCGGGTCGGAGGCCAAGAAGGGCGCTCGGAAACACTTCGGGAGTCAGGCCGCCTACATGGCCAAGTATTCGCCAATCTCCGTGCTGGTCATTCGCTAAATAATTTTAAATAACTGAAGCCGCTGAGCTGGGAATTTCCAGTTTAGCGGCTTTTTTTCGCGTGGTTTGCTGCGTTACCTTTCAGATACGACTGCTTCGTGACGGGTGGCGCCGCCCGGTGAGTACACTGGAAGGTAAGAGCATAAGCAGAGAGTTGAAGGAGGAATGACCGCTGATGACCAAATTTAAACGGATCTTAGTCGGTGTGGATGAATCAAAGGATGCCTTACTCGCCCTAAACGCGGCGATTCAACTGGCCAAACGCGATGCGGCTGAGTTGGTGATTGTGACGGTCTTGGAAAATGAACAATTGAGTATTTACCAGACGTTGGATAGCGACTATCTTCACGGTGAACACGTCGAGTTGGAGCAACGCTTGCGGCAGTATCGCCAGCAAGCCATGGCGGCGGGGGTCGCCGATGTCCGGATGATGATTACCACGGGGGAACCCGGCGAGAGCATTGTGAAGGATGTGATTCCGGACGTTAAGCCCGATATCCTGGTGATTGGATCGCTGGCCAAGCGCGGATTAAGCCGGCACTTCGGGAGCCAAGCCGCCTACATGGCCAAGTACGCGCCCATCACGGTTCTGGTGGTTCGATGACTGGTCGGTAACTGGCCGCCTTACCGTTTGCAAAATATGAGCGGACAAAGTGGCCTGCAACTGCCAGGAATTCCGCCTGCTGTGGGGAACGGTTCCAGCCAAGAAGCGGGCTTCCACCTCGCTTGGAAGCCTTGCCAGGACCGCAAGTCTCCCAAGTCGTCCCACCCAGTAACCTGGCTCAAAACGCCAGCTAACTGGGTCGTCACGGCTGGCTCCATTCCTGGCCGCCTCCGGCCGTGTTGGCAGCTACTTTTGTGTGTCACGTAAACAGGTCAAAGTCGAGGCTGACCGCTAACTTAGCCGTGAGTGAAGCAGAATATGAGCTCAGCCGTGGGATTATCTCAGCGGCGTCAGCCGGTTAGATAATGGCGACTTGGAAACACCGATCCTTGGTGGTTCCAAGCGAGCGCCGAGACCGTTTCTCAGGCTCGGGGCGTCCTGCCCACCGCGATCCAGCTCATATTCTGAGAACGGTAAGGCGACCAGCTCAGACCAACGTAACCCAATAATTCTAGTAAAGCAGTCATCACGAAAAGCCACCCCCTGTCATGCGGTGGTGTACCGAACGGCAGGGGGCGACTTTGTGTGTGATTTTAGAGTATTGCAAGGGTGCACGAGTTTAAGTGGAACGGGACGACTAGTAGTTGTCGCCGTTCATGATGGAACTCTTGACGATGACGTAATCCACCGTCCGAATGTCCAGCAGGTTGCGGCCACCAGCGTAAGAAATTGAGGACTGGAGGTCTTCTTGCATGGCGGTCAGCGTGTCGGCGATGTCGCCACGGAAAGGCACTAGCATCTGCTTGCCTTCCACGTTGCGGTAGGCGCCCTTTTGCTTTTCGGAAGCGGAGCCCCAGTATTGCTTGAACGTCCGGCCGTCAATCGTCAGGAGACTACCCGGCGATTGTTGATGACCGGCCAACATTGACCCGATCATGACCATGCTAGCGCCAAAACGTACGGACTTGGCGATGTCGCCGTTGTAGCGGATACCGCCATCGGCAATGATGGGCTTGCGCGCGGCCTTCGCACAGAGACGGAGGGCCGCTAACTGCCAACCGCCAGTCCCGAAGCCGGTCTTGAGCTTGGTGATGCAGGCCTTACCGGGGCCAATGCCGACCTTGGTTGCGTCCGCACCGGCATTTTCCAGTTCACGTACGGCTTCAGGCGTCCCCACGTTACCGGCGATGACGAAGCTATCCGGCAATTTAGACTTAATCTGTTGGATCATCCGAATCACGGAATCACTGTGGCCGTGGGCGATATCGATGGTGATGTATTCCGGCACTAGGTTGGCCGCCGCCAGTTCATCGATGAAGGCGTGTTCGTCGGGTTTCACCCCAACACTGATGGAGGCGAACAACTCTTGGTCGTGCATCCGTTCGATGAATCCCCGACGTTCTTGGGGTTGGAACCGGTGCATGACGTAGAAATAGTCATTTTGCGCCAACCAAACGGCTAAGGGCTCGTTGATGACCGTTTCCATATTGGCAGGAACCACCGGAATCTTAAAGCGGTGGGGGCCAAATTCAATACTGGTATCGGCGTCGTGGCGACTATCAATGATACATTTGTTAGGAACGAGTTGAATATCTTCGTAATCAAATACTTCGGCAGGATGCATAGGGGTCACTCCTTAGTCGTGTAAGTTAGGCGTTCCAGACGTCTTGTAAAATGTTCGTCTGTTCGCGGTCGGGGCCAACGGAAAGCGTGGCAATGTCCACGCCTACCAGTTCGGCCAGTCGTTTCACGTAGTTTTGGGCGTTAACGGGTAGTTCTTCAACCGAGTGGCAGTGGGTGATGTCTTCCGTCCAGCCGGGCAGTTCATCGTAAATTGGTTGGCAAGCGTCCAGGTCCACGAGGCTAGCTGGGTAGTGGTAGATGGTCTCGCCGTTAAGTTCGTAGGCTTTGCAAATCTTGACGGTCTTTAGGCCAGTCAAGACATCCAGACAATTCAGTGACAGGCTGGTCAAGCCGGACACGCGTTTGGCATGCCGAAGGACCACGCTGTCGAACCAGCCAATCCGGCGAGGGCGCTTCGTTACCGTGCCGTATTCGTGACCGGTCTCCCGGATGGTGTCGCCAATCTCATCGAAGAGTTCAGTAGGGAAAGGACCATCGCCGACCCGAGACGTGTAGGCCTTGCAGACGCCAACCACGTGGTCGATCTTCGTCGGACCAACGCCGGCGCCAATGGTTACCCCACCAGCCACGGGGTTAGAGGACGTCACGAATGGGTAAGTTCCGTGGTCGATGTCCAACATCACGCCTTGTGCACCTTCAAAGAGGACGTTCTTACCGGCGTCGAGTGCGTCGTTGATGACGACGGACGTGTCGGTGACGTGGTGCTTAATTTGTTGCCCGAGGGCGTAGTATTCTTCAAAAATCTCGTCAAAGTCTAATGGCTTTTCATCGTAGAGTTTGGTTAAAACGTTATTCTTTTCAATTAAGTTTTGCCGTAACTTGTCGGCAAAGATGTCGTGGTCGAGCAAATCCGCCACGCGAATCCCGATACGTTCGGCTTTGTCCATGTAAGCGGGGCCGATCCCCTTGTTGGTGGTCCCAATCTTATTTTCCTTCGTCTTCTCCTGGGCTTGATCCAGCAGGATGTGGTAAGGCAGGATCACGTGGGCCCGATCGGAAATCCGGAGATTATCGGTGGCCACACCGTTATCGTGCAGATAAGTCAGCTCTTCAACCAATGACTTGGGATTCAGGACGACACCGTTGCCGATGACGCTGGTTTTATCCGCGTAGAAGATCCCCGAAGGAATCAACCGCAGTTTAAACGTTTGACCGTTGAAAACGATAGTATGACCGGCGTTGTCACCACCTTGGTAGCGGGCAATGACATCAGCCTTCTCACTTAGAAAATCCGTGATCTTTCCTTTACCTTCATCGCCCCATTGGCTACCGACTACAACTGTTGATGACATAACAACACCTCATTACTTTATTTTGCTAGGCCGAACACCCAGCAAGAATTAGTGTAACAAGTTCGGGATTAAAAATCAACTTAAAAGCGAACTATTTTTATATTAATGGCTAATAAAGTTCTATTTATATCTATATAAAAGTAATTATGGGGCGCAATCAATGAAAAATACTGGCGAAAGTGGGATGATCTGTGGTAAAATACCTTGTGGAGCAATAAACGGAACAATTAAAATAATGTTCGGGTTTTAGTCCATATTCATAGGAGGAAACGTATGTTAGAACGTTATACCCGACCAGAAATGGGTCAGATCTGGTCGCTAGAGAATCAATACCAATCTTGGTTAGCCGTTGAAGTGGCCATCGACGAAGCGTGGGCTCAGTTGGGCGAAGTTCCGGCAGCCGATGCCCAGAAAATCCGGGCCAACGCGACCTTTGATGTGGATCGCATCGCGGAGATTGAAGCCGTCACCCATCATGATATTGTGGCCTTCACCCGCAACGTTTCGGAATCACTGGGTGCCGAACGAAAGTGGATTCACTTTGGCGTGACCAGCACCGATGTCGTCGATACGGCGCAGGGCTATCGCTTGAAGCAAGCTAACGTGGTGATTCGTCAGAGTCTGGTCGACCTGATTGCGACCCTGAAGACGCTAGCCTTACGGTACAAGAAGACCGTCATGATTGGGCGGACACATGGTGTGCAGGCCGAACCAACCACCTTTGGGCTGAAGATGGCGCGCTTCTATGAAGAGATGCAACGTAACTTGGGTCGTTTCGATCGTGCGGCCGTCGAAGTCGAGACCGGCAAGATCAGTGGGGCCGTGGGCACGTTTGCGAACGTGCCGCCCGAGGTGGAAGCCTTCGTCTGTGACCAGCTGGGCATTACGCCACAGCCGATCGCAACGCAGGTCTTGCCCCGCGATCTTCATGCGGATTACGTGGCGACCTTGGCGTTGATTGGCACCAGTGTCGAAAATATTGCGACTGAGATTCGGGGCTTGCAACGCTCGGAGATTCATGAGGTCGAGGAACACTTCAATCCCGGCCAAAAGGGCTCTTCGGCGATGCCGCACAAGCGCAATCCGATCGGTTCGGAGAACGTGACGGGGCTGGCCCGGGTCTTACGCGGCACCATGGTTACGGCCTATGAGGATGTTAGCCTGTGGCACGAGCGGGATATTTCCCACTCCTCGGCGGAACGGATGATTTTACCGGAGAGCACCACGTTATTGGATTACATGTTGCATCGAATCAACCGGATTTTGACGAATTTGGACGTGTTCCCCGAAACGATGAAGGCCAACATGGGGCGGACGTACGGGTTGATTTACAGTCAGCGACTATTATTGAAGCTGATTGAGACCGGCCTGAGCCGCGAAGATGCTTATGATCTGGTTCAACCGTTGACAGCACAGGCTTGGGATCATCAGGTGCAGTTCCGGCCGTTGGTAGAGGCTAACGCCGAGATTACGGCCCGGTTGACGCCCGATCAGATTGAAGATGCCTTTGATTATCACTATCACTTACGACGCGTAGATTATATTTTCCATCGACTAGGCTTAGACTAGCCAACGACTATAGGGGGAATGGCGTATGAAGACGACCTATTCACTGACTGACGCACAACAGAATTTCTTAGCATTGATGCAAGCGGCTAACGCGGGAAAACCAGTTAAAATTGAAGGCAATCATCAGGGCGCCGTTCTCCTCAGCGAAGACCGCTGGGCGGCGATTCAAAAGCAACTCCTCGCAACCAAGGAAACCACGGAGCAACACCACCGTGCGGACCTGTACCGCGCGTGGGGGCATTTGTAATTTCTCGGTGCTGTGATTGGCTAATCCTCTAGTGTAATCGGCAGGTTAGCGTACTGAAGACAGTCGACGTTAGTTTGATTGTCGGCGCAGTCGCAGGCAAAGCGCACACGAAAATACAAAAAATCCGCATCATCTCGGGGAGAGACGGTGCGGATTTTTCATGAGGAGTGAGGTCACTTTAAGGGGGAGTGACACTCAGTTTAGAGGAGTTGGCTAGGCTTGAGGGAACCTAACCAGGGATTGATTCTCTTAGGGGGAGAGAATCTAAAAAGGGATTGGATATAGAATTGAGTAGTAACAGCTATCGGCTAATTACTATGGTTATAACTATACCCGACGTTTGTGAATAGAATCGGGGGAAAGCTGTGACGACTTTTTGACCATTTATTAAAGGAAATCTAAACGTCTAAAGTTTTTCTAGTGTTCGGGGTCAAAGTAAGTCTGGAGAAACTCTTCCACGTGTGCTTGGTACCGAGCGGGATTGATCCAGAAACTCTCGGCGTGCGAGGCATTTTTAACAATCCACAGTTGCTTGGCCGCATGGGTAGCCGCGTAGTTCTCGTAGGCCATTCCGACCGGCACGTAGACATCCTTCTCACCATGAATGAAGAGGATCGGCCGCTTGTTTTTCCGTAGCTGATCGGTGGACGTCACGTCGCCGAGGTAGTAGCCCAACCGACGCTTAGAAATGGTGCTGACCAGCGGTTCAATCGGGTATTTCGGTAGATGAAATTGGCGCTTCAATAGATAGGTTAATTCCGCTTCGATGCTGGAGTAGCCACAGTCGGCGATGATCGCCTTCACCTGTGGCGGCAAGCTTTCGCCCGACAGCATTTCCATCGTGGCCCCACCCATGCTGACGCCGAAGAGGAGAATCTTCACGTCGGCGTTGGCCCGGTCGATAACCTGCTGAATCCACTGTAAATAGTCCAAGCGATCGAGCCAGCCGAAGCTAATGTACTTGCCGGCACTCTCGCCGTGGCCCCGGTCATCTGGTAACAAGACGTTGAAGCCCAGGCGGTGATACATCTGAACAAAGTTGGCCATGGTCTCGCCGTTACCCTTGTAGCCGTGGGAGATAATCACGGTTCGGGTGCTCGGCGTCTCGGCAGGAATGTACTCCGCCACCATCCGGTTGTTGGGGTCGTGTTCGTGGAGATACCATTTCTCCTTGGGGATGGCCTTGTACCAATCCACGTAGGCGTAGTAGGCATCGGCGTATTTCTGCTTATCCGCCGAGGTTTCGGGGACGTAATTGACCCGCTTAAACGCGAAATTAAAAAGGTGTTCGCTCGCAATCAGTGACGTCGCCGCAATCCCTGCCAATGGGAGGGTCCAAGTCAACGTTTTCTTCTTCAATCAATCAAGTCCTTTCTGGGGTGAAAAACCAGACTAACCAAGTTACAGTTAGTCTGGCCGTGAGTTAGTCGAGATAGAGGCGTTTCAAATCGGTAATGTCGCGATTGGACAGACCGAGAACGTCGCGCAAGTAATCCTGGGCGCCGCCATACTGGGTGTTGACGATCTTAGTCGCCGCGTCGAAGTAGTCGGCGTTAACGGTGTACAAAGCCCGCATGTTGGTGACGAAGATGTCGCCTAGTCCGCGTTGCTTGGCGTCGGCGCTCTGCTGCGCAATGCGGGGGGCAATAACCTTGTTGGTGAGCAGGTAATCTTCGCGGATAATCTGGGGATCAACGCCCAGCGCACTTAACGCAAAGTAGGCGCCCATCCCAGTCCGGTCCTTGCCCGCCGTACAGTGAAACAAGACGGACTGGTTGGGCTGGTCATTGGCCAGTAGCGTGTCAAAGAAATCGTGGTAGGCGACCTGAGCGGACCGCAATGTCATCATCTGCCGGTAAACATCCAGCATGTGTCGGTAGCCGGATTGGTCATCTTTCGAGAAACGCTGGGCCAGTTGAATCTGCGAGGCCGAAGCGTCGGTCTCGTCGTCGGCCGGAAAGACGGGGAGAAAATGATATTTGACGCCGGCTGGAACCTTGTCGGGGGCTTGGGCTTGTTCGTCCTTGGATCGGAAGTCCACATCCGCCACGACACCATAGTCACTGAGATGCTGCTGATCAGCGGGGGTGAGGTTGGCCAAACCGGCAGTCCGAATCAGTTTACGCCATTTAACGGTGTGCCCATCAACCGTGGGGTAACCCCCGAGTTCTCTGAAGTTGTGGCCACCTGTCACGGCTAAAATTCGGTTGTTTGTCATTAATTTTCCACCCTTTCCTATCAGTTGCTACGCGTTCTATTCTAACGGTTTTTGCGAAAATTACCTAGTAATTGATTCTGAGGGGGGCGTTTTTTCGTCAAACGCTGTATACTGGCATCAGGGTAGAAACACGAGAGAAAGAGACTGGTGAAGGCAAAAAGATAGGGTGATAGTCGTGAGTTTGCGTGGGAAATGGTTACTTTTCAAGACCCAGCATAGTCAGCTCAAACAGCAGATGCAGCAAGCATTTTTACAACCTAGTCGGCAGAATCAAGCCGTGATCCCGCAGAAGTTTCCCGAGTCCGTGGTGACGAAGGAACGCGAGGTTTTCGGGGGCCGAATTCTGACTGCGGGTTCCGGCGCGCCATTGCCCCAACACGTGATTCTCTTGCACGGTGGTGCCTACACCATGCAGGGGACGATTGGCCATCGTAAATTAATGGTGGCCCTGGTTCAACAGGCCAATCTGCGCGTATCTTACGTGGATTATCCTCTGGTGCCCGAAGCCACGGTGGACCAAACCGTGTCCTTCGCGTTGAATGCGTATGATTATTTGCGGGCCCAGTATCCGGACGATCAATTCTTCTTGATGGGGGATTCGGCCGGTGGTGGCCTGGCGTTGACCGTGCTTCAGCAGTTGCAGGAACAACAAAAAACATTGCCAGCGGGGACGGTTCTCATCTCACCGTGGACCGACCTAAGCATGATGAATCCCGACCTCAATGTCGCGGCTAAACATGATCCGTTCCTGACGTTGGCCACCTTGAAGAAGATTGGCTATCAATACGCTGGTGACCGGCCCGTGACCGATCCGGTCGTGAGTCCCATCTATGGGAATTTTGACAATCTGGGCCCCATCATGGTGTACTATGGGACCAACGAATTGCTGTGGGCCGACGATCAGCGACTGCTGCAGAAACTAGCGGACGCCGATGGTACGCCATTTACGGCGCACGCCATGAAGTCTATGTTGCATGATTATATCTTATGGCCGGACTTACCGGAGTCGAAGAAAACCTTTAAAGAGATTAAGCAGTTTATTCTAACGGGTGAGTTGGTATAAATGTGCGGAGGGGTGTTATCAGTTGTTGACTGGTAGCGCCCCTTTTTTGGGGGTTAAACGGGAGCGGTCAGCGTCAATGCCGGTATGGATATAAAAACCGCCCTCCCAATTTTCAGGAGAGCGGTTTAAATTTAGTCAAAGACGGAAACAAACTGCCGATTACCGGTGATGTAACCCCCGGCTATCTGGTAGCGCAGGGTATCGCCCTTACTGAAATCGTTGGCGTTAGAGTAATCCCAGCCCTTTATCTTAAAGGTTGCGTGAGTCTTCTTAGTGTAATGTCTATTCTGCTTGGTTAGGTTTACGTTGTTATAGCGATTCAGCGCGGTCTTGGCCTGAATGCGTTTAGGTAGGGCCTGTTTGCCCGTCTTTACCAGTAGCTTGTTGGCGGTGATGTAGCGCCCGTTGTTGAGGACGAAACGCGTTGTCAGGTTTTGTTTGACAATCTTCTTGACCTTCAGAACTTGACCTTGGCGGTAGTGGGCCTTCTTGTTAGTCAGATTCTTCTTGCCATAGGCGTTGATCCCCTTGGGATTAATCACCGTAATGGTCTTCTGCTTAGTCGCGTAGTAAACCCGACTGGTATACTTGGCATTTGCCGTGACGTAGCCGGTCTGGCCAGCCGTCTTACTGTGGTGGTTAACGTCCTTTACGTGGTAGCGTTCAACCCCGTTCTTGGATTTAGCGTAGCCTGTGACGACAAACATTGGCCGATTAATTCGGGATTTCTTAGCGTACCATTGCTTGCGGGCCTGGTTGGTAAAGGTGGCGTTCTTGTAGAGACCAATCTTCTTAGTGGTATAGATGACGGACCCCTCGGGCGCAATGGTATCGGCTGCACCACCGGTTGTCGTAACGGGTGAGTAGGTGTAGGTCACGGACTTCGCCGTACTACTGAACGTGCCGGTCTCTTCGCCAGTCGTCTGGGATAACTGATACCCCTCAATATCGAGTGGCGTGGCGGTGTAGGTCGTCCCCAGCTCGCCGGTCAAGGTCTTGTCAGGCTTCAACGTCTTCCCCTGGTCATCGACGTAGTGGACCGTTACCGGCTGGCTAGTCTGTGGTGTGGGCAAGGGATCTGGGATGGCAGGCTTATCTTCATACCAGAAGCTGTATGCCATAAGGTTGTTTAAGAATAAACCGTCGATTTGGTAAGTGCCGTCAGCTTGTTTTTTGAAGAAATCGGACATCGGCTTGTTGATGATAGCGACCGTCTGGCGGTAAGAGGCATCGGGATCCAGACTACTGAGTTCTTGTTCGGAGTAACCTGCGAACGAGCCCGAGTTCATGAAGGATTCGTAGATTAGTTTCCATCTATTATTGTAATTTTCTTCATTTTCAAATAGTGGGTTCGACATCTGAAGTATGGAAGCTGTCGCGGGATATTTGGTGAGTTTGAGATATAGGGAATCATGATATTCCGTCTGTACCTGTTCAAAAGTCCGTTGATGGAGATCAATCTGCGCCATTCGACTGATTAACCAAGCTATATTATAAATGCTAGTGGCTGATATCTCCGCTACCTCTGCTTTGGTGTATTCATTCTCATCACTTGAATAGGCCATGTCAAGATAGCTCTGTTTTAAATTGTGGTTGGCCCCATCTGCAACCATAGCTTGAAGCGTATCTCGCAAGTTTGCCAGAGCTGGAGTTTCCTTAATCAGCTTGGCCATGTAAGCGTCGTCATTGATTTGATCGGCGGTTAAGACGGTTGGTGCCTTGGGATACGTATATACCTTGTTAAGCCCACTTTTGTCGCTAAATAAGGTGTATGGCATCTCAACCGAGCTAATCGTAGGCGCCGTTGTCTCGCTGTCGCTGGCCTTAGTCGTGGCCGCGGTAGCTGTTGTCGCCGTTGAAGAGTTATCGGCATAAACCGCACTGGGACTGACGACTCCCCCAAAGAGAATCAATGCTAGACAGGCGGTTACAAGTGTTCGTGTTGTTTTAAGCATTTAGCTCACCCCTTATACTTTTTGCTTACTCATTAGAGAGCAGTATAACATAATTATAATTATATTAATACCCGCTAATGTTGTTGTATCAACAATGTAAGCGGACTGATATTATTTGAATAAACGTATATTTGCTGAAAAATGTTGGTTGCTCAGGATAACTAACTTGTGGTAATCGGGCGATAAATATGTTAAAAAACGTTTAAAGGGGGCCAAGTCCTCGAAAAAATCAGTGTCCAAGTCCAGTGGTATCAACTTTAGCGAGACTGGTCGTTGCAACAAGATAAGGTTAAGGGGGAAGACGAAAAAGTTAGCCCACGCCTAAATGGACGGATGAAAAAAGCGCGGCCGATTTAAAAAATCAGTCGCGTTTCGTGATCAAAATATTTTTAAATTTTAAACATCCACGTGGTGTTTCAACTGCGGGAAGACGTGATAATCCGACCAACCCATGACGGCGCCTTGAGCCACCAGCGCCAGCACCGTTCCGAATCCAATGGCGTGGAGCTGCCCCGTAAAAATGTAGGACAGCACGATAATCGTAACCGGTGGAATGTAACTGGCCCACTGGGCAACGACGGCGGAGCCCCTTAGAAAGCGGAACCGTAAGATGTAAGCCAAGTCATCGTTGGGATGCATAAT
Organism: Levilactobacillus brevis; assembly: GCA_021383565.1. Lineage (NCBI taxonomy): Bacteria > Bacillati > Bacillota > Bacilli > Lactobacillales > Lactobacillaceae > Levilactobacillus > Levilactobacillus brevis. Next base: position 1,811,283 of record CP079699.1, on the reverse strand, counting down.
GATATTGCAACGCTGATAAATAGACACGGCGGCCGCCACCCCGAACAGGCCGATGATGTCGACGATGACACGACCGGTCAGACTCAGCGTGTTCACGCCAATCCAGTTCCAGAAGTAGCCGATCCATTCGACCAAGTAACTGAAGGGGATGATGTAGAGCAGGTTGGATACGAAGCGTTTACGGTCAAAGTGGCCTAAGAACAATTGGTTCATGATGGTAACCACGATACCGTAACCAAATAGGGTCGTACCCAGTGGGACGTGAATCCAATTCGACAAGTTTACAGACGACCCGGTCCAGACAGCACTCCCGAGGTTGGTGGAGATGGTGAGGGCGTTAGCGGCGGAGTTCAGAAAAATGGAGAACACCAAAAAGCGCATGCGTTGTCCAAAATCTTTCATCTTTGCCACTAATCGTCACCTGCTTTCTTCAGTCCATTATCTAGTGTAGTTTAATTTGGCCGCGATGGGAAGTTATTTTCACAAAGTTTTCGTTCGCTTGGCCGCGCGCTGGACAAAGTTCTCGAAGATCCGCCGTGACTCGCTGTGGTGCTTGTACATATTCTCGGGATGCCACTGAACGGCCAGAATCTGGTCACTGTCCGGGGACTCAAGGGCCTCAATCACGTGGTCATCGGCGGTTGCCGTTACCTGGAGACTGGGTGCCACGTCCTTAACGGCCTGATGGTGCCGCGAGTTGACGTACGGCCGTTCGCCGACCAGGGGACTAAGCATGCTACCGGGACGCACGGTCACGTGGTGGCTGGGCTGATTGCCCATGGCGGCCTGACTGTGCTTGATCTGAGCATCGGGATCTTCACTCAGATCCTGATAGAGTGTGCCGCCCAAGCCCACATTGATCAGTTGTAGGCCGCGGCAGATGCCCAGAATGGCTTTGCCGCTGGCGACTGACTGCTTGAGCAGTTCCACTTCGAAGAGGTCGCGCTTGCGGTAGGTCTTTCCCAGGCGCAGGTGGGGCTCCTCATTGAAAAAGGTGGGGTCGACGTCGGCACCACCGAGGAAGGCCACACCGTCGAATAACGGCAAGTAGTCTGCCACGTCGGTAGGGTCAACGCTCGGGAGAATAATTGGGAGTCCGCCCGCCTTAACGATGGCTTCGACGGCAGGGCGGGGCGCAAAGGCTGCGTTTCGTTCGTTAATAATGTTTGTCGCTTCGTCGAGCGTGTCGGCGGGGAGTGCAATTCGTGGGCGCATAGCGTCGCTTCCTTTCAGTTCAATCGACAGATTCTGGTCGTCGTCACGGAGCATAAGCAACCATGATACTGCTTAGTATACCCATGATGGTGGCGGATTGTCACGCCGATTTACCAGCCAAGCTGTCCTCAATGGTGGGGTGGCCGTCAGCGGTGGGACGAGACTGGTGACGCCTTGACCGCCGGCTGGGAAGTCTGACGAAATATATTTTGACAAAATAGTTCACAATTTTTTTGAATAAACCTACAATAGAATAGTAGACAAAAAAATAAAGCGAGGTAAACATGATGACAGAACGGCAAGTGATTCAAGAAATTTTGAATTCCGAAGCGATTCTTTACAGCTTTGAAAACGTCGATGAGGATTCAAAGGAATACACGCTTTTATTACAACGACAAGACAAGGACGTTCGGCCTGTTGAGGAGTTAAACGACGAAATCAAGAAGTATTTCAAGAGTGCTAACTTCGACTACAAAGAAGAACTGAACCCCGAAGGCGATGCAGACATTCGCCTGGTCATCAAGCGGGTTTAAGCGTCAACGCATCACGGTTATGGTAGTTCGTTGCACGTTTCAAATTTTTAGAATTAGCGGGAGCTTGGGTGGTGCATCCAAGCTCTTTTTGAGTCCCAGCGCTGGTGTCGACTGGGCAGGTTCGTTAGAATAGAAAGGATTGCAATGATCCGCGAGGAGGTAGCGCACGTGACACTAGAAGAACTATATCGCACGATGGCCAAGGAGATGGGGCCACAACCGTGGTTACGACCGGGAACGCCATGGGCCGAGACGCCGGTAGAGATCATGTTGGGCGCCATTCTGGTGCAAAATACCAACTGGCGTAACGTCGAACCGTCGCTCATCAAACTCAAGGCGCAGACGGGATTTACGCCGGCAAAGTTGCGGGCCTATACGCCGGAAACATTGATGCCGGTGATTCGTAGCAGTGGGTTTTACCGGCGGAAGAGTGCGGCGATTCTGGCCCTAGCCGAGTGGTTGGGTGAGGCCGACGATGATTTGGCAGCGTTGAAGCGACGGGATGGCGCCAGTCTACGGGCCGACCTGCTGAGTATCACGGGCATTGGCAACGAAACGGCCGACTACATCTTGATGTACACGCTGGATCACGGCGCCTTCATGGTCGATACCTACGCACGTCGGCTCTTCACCTGGCTAGGGGCGACCATGCCCAAGACCTATCCCGCCTTTCAGAAAAAGGTGATGGGTCAGTTAGACTTCGGTCTGAGCGATTATCAAGAATTTCACGCGCTGATCGACGAGTTCGGCAAGCGGGTCAAGGACGAGGCCGATTTCGCCCAGTCGTTTTTGGCGGGGCACCGGTTAACTGTTTAAGCCCGTCGTAAACCTTAAGAAATGATCAAACACCGTCATGGCCGATACAAAATCTGGTGTTTTTCACTAGGGTCGTGCTATGATTAGTGAAGTGAAAATTGGAACCGCTTCCGATTCGAAAGCAGTTATGGAGGGAGTAAATACATATGGCACTTAAACAACCGGAAGATTACATCTTAGCGATTGACCAAGGGACCAGTAGTACGCGGGCATTGATCTTTGATCGCTCCGGGCGCAAAGTCATTGAAGGTTACAAGGAGGTTCCCCAGTATTATCCGCACGCGGGCTGGGTTGAGTCCGACGCTAACGAGATCTGGAACAGCGTCTTGTCAGTGATCGCCAGCGCCTTGATCGATGCGTCCATTCATCCAGAGAACATTCAAGCCATTGGGATTAGTAGCCAACGGGAAACCACGATCGTGTGGGATAAGGTGACCGGCGAGCCGATTTACCACGCTATCGGCTGGCAAAGTCAGCAAACCGCCAGTCTGGCCAAGAAGCTTGTGGCGGACGGCCGGACCAAGGCCATCAAGGACAAGACGGGGCTGGTGCTGGACGCCTACTTCAGTGCCACCAAGGTACGGTGGATCTTAGACCACGTGCCCGGCGCACAGGAACGCGCGGAGAACGGTGACCTGTTGTTCGGAACCGTCGATAGCTGGCTAGCCTGGAAGCTCTCCGGCGGTAAGATTCACGTGACCGACTACAGTAACGCCAGCCGGACCATGTTATTTAACATTCACGAGCTGAAATGGGATCAGGACATTCTGGACTGGCTGAACATTCCGGCCGCCATGTTGCCTGAGGTCAAGTCTAGTTCCGAGGTCTACGGCGTCACCCAAAACTTCCAGTTCTACGGCGTCGAGGTGCCGATTGCTGGGATTATCGGGGACCAATCCGCCGCCTTACTGGGGCAACTGGCGCTGGAGCCGGGAACTGTCAAGAACACGTATGGGGACGGGGCCTTCGTCATGATGAACACGGGGGATGAGCCGCGGACGTCCGAACACAACCTGTTGACCACGATTGCCTATAAGATGAATGGGCAAGTGACCTACGCGCTCGAAGGGTCCATTCTGGTGGCCGGCACGGCGCTGGCCTGGTTACACGAAAGCATGAAGATTATCGACAACGTTCCGGAATCCCGCCAGGCCGCCATGGCCTCAACCGACGATGATGAAGTCTATGTGGTGCCGGCCTTCAACGGATTGGGGGCCCCGTACTGGGATCCCGATGCCAAGGGGGCGGTCTTCGGCCTATCACGTGGAACGAACCGCAACGACTTTGTAAAGGCGACCCTGCAGTCGATCGCGTACCAGACGCGCGACGTCCTTCACACCATGAAGCAGGATACGGGAATTGCTATTTCCGAGCTGATGGCCGATGGTGGGGCCTCGCGGAACCGTTACTTGATGCAGTTCCAAGCCGATATCATTGACACACCGGTTCAGCGGGCGGCCGATGAGGAGACCACGGCCATGGGGGCGGCGATTACGGCCGGCCTCGCCGTGGGTTACTGGAAGAGCTTGGAAGAGGTCAAACAGATTCGCAGTGCCGGGCGGTTATTCACACCGAATATGTTGCCGGACCGGCGCGAACGCCTGTATGCCGGCTGGAAGCAGGCGGTGAAGGCTACTCGGGCATTTAAACCAGATAATCAATAATTGTTAAAGTAACTAAGGGCTGAAAGTTAGAAAACAGCTAAAATCCCTAGTGTGACAAGGATAACGCATAATATACTAGTCACGTGTTGTCCGCCTTACCGTTCGCCAAATTTGGTCTGGATCGCTGTGGGTAGGGATGTTATGATCCCTTTGGGGTTGTCAAATGAAATAATATAATTCATCTGACAATCAACGGAGGGAATATGACATGTCGAAGATCAAGTATAGTGCCGTGGAGAAGCTGGAGTTGATTAATGAGTTTGAAGCATCAGGTCAAACTAATATTGGCTTTGCCAGAGAACATGGTTTGGCAGACAAGGAGGCGGTCATTCGGTGGCGGGCGTTGTACAAACGAGATGGCTTTGATGGGCTTAAAGAATCTAAAGGTTGTCGCAGATACAGTGAGGTCTTTAAGCTAAGAGTCGTGTATGCTTTTTTGAACGGCGAAGGTTCACAACGAGAAGTAGCAATGAAGTATGGTTTGCGCTCAGCTACGCAGGTAAATTACTGGGTTTCCAGGTATAATAGGGACAAAACTGTGACGGCAACCCCGTCTAGAAAGCAGGTCCCAACGATGAGCCGAAAAACTACTCTGGCAGAGCGTATTGAAGTGGTTGAGTACATTACCAAGCAGAACCACTCATATAACGAAGCAGCTGAACATTACAGCGTCTCCTACCAACAAGCCCGTTCGTGGGTGCTTAGAGCTAAGAAAGGTGGTTACAACGCCTTAGAGGATCGACGCGGACACCGTAAGCCACAACGAGAATTAACCGACTTAGATAAGGCCAATTTGCGGATTAAGCAACTAGAAGGTCAAGTCGCCGACATGGAATTACTGAAAGAATTCGTAAAAAAATTTCAAGAAATTCAGCACAAGGGGTGAATCAGCAACATCGACTGGCATATCAGGCAATCAGTGAGGTCAGTCAAGGAAAGCGAGGCGCCATTAAGACATTATTGACGCATATCGGAGTTAGTCGGCAAGCTTATAACAAGTCTTTTCATCGGCAAGAAACGCCGTGGGAGACTCAAGAGCGGCTTCTAGAAAAGCGAATCACTTATTGGTTCAATCAACATCATCAAGCAATCGGAGCTGGCAAGATCTTGTCCAATCTACAGCATGATGAACAGGTGACGTTTAAGGTAACAATCAAGCGTGTTAAACGAATTATGCGTAACTTGAATATCAAGTGTCAGATTCGGGTTAAGAAGCGCCAACGTATCAAGGAACAGGAACAATACATTCAGGACAATGTTTTGAATCGTAACTTTAAAGTCGCCGGTCCCAACCAGGTTTGGCTTGCGGATTCGACTGAGTTGTCTTACGGACCAAAGGGTCAATTCAAAATCCGACTGAGTGGTGTTTTAGATCTATGCGGCCGGAGACTGATCGCCTCATTTTTGAGCACTACAGAAACAGCTGTGGCAGAGATCCAGGTTTTTAAACAGGCTTTTGAACAGGCTGGCGATGTACACCCACTGATCCATACGGACCGTGGAGCTGCTTACACCGCTAAAGCTTTCAATAACTTTCTGTCAGAACATAAAGTGATGCGCAGTATGTCCCGACCAGGAACACCTTACGACAACGCGCCAATGGAGCGTTGGTGGAATGAATTTAAAGCGCATTGGATGGAACGTCATCCAATGCCAAAAACGTATCGAGAGTTTGTGGAGCTGGTAAACGAAGGCATCCACTACTTTAATTACTTGGATCGTTCCCCAGAAAGAAACGGCCTCACCCCAGTAGAATACTGGAATGAAGCCGCTTAGAGTAAATATCCATTTTATATTATTTCGAATGACAACTTGACAGGGACTAGTACAGGACGGGACAAGCCAAAGGGCGGTCTTTCCCCTCGCTTTGAGCCGTCAGCCCGCGTCTCAAAGGCGCCATTTTCCAAGAAGAACTCTTGGAAAATCCCACGGCTGAGACCAAATTTGACTCACTCACGGCTACCTGAGGGTATCCAATTAAGCTGGCCGAACGTTGTTACTCCAGCGATATCACCGTACGTTTAGTGGTTTTCAACCATCATAACCGGAGGTAGTCAGAGATGAAGGTAGCCGTGGCAGCGGTGTTAGCTGACGTTCCGGGTCAGCTTACAGCGCGGGACGTGTTTGGAGACTGGCGAATTTTGCTAGGCTTCAAACCGAGCCGGAGGACCGTTCCTCAGGCCGCAGGCGGTCCCCACAGCGCCGGAATCTCTGACAGCCGCAGGTGGCGTTGACGACTCGTTTAATGGTGATCACCCCTGTCAGCTGGTGATCGGAGCGTGTTCGCAAACTTTCAACCTTAGCTATCTAAATTTAAAACACAAGCGTTTTGGTTCCAGTCGTACACTTATGTTTATTTATATTTGACTTCCAAGCGATTCATCCAGTAACCCAATGCTACCCCCACGAGGAGCGCCAGTAGGCTGAAGAGAAAAGTCGTTCCGGTGGCCCCAGCGTAGGAAATGCCTTCTGTCGCGTGTGGGTTGGGAACTAGAATCAGCACAGTACTGGCGACCACGATCCCCAAGATGAAGTGGTAGACGCGCGAGTGGAACCGGTGAATCAGGTAGTCCATCCCCTTGGAAAATAGGATCATGGCGAGACCGCCTCCCAAGGCAATTGGCAGGTAGACGCCGAGCAAATCGAAGTTCTTGAAGCCCGTCAACATGGGCGTGAAAAGCCCCAGAATCAACAGTAAGTTGGACGGACTTAACCCCGGAACCAATACGCCCAGCGCGATTAAGCCGCCGGCGACCATGAAGCCCCAGAAGTTCGCCGGTAGCGTGCCAAAGAGGTCGCTCATGAAATAGAGCAGACCCCCGCTAATGATTAGGGTGCCCAAAAACCAGCCGTAATCAACCGCATCACGAGGTCGTTGCGAGCTGGCCGTGGCCATCAAGGCAGGAAGCGTCCCGACGATGGCGCCGGCAAAGCCCCAGAGGACAATCACCTGCCAGTGGGCCAGTAAGTATTCCAGCGGTGCCGACAACAGGGCAATACCCACGATGCCGCCGAGTCCAACCGGCACAAAGTACCAGAAGTCGCGTTTAAAATTTTGGCGAAAGTGGGCCATGAAGCCCAGTAGCCGTTCATAAATTCCCAGGATAGCAGCCAGTACACCACCGGAAACCCCGGGTAGAATGAAGCCCAGGGCAATGATGACGCCCTTGAAGAAGCGTTTGATGGCGCTATCGGATCGCGTCGTTTGCATACGTTACTCCTTATCAGTTAGTTAACAGTCGGATTAGTAGTCCTAATGTATCAAATCTCTATCCCGGACGCAACTTAAACGGCGGGAACTTAAGGCTTAATTTGCAATCAGTTAGTGCCGCCGCCTTACCGTTCACCAAATCTGGGTTGGAACGCGGTGGGCAGGACGCCCCGAGCCTGAGGGGCAGTCTCGGGACTCGCTTGAAACCACGAAGCCCACGTGTTTTCAAGTCGCTATTCCCTAACCGGCAAACCCCACCGCTAAGGGAATCCCACGGCTGATCTCATTTCTCGCTTCACTCTCGGCTACTTGATAGGTTGACCCAGTTTTTGCGAGGTTGGCAAATTATTCGCGAATGTCATTGGTCTCAGGGCTATTTGGTGGTTGTGGTTGAACAGGAGTTATTGTTGAAATCAGTTTAGCCGTGAGTGAGCCGAATCTGGGCTCAGCCGGGGAACTGGTGGCTGGCTAACCAGCCACCAGTGGGCGAATTGGAAACGCCGGTCCTTGGTGGTTCCAAGAGAGTTTCGAGACCGCCCCATGGCTCGAAACGGCCTTCCCCAGCGTTCCAGCCCAGATTCGGCGAACGGAAGGCGGCCAGGACCAACTGACCTCGTCAGCAATCAATCAATCGAACCAACCACCAAAAAAGGCAGGCGTCCGTGAAGAACGTCTGCCTAAGCTTTAATCGTTATCTTTAGGTTGTGACCAGTAACGCGCGCGAGTCAACAAGTCTTTGGACCGTTCGTCTGCCGGCACGAAGCCGCGGGTGAACAGGTGCTTGAAGTACATCATGTTGTAGAGGGTTCCCCAGAGGAAGCCTCGCAACATTTCCCAACCGCCGACAGCGAAGAACTGCGCGAGCTGATTGACGGGCACCATCATCGACAGCACCATCATGATGCTGAGTTCGACCCCTAAGATACAGAACAGGTTGTACCAGTCTGCGCGAAACATCGTAGGGAACGGTGGAAAGATGAACATGGTCCAAGAAAAGCCGACCTTGGCGATACGCATATTTCCCGTCTCCGGATTAACAACGGTTGCGTAGTTTGGCGGTAACGGCAGACCTTGAGGGCCGTCACCATTTTGGTTATCTGGATCATCATCGTTGTTAAAGCCCTTGAAAGGATCTTGCATGTCATTTGGCAACTTTCTACAGAATTCTGAGTGGTTACGTTAAATAAAAGTCTAACACGAAAAGACGTGTGTGCCTATTAATCTATTGATAGTCCGGCCGTGAGGGGGGCTTATTGACGGCGACTTAACTTAACGACCGCTTCACACCGGGCGGTTTGCGGCATCATATCCACGGATTGGATGTAGTCGACGCGATAGTCGTGGGTCAGCTCAACCAAGTCCTTCGCCAAAGTTGACGGGTTGCAGGAGATGTAGACCAATTTTGGCGGGCGGACCGCTAAAATGGTCTCAATTAACGTGCTGTCCAGACCGGTGCGGGGTGGATCGACCACGATGGCATCCGGATGGAAACCGGCCATGATCCACTTGGGCAGGAGCTCTTCGGCCGTCCCCAGTTCGTAGTGGGCGTTGGTGATGCCGTTTGCGGCGGCGTTTTCGTTTGAATCGGCCACGGCTTCGGGAATCACGTCCATGCCCCGAACCTCTTCGGCCACATTGGCCAGCGATAGGCCAATCGTACCAATGCCAGAGTAGGCGTCGACCACGGTTTCACCAGGTTGTAGGTCTAGCGCCTTCTTGGCTTCGGCGTAGAGGACCTCCATCTGGTACGGGTTCAACTGCAAGAAGGCCCGCGCCGATAGCTTGAAGGCCAAACCGTCTAGCTTTTCGGTAATGGCTTCCGCGCCAGCTAGGTGCTGGGTATCGTCGCCCCAGACCAGCGATGTCTTGCCCGGGTTGATATTTTGCATGACCGAGGTGACTTCCGGCAGCTCGGCGGCGATCCGCGTTAACAGGTCGTGCTTGTGCGGAAGCTTCGGCGAGTTGGTGATGAAGACCAGTTGGACGTCGTCGGTATGCGCGGCGGCGCGAACGACCAGCGTCTTGACGATCCCGGAGCCCTGTTCTTCGTCGTAGATTGGCATGTCGAGATCCTGGAGCATGGCGACCACGGCGCGCATGACGTGCATGGTCACCGGCATCTGAACGGAACAGGTCGGCAGGTCGACTAAATCATGACTGCGCTCGGCGTAGAGACCGGCCTCAACCTGTCCCTCGGCGTTGCGCCGCACTTGGAACTGGGCCTTGTTACGGTAACCGTAGGGGTCGTCCATCCCCAGCGTGGGCCGTAAGTCGTAGTGCTGGTAGCCCTCTGGTTGGTAGCGTTCCAGAGATTGGGCGACCACATCGCGTTTGAACTTCAATTGTTCCGGATAGTCGAGGTGTTCCAGCTCGAAGCCACCGACTTGATCGGCGTAGCTATCGCGGGGGTCGACCCGGTGCGGGCTGGTCTGACGAATCCGGTGAACCTTGGCGCGCAGGTAGCGGGTGGCGACGCTAGTCACCTCGGCGACGACCTCTTCGCCGGTCAGTGCGCCGGGGATGAAGACGGCCATCCGTTTGTAATAGCCGATACCTTCGCCGTTAATCCCCATGCGTTTGATCGTCAGGGGAAACCGTTGGCCGATCTCGACTTGAACCTGCGGCGTCTCGCGGCGTTGGCGGTTCGAACGGTAGGTGTTGGAACGGTTGTGATTGCCAGCGCCGTGTTGACGCCGGTCGTTGCGGTCGTTGTGAAAACCGCGGTGATTCTTTGACTCATAATTTGGCATATAGTTCTCCTACTTAGGTTGACATGAGTGTACTGATTATTTCTTCCGAACAGTTACGGTCGTCAACATTATACCAAACTTTAGCGGTCGCCGGGGTTTTGCGGTTTTTTTCGGGAAAATGAAGCCGTTTCCATAGGCAAGCCAACGCCGGTTGGGTATAATCAATTTATATGTGGTGCTGGCGGTCGGCACGCTGATTGGCGGTGGCCGACAACGCCCAAGCGACAGACAAAACAGCCGAGAAGGAGGCCATTAACCGTGAGTTTATTGACGTTGAAGCAGGTGGGGTATCGCGTTGGCGCAACCCCAATTTTACAGGATATCGACCTCACGATTGACGCGGGTGAATGGGTGACGCTCTCTGGACCTTCCGGTGGCGGTAAATCCACGTTGGTCCGAATTATCGCCTCGTTATTGAGCCGGACCAGTGGGGAGCTGACGTTTGCGGGTAAATCTATCGACGATTACGACCCGATCGCCTATCGTCGCCGCGTCTCCTATAGTTTTCAGCAGCCCACGCTCTTTGGCGAGACGGTGCGGGACAATCTCCAGTTCCCCTATCAGATTCGCCAGTTGCCATTTGACCGGCAACGCGCGGTGAGCGCACTGGATTATGTCGGCTTGGCGGAAAGTGACCTGGACAAGGCGGTGGTCGATCTTTCCGGCGGTCAGCGCCAGCGGGTGGCCCTATTACGCAATGTCATGATTTATCCGGAAGTCTTGATCTTAGACGAGGTGACGGCCGGGTTGGACGCCGAGAACAAGGCGTTTGTCTGGTCGCTGATTCGGCATTTCAATGTCGACGATGGTCTCACCATCATCGCCATTACCCATGATCAGGCGGAGATTGAGACGGCTCAGCGATTGGTCACACTAGTTAATGGCAGAATTGTTGCGGGAGGTGCACAATGAACTTAGCAGTCAATAATCAATCGTTACTCTTGGCGCTGGGGTTGGTGATGATTGCGCTGGCGATTGGCTGGCACGAGAAGCTCGGCATCGACCGGGACATGATCATCGGCGTGGTACGGGCGGTCGTCCAACTCTTCGTGGTCGGCTACCTGTTGAAATACATCTTTCGCGTCAACAACGTTTGGCTGACGGCCACGCTAATCTTCATCATTATTTTCAATGCCGGCTATAACGCCAAGCAGCGCAGTAACGGGATTCCCCACGCCTTGCCGATCTCTGTCGGGGCGATTCTGATCAGCACGGCCGTGACGCTGGGCGTCCTGATGCTGGCTGGGGCCATCGCCTTTATCCCGTCGCAGATGATTCCCATCGCCGGGATGATTGCGTCGAACTCGATGGTTGCCATCGGCCTGTGCTACCGCAATCTTAACGCGCAGTTCAAGCAGGAACGACAGGCCGTTTTGGAAAAATTGGCGCTGGGGGCTGACCTCAAGGATGCCTCGCGAGAAATCGTCCGCGCCAGTATCAAGACGGGGATGCAGCCCACCATCGACTCGGCCAAGACGATGGGAATTGTCAGTCTGCCGGGGATGATGTCCGGGTTGATCTTTGCCGGCGTCGACCCGGTACGGGCGATTAAGTATCAGATTATGGTCGTGTTCATGTTGACCTCGGCCACCAGCATTGGGTCGGTCTTGGCCTGTTACTGGGCGTACCGCGAGTTTTATAATGAACGTAAGCAGTTAGTTGGTCCGTCAAATTAGGAGGTAATTGGGTATGGCACATCGAAAAGTTGCGTTGGTTACGGGAGCATCATCGGGCATTGGCAATGCGATTGCACGGAATTTACAGCGAAACGGCGTCACGGTCTACGCGGGTGCGCGTCGGGTTAGCCGGATGAATGATTTGGACGACTTGGGGATTACCACGTTGGCCCTGGACGTCACCGACCCCGATAGCGTGGAGCACGTGGTCGATCGGATTGTGAGTGAGACGGGGCGCATCGATATTCTGGTCAACAATGCCGGCTTCGGTCTACTGGGAGCCGTCGAAGAGGTGCCCCTAGATCAGGCACAAAACCAGTTTGACGTTAACGTCTTTGGCGTGGCCCGGCTGATTCAGTCGGTGCTACCGATGATGCGCCAACAGCACGCCGGCCGGATTATCAATATCTCTTCGGTCGATGGCAAGGTGGACCAGCCCTTTGGTGGGTGGTACGTCGCATCAAAATTTGCGCTGGAGGGGCTATCGGATGCCCTGCGCTTTGAACTGGCCGACCAGGGGATTCAGGTCGCTGTGATTGAACCGGGTGGTATCCAATCCGAATGGTCGGATATTGCGGCGGCACATCTGAAAGAAACCTCCGCACAGGGGCCTTACGAACAAGGCGCGCGCCGGGCAGCGGCCATCTTAACGGCGGCCAAGCGTTTCGCCAGCGAACCCCAAGTCATCGCCCGCCTCGTCGACCGTGCGGCGTTGTCGCGGCGGCCGAAGACCCGTTACACGGCGGGGGCCGGCAACGAAATCTTATTGGCCCGGAAGCTGTTATCGGACAAGGCCCTCGATCACCTGTGGCGGTTGATTGGTAAAGCGGCTGAACAGATAACACGGTAACACGAGAATCGTTGACGTAATTGAAAAACCTGTTATGCTGGAAATAACCAGAACACTAGGGGTGTCCACAATGGACTGAGATGCGGGAATGCCCGTGATCCCTTGGAACCTGTCAAGTTGGAACTTGCGAAGGGAATGTGTCGTGGCACTTTAAGGGCCGCCGGTTCACAAACCTTGTGAGCGGGCGGCCCATTTTTAGTAGGGTCGATTGGGGGACACGTCTAGTGGATGGAGTGGGTGTTGGGTGGAAGTGGCTGTGCCGTGCTGTTTGGCAAGGATGGGTTGATTCAGCTAAGTTGGCGACTTCTGCGTAGTCTGTCGGAAGTATTGACGTCTTGGAAACGCCGGGTTGTGGCGGTTCCAAGCGAGGAACGAGACCGGTTCTCAGGCTCGCTCCGGTTCTTCCCCAGCGTTCCAGCCTAGATTTGGCGAACGGCAAGGCGGCAGCTATCCACCACAAACCCAGTACCTGCAGTAGAAGAGTTGCCAGTCAGATTCCTAAGGGGGAAAATTATGAAATTAGACTTGTTAGACACCTTACGCCAGCAGAACCCAATCGTCTTCAACATCTCCAACTTCGTTACGGTCCAAGACGTTGCCAACGGCCTGAACGCGCTAGGCGCCTCACCGATTATGTCCGAAGAGGTCACCGAAGCCGATGAAATGGTTGGCCTCGCCAGCGCCGTTTGCCTGAACTTGGGCGCGTTCACCCAGCCGCAGGTCGAGCAGATTCGGAAGGTTGGCGAGCTGGCTAACCAGCACCACAAGCCATTGGTGATTGATCCCGTGGCCGTGGGGGCGGTAACGTACCGCAAGCACGTGGCGGTGAACCTGTTGACGCATTTCCAACCCGATGTGATCCGGGGAAATGCCGGTGAGATTGCGGCATTGGCCGACGTGGACTGGCAGGCCAAGGGAATCGATGCCGGTGAGGGGTCCGGCGATCTCGTGGCGATTGCACAGGCCTGCGCGCAGAAATTAAAGTGTGTCGTCATTTTATCCGGGCCGACCGACATCATTACCGATGGCACGCGGGTCGTGAAGGTTCTAAACGGCACGCCGCTCTTCCAGATTCACGTGGGGTCCGGCGACATGTTGTCGAGTATCGTGGCCGCCTTTTGTGCCGTGGATGACGACTATTTCGAAGCCGCCCAGACGGCCTGCCTGGTCTTCGCGGCGATCGGTCAACGGGTCGCGCAGGCCACCCCGAACCTCGGGGCCGGTAGTTTCATCGTCCAATTATTGGACGGGTTACAAGTAACCACGACTGCCCAGATTGAGGCAATCGCGGCTTATCAGTAGAAGGGATGTATGTAGGATGGCAAATGAATTTCCACAGACGTTAACGATAGCGGGAACCGATAGCGGAGGTGGCGCCGGCGTCATGGCCGACCTGAAGACGATGCAGGAGCGTAACGTCTTTGGAACGGCCGTGGTGGTCGCGGTGACGGCGCAGAATACGCTGGGGGTTCAGGACTTCATGGCCTTACCACAGAAATTAGTTGATGAACAGTTCGCCTCACTGGCGGCCGACCTGAAGATTCGGGCCTGCAAGACGGGGATGTTGGCGGATGCCGAGCACGTCCACGGGGTCGTTGAGAATTTAAAGCGCTATGACTTTGGCCCCTTGACGGTCGATCCGGTGATGATTGCCAAGGGCGGCGCGGCACTGCTGGCCGATGATGCCGTAGCCACGGTGCGTGACGAACTGGTACCGTTGGCCGACGTGTTGACGCCGAATTTACCGGAGGCTGAGCGCTTGACCGGCGTGAAAATTGAAGACGAGCAGGCGATGGAGGCGGCCGCAGTGGTCTTGCAGGACCTGGGCGCTAAGAACGTCATTATCAAAGGCGGTCACGAGACCACGCCGAAGGAAGCCCGCGACTTCGTGTTGCTCGCCGACGGCCGATCATTTTGGTTGACGGCACCGCGTGTGGATACGGTGCGGACGCACGGCACCGGGGACACGCTGTCGTCGTGCATCACGGCGGAATTGGCGAAGGGCCAAGACTTCGAGTCGGCCATTCGCATTGGCAAGGACTACGTGACGGCGGCCATTGCCAATCCCATTGCAGTTGGAAACGGCCACGGACCCTTGAATCATTGGGCGTTTGGCCAAGGAGGCGCTGAATAATGTCAGTAACTTTTGAGCCCGGACTCTTACGGGCCTACTTTGTGGCGGGGAGCCAAGACGTTCCCGGTCAAGATTTGCGTGAGGTGTTGGCGACCATGCTAAAGGCCGGCATCACCGCGTTTCAATTCAGGGATAAAGGGGCTAGTACCCTGACACCCGACCAGCGGCTAGCGCTAGGCCGCGACTTGCGGGAACAGTGCCGCGCGGCGAGTGTGCCCTTCATCGTAGACGATGACGTTGACTTGGCGCTGGCGCTACACGCGGATGGCATTCACGTGGGACAAAGCGACGAGCGGATTACCAAGGTACTCCAAACGGTGGACGGCCGGCAGATGTTCGTGGGCTTGTCCTGTAATACGCCGGAACAGGTCGCCCAGGCCAACCAGATCGCGGGCATTTCCTACATTGGTAGCGGGCCAATCTACCCGACGACGTCCAAGGACGACGCCGATCCGGTGATGGGCGTGGCGGGTCTGCAGGCGTTAGTCGCCCAAGCCAACGTTCCCATCGTGGCGATTGGGGGCGTGACGGTGGCGTCGTTGCCGGCCATTGCGGCGACGGGCGCGGCCGGGGTGGCTGTCATCACCCTGTTGACGCGGAGTCAGGACCCGCAGGCCGATACGTTGGCCATGCGGACAGCCTTCGCCTAATTAGATAAAATAAGCTAAAGGAGTGGTCAATTGAACCGGAGAGCATCCGGTCAGTGACTGCTCCTTTTTAGTCTATCGGTTGATAAAATGATTGACTATCGGTTTGTAACAATTAATTAACACTGTAACAGTCTTGAAAAATATCAATTATACAAAAAACAGGACCAGTTTTACCGCGTTTAAGTGACGGTAAACTTGATCCTGCATTTAAAGTTGAGGAAGCTAGTTGACTAGGGCTAACTTCACAAGTACATAGTATCACGGATAATCAAGAAAAGCTACCTAAATGCTGAAATTTAATTTTTTATAAAACGGGCACGTCAGGAAGCGAGAACCTAAGTGAATCGCCACTTTGTTCGGTGAACTAGTTTACTGAATGACTTAATTTTGCGCTTAAATGGTCTACGTTGTATACCGGCTAAAGCCCGGATGAAGCGTGATCTTTTTCGCGACACAATTTTTAAAATTAAGCTTGCGTTTCCGAACAGATGTTCGTATAATAAAAACAACAAGTGAGGGGGAACGGACATGGATTATCACAATGAACCGCATGGCTTGTTTTTTATGATTGATAATAAGTCCTTCTACGCCAGCGTGGAGAGTGCGGCCAGGGGGCTCAACCCGTTGCGCTCGGTGATTGTGGTGATGTCGGAGGCGAACAACACGGGCAGTGGCCTAGTCTTAGCCGCATCCCCCATGGCGAAGAAGCTCTTCGGCATCAGTAACGTGTCGCGCCAGTACGAAGTGCCCGATGACCCCCGTATCTTGGTCGTACCACCGCGCATGAACTTATATATTCAGGAGAATCTGAAGATCAATAAAATTTTCCGGGAGTACGTGGCCGATAACGACCTGTTTCCGTACTCGATCGATGAATCCATCCTGGATATGACCAAGTCCTGGCGCCTCTTCGGCCAGACGCCCGAGCAAGTCGCCCGCCGAATTCAGTTGCGGATTCGCCGTGAGATGGGGTTGTACACGACCGTGGGAATTGGTGAGAATCCCGTTCAGGCCAAGTTGGCGCTGGATCTGCAGGCCAAACACGACCATGAATTGATTGGCCGGCTAACCTATGAGACCTTTCCGCAAAAAATCTGGCCGATCACCAAGCTGGATAGTATCTGGAGCATTGGTCATCGCACGGCGGCTCATTTGCAGCGGCTGGGCATTCACAGCATGCGTGACTTGGCGATGGTGAATCCGTACGAATTGCGTGCGGAGATGGGCGCAATTGGCGCTCAACTCTTTGCGCTGGCGTGGGGCATCGACCGTAGTCAACTCCATCAGCTGCGACCGGCCAAGGAGAAGAGCTGGAGTAATTCGCAGGTACTGCCCCGTGATTACCGAATCCAACAGGAGATTGAGCTGGTGATTCGTGAGATTGGTCAGCAGACCACTTCAAGGATGCGCCATCACCATCAACAGGCGGGGTGCGTCAGTCTGGGTATTGGCTTTGCCCGCGCGGATGAGGCGGACGACGGCCGGAGTGGCTTTCACCATAGCTGTCGGATTGAACCGACCGACAACGCGCAGACCATTGTGGCCACCCTCCTACGGCTGTTTCGCCAGCATTGGGCAGGGCAGGCCGTTCGCAATATCAGTGTGGGTCTGTCGCGGCTAAACGCGAGTCGGGGCCTACAACTCGATATGTTTCAGGACCCCCACCGTCAGATTAAGGATGAACGGTTCGACCGAGTGATTGACGAGCTCCGGGATAAGTTCGGCAAGACCGCGGTGATTCCGGCCAGCAGTCTCATGCCCGGCGGTACCATGTTGCGGCGGGCAGCGCTGGTCGGTGGCCATAATGGGGGGAATAGTTTTGATTGAGCCCAAAAAAGAAGCGGATTTGATTGATGCCCGGCTAGCCAAGCTGTTCACGACGCAGTGGCACTGCCAGTACCGGATTGATGTCGTTAACGACCAGTACGGCCAGACCTTTAATTTTTTTATGGACATTCAACGGCAGCATCATCGGGAACGCTCGATCCCCCTGCATACGTTACGGACAACCGACTTGGCGGTCTTGGAACAGGTGATTCGAGAGCTCCAGCAACAGACGCAGTTGTCCCTGCGTTTCGTGAATTTCGGGCGGGTCCGATGGCCGGTGAGCCAGCGTTGGATTCGTTAAGGAAGTGACGACCCATGATTCTCCATCAGACACCCGATGATCGGTTAGCTGCCGAGTTCTTGCGCCGTGATTATCGCGACCGTGGCATGTTGAAGTGGGGCGGGTTTTACCTGTCCGATCACACCAGCGCCCTGGCGAAAATGCACGCCGCAGAACGGGTTGAGCGTGCCCATGCTCAGGAAGCCTTGCCGGTGTTGAGTCGGCAATTAGCGGCGGCCTGGCGTGCGGGGCGGCCCGTGCACTTGCAGTTAAATAGCGTGGATGATGACCAGAGCATCGCGACCCTCGACGGCGTCATTGCCGGGGTCGCGGATGACCAGATTGTGGTGCGCTTGGCGAACGACCAGTATCGTCAACTCCAATTGACGGAGATTCGGTGTCTGACGGGCGTAGCGGCCGAAAAAAATAATGAATAGACCTAGCGGCGGGGACAGCGAGACCCGCCGCTTTTGACTAATGGTTGAGATAGGCTGTTGGTTAATCAGCTTAATGGATTGCGGGCATAAGGGTCGCAATTCTAAGCGCTTTCAGGTATGATAGGCAGTGAAAAATGGCCCCCAGATGCTGGTTAATCTGAGGACCATTTGTACCCCAACGTGTGAGTAGGCTGGGACCTTAAAAATGCGGTATGATTGACCCGAAGAACAAGGAGGTCAACCACCATGGATTTTATTGATTTAACCCCGATTGCCCTGCGGCATACGCCACTGGGCACACGCAGCCAATTGCCGAAGAGAAACGATTGGCAGTTGGATTGGGACAAGCTAGCCGCATTGATTCGGGATAACCACGATGTCATGGCGGTGGTGCAGGCGGGGTTGGCCGAGGATTGGTTGAATACGCAGGGGACCATTTGGGATGAAGACCGCGGTTACTACCGCTATCCCAACGATCCCCGTGAGCCGGACGATACCGTCTTCTGGGCGGCCTCGACTTGGGCCACGCCTGCCATCCTGGTGACGTTTCACAATGAACTGACGCGGGCCTTCGCCTGTTACCGCGTGGGTCGTGATCCAGACTTTCACTATTTGGGTAGAACGCAGTAACGCGGGTTACGTGAAAGGAGACCATCATGAAGTTAGTCGACGGACCCCACCTCACCTTGAGTGTCGAGCGCACACCGCGCCGAGGCAAGTACGAGGCTGGTATCGGCCTAGCCGTCTTAATGATGATTGCGGTTATTTTCGCTTTATTATAGCCCTGTAACAGCTAGCAAAGGGAACGTCAACGTCAGACAAGCGTTGGTGTTCCCTTTGTTGGAGATTGAGTTATGGTAGTTATTCCAGGCGGATTCGGCTAAAATGTCAATCCGTCTCGGGGCCAGTATAACATTGTGCACGGCGTTTGAGCAGTAATTGGGCTGAGAAAGCGGTTAAATTTTACGGAATCATCGGCCTGGTTCGTCCGAAAACCTTGCTTTCGGACGGGATTAATGCTATAAAATACAAAACCAGTTACCTTCCCCGTTGAAACGGTGGGTGGGTAACTGGTTTTTATTTTTTGAGTGGAGATCGCCTACGGCTGCCAGAGATTCTGCCTGCGGTGGGGACCGGTGCGAGCCACAGAGCGGTCTCGCACCTCGGTTTGAAGCCGTAACCCACGTCTTCAAACGCGTCCAGTGAAGCAACCTGACAAGAGACGTCAGCTAACTTCACGCTCACGGCTGGCGCCATCTCTGGCCTCCTCCGGCTATGTTCATAAGAAATAACGACCAGTTGTGGCGTCACTGTCGTAGTCGGCTGGAAACGCTGTTGTGGCTGTACACTGGCTTAGCCGTGAGTGAGCCCAGATTTGGCGAACGGTAAGGCGACTGGTTTCACCATAGTCCCCCCAGCAGGCGGAGCCCTGACATTCGCAGGCGGCAAATGGTACTAGAACTTGTTATTCGTGGCCTGCATCAACTCGGCGCCCTTGTTGACCAAGAGGTAGCTGGCACCGTTCTTGGCGAATTGGATGCCTTCGAACTCGCGCTTGCCGCTGAAGTTAGCTGCTTCGACTTGGCTAGCCTTGAGCTTGCCCAATTTGGAAACGGGGATTGAGGAGATACTGCTGTCGGAAACGAAGTACAGGCGGTTACGCTTGGCGTTGTAGGCCATGGCCTGTGGCTTGGTACCCGGACGGTTGCGCAGTCCCTGCATGACCAGATGGAATTTCACGGATTTGCTGCCAATCTTACCTTGGTAGATCTTGACCGCACCCTTAGGCGCCCAGCCCCCGTTGGAATAAGTGAAGAAGTAGGCGTTACCGTGCTTGTCAAAGGTCAGGTTGGAGCCCATCGTGACGGTGCTCTTCAGCTTGAAGTTAATCTTGGTGATTGGCTTCAGGCTACTGGTACCGATGCGTTGGACGTTGGTCTTGACGGCGACCGGCTTACCGATGAACCAGAGTTGACCGTTCTTGGGATTCATGGCCAGCGACTGGCCGTGGCCCGTGTTGAATTTTGGCCCAACCTTGACGTATTTCATGATTTGCTTGTCCTTGCTGGTCATCTTCCCGACGGAATGGTCGTAGCTGGCCCGGCGTAGGGCGTCCATGTGGCTAGTGCTGATGCCAAATTTGTGCCGCAACTGGCCCAGGTTGTATTTGACAATCCAGCCCTTGTTGCTGCCACTACTCTGCGTAATCAGTTCGTAGAGGGTGTTGCCGTCCTTGGAGAGAACCTCAGCCTGTGGGTTGCCCCAGTCGGCGGAGTGGTTGTAGGTTACTGGCAGAAAGACGTTGGACTTGAACGTGGCTTTCTTACCCTTGGTCGTGTGAATACTAGTTGGCTTGGTCTGGAAAATGTTGCTGTAGCTGGTCTTAAACGTGTAGCGCTTAACGAAAAGGTTCTTGTTCTTGACCGTCTTGTACTTCTTGACGTTGTAGCTAGCGAGGGCATTGCCCTTTTGGTTATACGTCTTGGCCTGCGCCAGGGTGGTGCTGCCACCGAAGAATAGGGCCGCCGCGGCGACGGTCGTCAGAATTGCTGTCTTGTTCATCTGTAAAACTCCTCCTGGAATCATGGGTTGGTGCGCCGTGCGGGGCCTGGCAGGCGGGTGTCGGGTCGCCGGAACGTCCAACGACATTAAATTTTCTCTACATAACTATTTATAACACAAAATAACCGGGCCGCCGCAGGTAAATTTATTTTTGCCAAAAAAGTGAAAAAAACGGCCATATCCGGAAATTTCCGGCAACGGGGTGGATCGCAAGTTGCCGGGATTGGGAAACTTTCGATGCCGAAAGCAAGGACATTTTTGGGGAATTTTCCCTGGTTTTTACGAAAAAACGCCATTCGCGGGCCCAGTAGAACTCCGGTAAGGTGGGGGCTGACCATAGCGCTATGGATCACCACACTTGAAGGGATGATTCAGAGATGACCACCGATACTGCCGCCGCATACCGCTTCTTATTTGCTGGCGATCACGAAACGATTATTTATGCCGCCTTGAAACACCTGCGCCTACGCGCCGACCAGGACGAGTACGACGACTATCTGCAGGAGGGGCGGGCGTACTTTCCGCAAATCTACGCCAACTTTCCCGACGATCCGGAGGAAAAACCACACCAATTCTTGGCCTACGCCCAACGTGCACTGATCTGGGAACTGGGCAATCAGCTCCGCAACCGCCGCCGACAGGCACTGCCCCTGGAACCGGGCGACCACGAACCGGTCATTGCCGAACTGCCGAGCGATGAGGACGTGCTCACCGCGATTGGCCTCAATGATTACCGGACGTATCTGATCCAACTGATTGGTGGGGCTGGTAACACCGGCGAGTGGCGGTTTCTGGTTGGCACCGTGGTCGATCAACTGACCCCGGCGGAGATTGCGACGAAGTACAACGTGAATCGGACCACCGTCTTTCGCTGGCGCCGGTCGCTCACCCGCCGTCTACTGCGGACTTTGACGCCGCCGGAAAAACTTTTTTAAACTTTTTTCCGAAATCGTGCAACAAAATCGCCATTTTTTACATTAGTAATAAGTGTAAGGGTTGGCCAGCCACTTATAAAATCTCGCACCACGGAAGG
Organism: Levilactobacillus brevis; assembly: GCA_021383565.1. Lineage (NCBI taxonomy): Bacteria > Bacillati > Bacillota > Bacilli > Lactobacillales > Lactobacillaceae > Levilactobacillus > Levilactobacillus brevis. The sequence goes on along the minus strand of CP079699.1, from coordinate 1,789,645 downwards.
AGCACCACCCATGCAAACGAATTGGAAGAAAACGACCATCACCTTTATCTTCGGCGACACCGACGAGGCCCCCGTTAAGATCGTGTTGCAAAACGCGATTAACGCGCCAGCCGCCAAGCAAGTCGAAGATTTCGGCGGGTACCTCTCCAGCTTAACTGGTTTACCGTTCCGCACCGCCGTCGTGTCCACGCAAAGCGCCGTCGCCTAACGACCGTCACGCCCGCAGAATAGAAAGGAAGTCTCTAAATGAAGACATTAGAATTGAGTTTTAAAGGTTCCGACAAACGCGTCAAGCACCTGCGCCTCAAGTACGTCAACACCGACCTCGCGCCGGCGGAAGTCGAAAACCTGATGAAGCAGGTCGCCGCGGCCAAGTTGTTCGCCAAGGGGGATGTCGATCTGTACGCCGAACCCCTGCGCGCCGAAATCGTGGAGACCACGAAGACGGCGCTAGTGGGTGGCCCACAACCGGCACCCGCCGTCTAAGGTCAGCTAGTCTCAAGTCACTAAGGTAAACGTAACGCAACATCTCGGCGGTCGGCCTTCGGATTGAGGGGCGGCCGTTTGGGGTACATAGGCACGATAATCGCGCGCGGCTTTAGCAGAATATTTATTTTTGAGAAAAAATCTCAATTGGGGGAAATGAATGGGTAGACGAGTTGGGAAAAAGCCCAAGCGTAAGAAGATGTTGCCTTTGCCGGGAAGTTATTTGATTGCAACGGAGGGGTTCAGCCGGTGGTGCTATATTTTAGAAGTTTGGTTGTTGAATTAGTGGAAGCAAATACGGACTGATTAGTTATCAAAAAATCGCAATCTCTTTGCCAGGCGTTGGCAAGAGATTGCGATTTTAAATAAACTATCGGGCAAGAGCGTTACTTCTTCCGCTGCCTTTCTTTCAAGAACTTTTCAAAGCGCTCATCGACATCATTCTTCGCATCATTTTGATTCTTCTCGTTAAGTTGGAGGATACTAATACGTTCGTTCAGCGTTTCTCGCACGTATTTGATAATCAACGATTCGAAGGGTTCGAGATCTCCCGCTTCACGAGACTTAGCCAGCGCCTCCATGTAGGCACTACGGGCTTCCCTGTTAGGTTGAACGTTGATGACGGGGTAGCCTGCTTGGGTTAGGGCCATGTTCATGAGTAGCCGTGCGGTGCGGCCATTGCCATCAGCGAAGGGGTGAATCGAGACGAATTTTTGGTGGAGATCGGCGGCGTATTGAACAGGATGATGATCGTTTTGTGCAGTTTGCGACCAAGTAATTAAATCATCCATTTGAGGCGCAATATCGAATGGGGCAACGTATGGCTTATCTTCACTGCTATATGACCAGGCAGCTAAAATTCGGTAGACACCAGCATTAGCCTTGTCCGTGGTTGTTTGTAGCGTCACAATTCGATTGAGCGTCCGAATCAATGTTGAACTTAAGGGCGTTTTTTGACTAGCCAGTGTCATCATATACTCGTAAGCTTCGTTCAAGTCCAGAGTTTCGAGAACGTCTTTGACGGGAACTGCATGAATAATCATTCCGGTATTTAGAATTGCTACTGTCTCGCAGTAAGTGAGCGTATTGCCTTCGATAGCATTGGAAGACCAAACGTGTGCAGTTCGGACGTGTTGCGCGAGTTCTGCAGTTTGATTAGCAGACAGAGGACGTAAAGTATTCGCTCTTATTTTGAGCATGTTGAGTTCTTCTAGTTTTTCGTTAAGTGTCATCTGATTTTCAATTCCTTTGGTGGTTCGATTACTGATATTATAGAAAATATCAACTTGGGGTGAAGTTACTAAGTAAAGGTAATCAAAATCGCAATCTCTCACCAACACTCGGCAAAGAGATTGCGATTTTCAGCAAACATTTACGAGTCCAAGTTACCCCACGTGCGGATGGGCCAGCACCTTGTCCGGATACTTGGCCGTCACGTAGTCGGTGATGGCGCCAATCATCTTGGCGGTCGACGGGGCCTTGGCCTGTTCGGAATTGACGACCAGGCAGATGGTGCGGAAGAATTTCGTATCAAATGGATAGACGTTCACGTTGCCGCTGACCCGCTCCAGCGCCAACTCGGGGAGAATCCCCATGCCCATGCCGGCCTCGACCATGGCGAGAATCGATTGATCGTCGATGGAGAAGCGCAGGGCGTTGGGCCGAATCTGGTAGTGGTCGAGTGCGGCCTTGGTGTCCTTGTCGTAGTCACCGCGCTGGAGGATGAAGTTCTGATCGACCAGGTCGGCGGCAGTCACCGTGGTGCGGTTGGCGGGGATGAAGTCGTTGGGCGTGATGCAGTAGATTTCGTCCTTGACCAGGGGTAAGATCGTTAGTTTCTCGGAAACGGGTAAGGCGGAGAAGCCGAGGTCTAGGCGGCCGGTCTTGACGGCCGAGGCGATGTTACTGAAGTCGGCCTGTTCGACGTTGATGGCGATCTCGGGGTAGTCCTGCTTGAACTGGCGAATGATGGGCGGCAGCCAGTTGATGCACACGGACGAGAAGGCCCCCATGCGCACGGAGCCGGCGTTCATGCCGTTAATGTTGGCGGCGGCCTGTTGGAGCCGGTCCTCGGCGTTAATGATCGCCTGAATCAGCGGCAGGATGGTCTTGCCGTCCGGGGTCAGTTCGACGCCGGTGCGGTTTCGGATGAATAGGGGAAAGCCGAGTTCCTTTTCCAGTTGATTGACCGAGTGGCTGATGGCTGAGGGCGTGACGTTCAGCGTCTGCGCGGCCCGATAGAAAGTCTGTTCCTGAACAATGGTTTGAAAGACGCGATAGGCAAAGGGTAACATCGTGGCCACCTCCGATTGGTTAAGATGAATTACATTCACGCTATTTCTAGATAGTTGAAATAGTTTTTCTGTCAACGGTATTCTATCATACTCCTAAGCAAGCGGGAAGCGATAATTGGATGTTGGGATAATTGTGGGCCGTAATGAATTGAAATCGGGGCTGACGCCGCCTGACTGGGTGGTGGCAATCACCGGCCTAGACAGTGTCGGTTGTTTCTGGCGGGTTGCAGAAGTGGTGTTTTCGTTAGCAAATTGATTGGACGCGGTCGATGATTCCGGCCACGCGTCCCAGAAAGGTGTGGTTATGATGTTACAAGACTTGTTCGCACAACGCGTGAATCCCGATGTTCCTTCGGCTTTGAGTGGCTTGTTTCCTCAGGATGATGACTCGCGGGCGCTGTCCTTTGCGGCGGGGAGTCCGCGAGAAGATCTGTTCCCGGTGGCGGCGATGCAGGCGGCCTTTCATACCGCGATTGCGGAGAGTGGCGCGCACCTCTTCCAATATCAGACCGCCCAGGGGAATCCGGAACTGCGGGCCAAGTTGGCGGCGCGGATTGGTAAATGGGGCCAGGTCAGGACCGCCGCGGATAATGTGGTCCTGACGGTCGGCGGACAGCAGGCCATCGAGCTGGTGGCGAAGGCGCTGCTGAACGTGGGGGATGAGGTGGCTGTGGAGGTGCCAACCTACATTGGGGCATTGGCCGCCTTTGACCTCTACCAGCCGACGTATCATGCGGTGCCACTCCAATCGGATGGCCTCGACCTCGATTACTTGGAGGCCACGCTGAAGCAGCATCCACGGATTAAGCTGCTCTACACCGTGCCGGACTATCACAACCCGACCGGAATTACCATGAGTGTGGCGAAACGCCAGCACTTAGTGGCGTTGGCTAACCGGTATAATTTCATCATTTTAGAGGACTCGCCGTACCGCGACTTGGGGTATACCCACGCGCCGTTGCCGGCCGTTAAGCACTTCGATACCGAGGGGCGGGTGGTCTTCGTATCCAGCCTGTCGAAAATTCTGATGCCGGGGTTGCGGACGGGCTGGCTGGTGGCCGATGGGGACCTGTTGACGGCGATCCTGCGGGTGCGAATGGCTAGTGACTTGGAGGCCAATAACGTGGTCCACGCGGCGATTAATGCCTATATGGCGGTGCATGATTTGGATGCGCATATCGCCGCGCTACGGGCCAGCTACCGCGAGCAGTGTGCGGCACTGGTGCGGGCACTGACGGCCTACTTCCCGGATGAGGTGCACTTTACCCACCCGGATGGTGGCTTCTTTGATTGGGTCACGTTGCCTAAGGGGGTGGACGCGATGGACCTGTTGACGCAGGCGGCCATTCCCCAGGCCCACGTGTCCTACGTGCCAGGGACTAACTTCTACCCGGCCAGAAACGTCCACAACGGCTTGCGCCTGTGCTTCACCGGCCTGACGCCGAGTGAGATTGACGCGGGCATGCGGCGACTAGGCACCGTGGTGAAGGCCGCGGTGCGTGAGGTACGGCCGGTGGTGTGAGGGCTAAGATGTCAGGATACCCATGCCTGAATCATAAGCGATTCGGGCATGGGTATTTTTATGGATAAATTAGCGGAGCACCTTTGTATTTTTGGAGATACAAAGGTGTTATAATATTTTGAGAAATGACGATGAGTTTGGAAGTGTAAGTTTTGACAAATAGGGACGATGTTAAAAGAATAGTGTCAAAAATCCGAACTCGTCGTGATCGATGGGTTCTTAGTAGAAGGCCCAAAAATATACAAACTCTAACAAAATTGGCTATGACGGATGTTGAAGTATTTAATTTAATTTATCAAAGGATAAGTTGGCAGGACTATATTTCGGGACCTGAGTTGGATAATCATACCAAGCCGATTCCCGGTGATATTTGGATTTTTGGGCTAACGATTGAAGGAGAACTCTGTTATTTAAAGATTCAGGACAAGCCAAGCGGTATCGTAATGTGGATTTCAGTACACGTTGCGGATTATCCTTTACATTTTCCGTACAAATGACTCAGATAGTATGTTGGGAGTGAGTAAAAATGATGAAGAAAACTTTTTATAATCCGGAAACGGAAACGACAGAACAGTATTCAGAGGTGTGGAAGCTAGAATTAGTAAAAGTGAGAAATAAAGATGATTTAGTGGTTAGAAATCATTATTGGCGAGATAGTGACGGGGAATTGTGGGTAGATTTTGATCACCCCATGGAGAATGTTTACCGTGCCTTCGCCGCCTATCGAGCGGCTGAAGGATATATGAGTCCGAATGAAATACGAGACTTGAGAGGAAAACTAAAAATGTCCGTGAGAAAATTTGCTGATACGCTGGGAATTGCACCATCTTCACTTACTCAAATAGAGAATAATCAGCGGGTGCAGGCTAAGTATCAGGAAAATCTATTTGAGGCAGCCAGAGATAGTTATGAAGAACATGGTCAGTTACCGGAAGAATGGCTGACGAGTCATAAATTAGCCGATTGTTCATATCATGCAGAAAATAGAGAATTTAGTTACAAGACGTTTGGTCCGGAGATATCAAAGATAAAATCTTATTCTAAAAATGTCGAGATAGGAGAGGTTGCGTAGTGGCTGTTTTGAAATTCATAAAATACAACGTCCAAAATATGACCTACCAGCGAAATGAAAATTATCATCAAACACGTTCCGAAATAAAAATGAATCCCCAAGTATCTAGAAAAATTGATATAGATGAAAACCGAATAAATGTAACTTTAAGTATCGTCGTTGGGTCATTAGAAAATGAAAATATTCCTTTTAAAACGTCGTGTGCAATTACCGGTGTATTTGACTATCAGCCAGAGGAAGATAATACGGACGCCGGGTTAGACCAACTGGTTCGAGTTAATGCAGTAGCTATTTTATATCCATATGTTCGATCGATTATTACGATGCTGACGACGACATCGAATGAGTATCCAGGCTATATTATGCCTACAATTAATGTCAATAAATTATTGCGTGATCAGGAGGAAGCTTAAATAGCATAGCCTCATTATTGCGGATGATGGAACAGCTAAAATATCCAGTGCCGGTCGTTGAGTAGCAGTACTGGATATTTTAGCTGATTTAGAGGCTGGACGTTGAAAGGTTCTTATGCCAATATCAAACACCGTAGAACTAAACACGCGTGACTAGTGGCGTCGAGGTAGAAAAAGCGGTAAGTAACGTTTTCATTAGCGATTTATAAATCCACCCAAAATCCCAACACCACTAATGGTATGATTAATCTCGGTAAACAGCCGTAATGAAAGTCGTTGTGCGTAGTAGGGGGCAACACGGGAGTAGCAGAAACAGGGGGGCTTCCCAACCACGCCACAACCATTACTGCAGCAACAAAAAAATCACGTCAGTATGACGTGGTAATCGGGGTGAAACATGGACTTTAAACCAGAGGATGAAGACGATTCTTTTTTTGCCAGTTGTCTATCATCTATGACGGGCTGTCTGTCGGCGATAGTCGCAGTAGCCGTTGCCTATGTGCTGATCAGATTGCTCATCAGCGTATTCGTACAGATTTGAAAGTAGTGGCTGTCGGCGCATGCTGACCAGCACCAACAGCTAAATTAACCCAAGTATCCAGCGCAGCCCATCTCGGGTTACGCTGGATGTTTTTGGATAGTCAAGCTGAGCCCCTGCACTGGTCTGAAATCCCCCCAACTGTCAGCGTGCTGAAAGTGACGACCTTAACGTGAAAAAACATCAACGCCAATTATAGGAAGAAACCCAAACCACCCAATTTCAATTATGTAAGATTGATACAGCCAACTCGTGACGTATCAACTCAAGAAAAACCGAAACGTTCAGCCCTAGTCAATGATGCTGATGGCTACCAGGTGGCTAGCGCTTCGTCTGGTAGAAGATCCCGGTGTGCGGGTCAAAGTACCGTCCCGCACTAACGGGGATGCAATCACGCTCCGGACGCTTGGGTGGTGTCGGCGTACTGGCCACCAATGTTGCTAAGAAGTCCGGATCGTGTTTCACCGTGACGTACCACCGCGCCAACTCACGGGCGGGATCGCGCTGAAAACGGATCGCAGTGACGGGTGGCATGAGTGTCGGTGACTCGTGATCAGCCGGGGTGCGCGGCACTTGGGTGGAGATGGACCGGATAGGGGCAGACGCAGGTAACTGGTTTTGAGATAACATGAGCGAACTCCTTTAGGATGATGTAATGGGTTAGAACATCCTCACTATAGCGGAGTGCCAGCCGGCGTGCACGCCATATACATTGTCCGCGTCAGAATCCGAAGCCAATCGGTCGAAAGTTGCCCAAGTCGGTCGAAAACTTTAATCTAGCCACTCAGTCCTCGCCAAACCGCTAAAACTAGGCAAAACAAAAGCGCCAGCGAGATAATTTCGCTGACGCCTACCTTAAAGAAGTTAATCGTTTCCGTTCTCCGCGGAAGCGATCACTTTAAGGTAACTATTTCCAGTTGCCAAAAAGCATCACCCCCTTTCATTTAATGACCACAGTGTAGACCCGCACCGGGAGAAAAGCAAGTGAATTGACTTACCTTAATGGCGGGTTAAAGTTAAACAAAACACAAAAGCTTATGTGGGGCTTAACGAGTATCTTTCAGAGCGTTTTCAATGTTTAAAGATCAAGGGTTTAAATGACAACAATAGCCCGATTTAAAATTGAAGTGCAACACCCCTTAAGACATTAAGGGTAAACAAATAGGCCATGGAGACCTATACTTTTAAGCGACCAAACCAAAAAGAAAGAGGTATCTCCATGACCCAGTCAAATCATACCACTACCATTACTTACCAACAACTCTCTGCCGAAGAGCGTGGCCAAATTGAAGCGTTCTTGAAGGACCACCAATCTGTTCGCCAAATTGCTCGTAATCTTCATCGAAATCCCAGTACTATCTCACGCGAAATCAAGCGTGGCACGGTTCGCCAGCTTAACTCCGACTATCTGCCATACTATCAATATTTTGCTGAAGCAGGACAGGCTGTCTATGAAAAAGACCGCCTTAAATGCCATTCTAAGGGTTTACTAAAGCGTTGCTGGCTCTTCTTCAAGCTGTTAGTCCAAGCACTCAAAACCAAGATTAGAGTCGATAGTGTCGATAGCTTCGTCCACCGATTCCATCAACTTTATCCGGACAAGCCGTGTCCATCGACCCCCACGGTTTATCGGTACATTGATTTAGGTTATCTCGACCTCTGTAACGCTGATTTACCAGTCAAGCTTCGTCGCCGAGTAAAGAGCACTCGTCGAACTCGCTCCCGAAAGAATAAGAAGATATTGGGTAGCTCAATCGATGAGCGACCAGCTATCGTCGACCAACGCATCTTGGTGGGTGACTGGGAAGGAGACCTAGTTAAGGGCAAGCGGGTTGCTAGCGAGCCCGCACTGATGACATTAACCGAGCGTGTCAGTCGTTTTGAAATCATCGTTAAGATTCCTGACTACCACGCTGACACTTGCCGCCAGGCACTTCAAGGGGTCATTACGGCCTATGGTCCTAAGAACTTCCAGTCAATCACATTTGACAATGGCAGTGAATTTGCCGAGCTAGATCAGGTCCAAGGAACCAAAGTTTACTTCGCTCATCCTTATACGCCCTCTGAACGAGGGTCTAATGAGAATCTCAACGGTCTCATCCGTGAGTACATTCCGAAGGGCATCTCTCTCAAGAACTTTGATCTACCAACGATCCAAGCCATTCAAAACGCACTTAACCATCGCTTACGTAAATCCCTGGGCTATGCTAGCGCCGCCCAGGTCTTCAAAACACAGGTCTTCAAGAACATGCATCCGGTTATGCTTACGCCTTACTGTCCTGTGTTGCACTTGATTTGACAATTGGGGAACAAACTTATAAGTCAGTTGCGCAGAAGTTTCCAGAAAATGTTCAGTATTATACCACGCAGGATTTGGATCTGCGGGCTGCCAACTTAGCTGAGTTACAGCACTACGGACTGGGCACACCACTAGTTGATGTTAGTGCGAATCCGTTTATTTCCATGTTGTTTATGGTTGAAGGGTATACGGATCAAGGAAATGAGCCACAATTAGATGTCTTTTTTGTTCGAGAAGACGGGAAAAATTCGCTCTATCAAGAAGTGATTAAACAAGAGCAAAATCGACGGATTTCAGCCCAACAAGGAGCTTTTTTAAATTTTGACAAACTGACACCTGATATTTCAGCGGGTAAACATAAGATTCCACGCGTTTGCTTACGACTTCAGTATGTGAAGAGCTCGTTGGCGACGTCAACCGCTAATACTCTTCCCGATGGTAATTTGCCAGTGGATCCAGATGAATCACGAATCAAGGCTAAGGCTTTGGCGACGGCCGTGAACGACATTAAGGGTAAACTGACATCTTACTATTATCGAATTGAAGATCTGTTTCCAGACTTCTATATGTATTTGGATGTTTTAAAAACAAAGTATGCAGATACTAACCAGCACGATGTTAAAAAGTGGTATCAAGTGTCGGAGCCCAAAAATAAATAATAAATTAAACCGGACCTGTCAGTTCATGGCAAGTCCGGTTTAACGCTATCTAAGCCGCTATAACTTTATTTGTAAGCCAACATCCACGACTAAATCAGCAAAATTCGGTATAGTAATGGAGACGTTGAAAAGAGACGATGTTTGCAGAAGATTACTGAATTTATGAAAGCACGAAGCTGTGAGGTTTTGAAAGGGGAGTCGGCTACATGGTTAAGGTCGTTGCGCAGGTGAGTCACCCAGATATTACGGGCGCACCCGTGGATTTTAAGGTCATTGAAGTTGAAGAACGGATCACGATTTTTAGCGAACCCATTGCCAATACGCACCGTTACTGGGTACCCGCCACGGCGGATGTCGATGATGAAGAGGAATACTTAGAGCCGGTGGATGATCCTGACTACAATTTTCGGACAGATTTCGCCATTTATCGGCAGAAATACAACTTTCTCCAACCGGAAGAGATTGCGACTGCCCGGCAGAAATTAGGATTGTCTCAGGCCGAAGCCGCGGTTGTATTGGGCTTAGACGAAAGCCTATTGGCGGATATTGAAGCCAATATGGCCCTGCAGCCTTACGACCAGGAGCTTAAATTACGCTGGTTGCTGTCTCCCGTCGTTCTCAGGAACTTTGTCCTCAGTCACCAAGAAATTATGCAAGAACGTTGTCATCAGGTCGAGATGGACGCTGAAGGGCTGTTTGAAAAGTTGGTCCACTACGAGATGTAGCTTAACGGGTGGCGTGATATCTGCGCCCGGAGTTAAAGGCGGCGAACGCGCAACATACAATGCTTAAGTAAGGTCTACATTGGAATTCGTTTCGTGGGCCAACTAAATTATCAGTAAAATTATAAATAGTTTGTTATACTGAAAGGCGTTAACACATAAACTGATAATTCAGAGGAGATCATACACATGCAAGCAAGTTTAGCAAAATCATTGTATCTTGGTTTAGCTGTCTTGAGTCTGGGTGCCGTGACGACGGTCGCAACTACCGCCCAAGCTGCCAGCAAGGCCAAGGTTGTGTCCAGCAAGACGTTGACCAACGACGGGACCAAGCGGAACGTTCAACCAACCGGGAAGAACGCGCTGTACTCTAAGCCGGGTACGGTTAAGGGTGCCAAGAAGGTCGCTTCGACCGCTACCATGAAGAAGTTGGCTTCATCCAAGAAGTCCGCCGACTATTTCCGCGCTTACTACCAGAAGGTCACGAACAAGGGCTCCGTTTACTACAAGATCGTTTCCATGGACGGTAAATACCGTGGTTACATCTACGGCGGTAAGAAGTCTGGTACCTTTGCCGGTGGGCTCAAAAAGGCTGCCACTACGAAGTCCGTGGCTAAGCCAGCCAACACGACCGTTTACTTCGCCAAGCCAGGGAAGTCTAACGTGACGTGGAACGCACCTAAGTACACGCAATACAAGGCCAGCAAGTCTGTTAAGGACACCACGGCCTACGCCAGTGACGCGCTGACGATTACGTCTGCCGCTAAGAAGACGCGTGAAGGTTCTCTGTACTACTACGTGACCGATGACGCTAATCCAGCCGTTAATGGGTGGATTTACTCGAAGGCCGTTACGGCAACAAAGCCTGCAGCTGACTCATTTAATGACAAGGCTGATGTGAAGGTTAACTTCACCTTTAATGGTAAGACGGTTGCCTCAACGACGTTGGCCAACTTGAAGGCTAACGACACCAAGGCTGTTTCGACGGTTAAAGGAACGGCTGTCGGCACTGACGCTAGGGCTCAAGCAACGGATGCTTGGGGTAAGACTGCTTTGACTGGAACGGGATATGCTTATAAGGCTTCTGATAGCACCAATGTTGCTAATTTAGCTGCAGCTAAGAGTGGAGATACAATCAGTCTGATCGTAACGCAAAATCAAAGCACGACCTCATCCTTTACGTTCTACAAGACAGATGGCAACGGGGATCTTTCCCAAGCCGCTACGGGTCTGCAAGCTTATACGACTGGGGTGACGGCGACTAAGAATACGGTTGTCTTTCCAAGTGTTACAGCTGGTTTCACGGGCGTCGAGGACGCAACGTTTACGGCTGCCGATGCAGCAACTTACTTGAAGAACGCCGGCTTGGCAACGTTAGATACGCCTAACTACCAGAAATCTGGTTCAACGACGAAGTACTATACGGAATACAAGCTGTCCAGCACAATTGCGGGTACCTTTGGTCAAATTACGAAGGCCTTCTATACGCATTCCGAAAAAACTGGAGATTCTCCAGTAGCAACAACTGCGACAACTAGCACGACTGGTGTTACGAACTACCACACGAACAAGTAATTTTGATTAAGTAGCGTCACAAAGGACCGCCCAACTTGGACGGCCCTTTTAATATCCGCAAAACTCTCTGGCACCTACCCCCGCAATCGTCGTTCCACCGCCGCCGGCAAATCTGGTGCCGTCAGAAACGGCTGGAGACTGTCCACTCGCAACTGTTCCGCCAGTACGGCCACAATCTGTGGTGAGACTGAAATCTGGGCCGCTTCCATTTGCCAATAGACCATCGGGGAGACGCCGTAGATCAGGCTAGCCGTGTGAATGGGACAATAGTCGTCGGCTAAGCGCAGGCACCGTAAGATATCGGCGTAGCTGTTCACCGTGTGGGGCGCGGGTTTAACGACGCCATGCTTGGCAGCGAAGACGGCACTGTCTGGCCAGTCCATGGCCTGATGGTGATTGGCGGCTAGGCGTAAGTTGTCGGAGATAGTAAGTTCAAATAACGCCGTGGTGAGGTCCTCAGCCCGCTGTAAAGTGGTAACCTGCTGATAGTTAAGCCCGTAGCATTGACAGATTAGGGCCAATAAATCCGGATTGGGGTGTGTGATATGGTCATGCTCCAATTCTTCTAAATACCAGGCGGGAATATCCAAGTTTTTCAAGATCTCTTCATAGCTGGCGCCATCGGCCAAAATCAGTCGTGCCTTGGATAGCACGGCGCCCAACGAATGTCGTTGCATCATCATATCACCACACCTCACTTTTACCTAGATTGTATCAAGACTATCTAATACTTCTATGAAATATTCATGAAAGTTCACCGCTAAAATCATGAGAAAAATCGAATTTAATTCGTATAAATTAAATTATATTTCGTCTATCATCCACCAAACGATGGCCCCTAAACACCTTTGATGACGGCTATCTGTTTATATTTTGTCCGATAAATTATTTTTGAATTTCAATGTTTATTTCTTGCTATCATTCGGTTTTTGTGGGAATCTATAGCTGGGCCACAGGAAGGCCGTGGTAAGTTGTCATAGACCTTAATTTTCTTGAGAAAGGGAATAGTAAATGGTTAATTTATTGACGAGGGGACTCGCACCAGCAGTTCGTTTGAAGATCGAAGACACGGGTGTGATTGATTTTACACACTTAAAGCTAGAGGACGTGACGCGTTTCATTCCACGAGGGGAAGTCGAGGTGGATTGGCAGTCGTTGCTGTTCATTAAGAACAAACGACCGGCGGACACGATCGTCCTGACGCTGTATGACGGTTTCTTTCGAACCCCGCTGTCCCCGCGTGAATTGGTCGATTTAGCAATTGCTTCCACGGACAAGACGTGGCATGATCACAACACCAATGTAGATATCCTACATCTAAGTGGGCCCACGCCGGTTGTGAGCGGTAACTTGCAGCTCTTGGTGACTGAGCAACCGGCGCGGAAGAATCACACCAGTTGGGTTGGCGTTCAATCAATCGAACGGGTGAACGCGGCCTCCGAGAAGAAGGTCCGCGTGCAATTGAAGAACGGGATGGAGATGATATTTCGGGACCGTGCCGTGCGACTCCGCAAGAAGATGGCTGAAGCACAGCGAATTAAGTACTATTTGATTCGTGAGCATGAAGATTTACGGCGACACTTCGCTCCTGACGAGGGAGCCGCGCAGATAGTGGATGACTTTGATGGTCACGAGAGCCGACTGCAGCGTAGTGTTCGGCTGGTTTCGGCGTGCTTTACCATGTGCAATCATCCACTAAGTCCGGAACACGTCCGTAAAGTTATCTTGAACGTGCAACAGGGCAGGCGAGAAGTCTTCAACTTTGAGGATGAGCACTACTAGCCCGAAAAGAGGGGTATTTCAACGTTTTAAAGCATTCCATATTAAGAAATTAATAGCAAATTTGGCCAAGATGTGATTTGTTTATAATGTAGTCTGTTATCTGTGGTAGGATGTTTAGGGGAGGTAACTTTCAGGGCTTATGGTTTTACCCACGAAGTTATCACTACGCGATGACTATGTTAAAGACAGACCGACGATACCAGACTGTCGGTGGTCACGAGGAGGAAGAGTAACATGATGGAAGCCAATAAGTTAGCCGTGGATGTTCAGCGGATTCACCAATTGAATTCGTTGCTCCGTCCCTTTATTAAACGGCCAAGCAGCGGGGATGCAATTACGTTCGAACAATATCGAATCCTACACGAACTCGCCATGGAAAAGGTCAGCACCAGTGAATTAGCTCGGCGCCTGAACGTGGGCCAATCCATGATTTCAATTCAGATTAGCCGGTTGTTAAACAACGGTTACATTGATGACGAAACGTTGGCGACCGATCGGCGTTATCACGTGTTTGAGATTACGGCGCGTGGTCGGCGAATCGAAGAACACGTCAGCGATGTGCTCAACGAAGAATTGCCGGAACTAATCCAGCAACTGACCGAGATTGTGAATGATCATTAATCGGATTAATCCAGAGGATGCAGGGCAACTTGCATCTTCTTTTTGTGGTTAACCGCAAATAAAAAGCCAACCCACACGCTGTGAGCTGACTCAGTTTACCTATTCCGCTGCTTCAAGTTCTTCGTCTTCAGGTTCGTCCATTGGCTTGCCAGCGGCATCGACCAATTGGAGTTCACTTAGGCGGATGACGACTAAGTCACCGAAGGAATCGATTTTATCGGTTTCCTTCTTGGCGAGTTGTTCAGGTTCAACTTTCACCAGTGCGGAGTGTTCGTAGATCTTCGTGATGGTTCCGTAGAATGAATTTGAGAAAAGTTCAGTTTTTTCACAAAATACGCGGTTGTCTTCGTGTAGTGCCATGAGCAATCGTCCCCCATAAAAGTAATTTATAACAGATTAAAGGTCACGTGCCCAAAAGTCAAGCGAATTTCACGAAAAACGTTAAAATGGTCAAACAATTTAACCGACAAGTTAATCAACGCACGAATTAATTCGGCTTATAGGTGACGAAGCCGGTCAATTCGAGACTGGGCCGTAAAGTTCTGCAGGGCCTCGGTCTGTTGAGCCGTCTTAGTCGCGAATTCCGTGAGAAAGTTCAGTTCTAAGTCGCTTAGCGGTCGTTGGGTTTGCGCCGCCGTCAATAGCTCGTCCACGGCTGCCGTGACCTGTTCATTGGCCGCTAACAATGCCTTGAAGGCTGGCGTTCCCGAGAGTCCGGGCAAGTCGGTGGCCTTGATGTGGACAGCAGAGGTTGCGACCTTGGCTGAAGCGGTGGGGGTCGTCGAGCTAGCGGCGGCGCGTTGTTCCTGACGTTGAATCTTGGCCGGTGCCGGCACGCTGTTGTCGAAGTAGTAATAGACTTCTCGTGGCTTCACAGCGGCCTTCTTGATCCGCGGATCAATCGACGGCGCCGCCGAGACCGCGCCCATCACCACCGATTGAACGTAGCCCAGCTTTCCCAGCATTTCCCGGAGTTTGACGGCCCGGATGCCGCGAATTCCCGGAAATTTCTCCTCGGAGACCACCTCTGAAGTTTGTTCATCCTGTAACCAAGCGATAATTTGTTGCCGAATTTTTGCTGCTTGACTGTTCTTCGTATTTGCCATTGTGGGCCTCCATCGAAATTCCCGTAATTACTAGTCGATTAATCATTAAAGTAAGCCGTTAAGTGCCGCGGTAGCAACCTAATCGTCGGTTGTCATTGCCAGCCGGTCAATAATTAATTACTCTATTACTAATATTGAAGCATGTTTCCCCCGCGGCTGGCAAGGGGAAGGGCCTAATTTTTGGTAAAAATTGCGGTGAGATCCGCTGTTCCTAATTTTTTTAGGCCAAGTATGGTACAATCTAAGTACATAGAGGAACTATCTTGGTGACGCCGAACGCTTTGTGGTTTGGCAAGGCTGACATCACCGTGCGCACGTGAGTTAATCATGGGTTGAACGAGCCGTGATTGTCGATAGCCGCGGCACGTTTCCCACTCGTGATTGGCTACGGGCCGATAATGGAGGGGCGTGTTGCCGCGGCCCTTCCTTTTGTCGTGGTGCCGAAATCAGGATAGTTTCAATCAATTTAGGAGTGAACAATTTTGCACATTTTTAGAGATGAAAACGGGATTCGTCTGGTCGTTTCCCACCAGCTCGGACATTACGCCGTCCATTTTGCGGAATACGCCCCCGAACAAGAATTCGTGAATTATGGCTTAAGCAAGGATCGGCATGGCAGTTATCATCTGACCATTGAGAAGACCAATTTAACCGAACTCGACCAACCGGCTCTGAAGAAGGAACTGGTCTTCGGCGACCTTGGCGACAGCATCACGCCCATCGAAGGCGTCACGTTAATGTTGATTTAAACGCAGAAACACTTCAGTCGTTACGGCTGGGGTGTTTTTTTATTGGTCCAAAAGTGGCGGCGTTAAGGGACTGAGCAGTCTTGGGATGACTGACGGTGATCCTTTTCGGTTGCTAAATGTAACTGTTAGTATTACAGTATAACCGTAAACCAAAAAGCAAAGGGGTTAATCTTCATGACAAACGTATTAGTTCTGGGCGCCAACGGAAAGATTGCAAAGCTTGCGACGGCACAACTTTTAGACAATGAACAGAATCACCTCACGTTGTTCTTACGGCATGCGGAGCGACTGGCGGATGCTGCGAGTGACCGGGTCACGGTCTTTGAGGGCGACGCCAGCAGTGTGGCCAATCTGAAGTCGGCCATGGCCGGCATCGACGTGGTTTACGCCAATCTGGCGGGTCACAACATCGAAGACGAGGCCAAGGCGGTCGTTGCGGCCATGGCGGCTAGTCAGGTTAAGCGGTTGATCTGGATTTCCACTCTGGGGATTTACGATGAGGTTCCTGGCAACTTCGGTCAGTGGAATCACCAGATGCTGGACGGCGGCTACTTAGAGACCTACGCCGCGGCGGCCAAGGTCATTGAGGGGTCCGACCTCGATTACACGATTATTCGCCCGGCTTGGTTGGACAACAAGGACGAGATCGACTATGAACTGACCAAGAAGGGGGAGGCCTTCAAGGGCACCGAGGTCTCACGGAAGAGTATTGCCGCTGTCGTTGCGAAATTAGTCGCTGATCCCAGCCAAGCGGTTCGCGAATCATTGGGCGTCAACAAGCCCAATACCGATGGTGACAAGCCAGCTTGGTATTAATCGTCAACGCCGGGGAGCCATAGTGGGGTAAAAATAATTTTCCTACTATAAATCCCCGTACGCCAACACTTCACTCTGAAGCGGCGAAATTCCAGATTCAAAAAGTGTGCATTATCGGTAAATTCGCGGTATAACTATGTTGTGTGTTGAGCAGAGCTCCACACGACCGTTAGTTTCATGCATCACTTAATTTGGAATCAATTTACTAAGCTCATCTCTGTGAAACTTTTCCTCCAAACAAGAACCCATGGAATTTGCCTGGAATTGATTCATACGTTGCGATATCGTCAACGACCACGACTCGTTGGCGATATTTTTTTACGCTAAAAAACCCGTCGTTGTAACGTTTATCCGGAGGTGCGCAAAAATAATTGAGAAGTTGCGGCTTATCTATTGCAAACGCTTACAACCCGTGTTACTATTATGTCACGGAAAGGAATTAAGCGTTGTGATTGCAGCACATGATCTAGTTGATTCAATGCTTTAGGAAACTGATTTCCGTTTTGAGGTAAGTCAGATTTACGAGTAGAGTAACCTGCACCACAGAATGTTTTAGACAACTCCGATAAACCTTCTAACGAACTCTGGTAGAGTCAAGTAACAGGTTCAAGAATGATGTACAACTGAATATAGTGTCAGCTTAGCGCTTCACGTAAGCGTATGTGTTTAGAGACGTGTAGACAGTGTCATTAGGTTTAACTAGAGCTCGGATGTTGCGGTAACAGAGGTCATGCAAGGATTTCAAGTAGAATCGTTAGAGCGTGTTCTGTTAGGGTAATGAAGGCATTAAGTTTCAACGTAACAAACCAAAACGGTAGCCTGAAATAAAATATAGTATGAGTATACGGCTGCGGCAGTTGGTTCGAAATATGAGTTATGAGGCGATTAAGTATTAAGATGATTACGAAACGGGAATTACGTCACAACCTCCTTTCCGGAAGTTAGCGGACTTCAAGTTATCTCCATCCAACTTGAAGCCCGTTTTTATGACTTCTGGAGTAAGTTGTTCGGTTCAACCAAGCTGTGGCCGGTTTGAATGATGGTCAACCACGTAAAACGGTTTGACAGTTTGGCTTCCCGGTGGTACGGTATTTGCAGTTAGATGATAGCGCTAACATGTTGGGCACAGGCCAAAGGTAAATCCTTTTATGCAATCGGTTGCGAATCCAGCCCTTTGCGAGAAATTAGGGGCCGTAGACCGCTTGTGAGCCTTGGTTAATGGGCGTAATGTTCGGAAATCGAGTTTCTCAGATTTCTTGCAATCAGCCATTTACAGGCGCTCGCGGAAACGGTATATTATTACTAGACCGAAAAAACTGCCGATGAGTTTTTTAACGAGAACTGACCTAAGGAGTGAGAGTTGATGGCATTTCATCGCATTTTCGTGATTGATTTCGCTGGTTTAGGTCTGGGGGAAGCTCCGGACGCAAATCGCTTTCAGTCGGTCGGAACTGATACGTTAGGTCATGTGGCGGTTAGTTGGTCGAGTAAACTAAATCTTCCAACATTACAGCGGTTGGGACTCGGAAACATTCGGGTTGGTCATCCGTTGCTGGGCATTGACCCGGTCGCCACGCCAATGGGCTTTTATGGGCGTCTACACATGGCCGCGCAGGATAATCATCCGGATACGGGGCTTCGTGAGATGTGGGACTATAATGGACAGACCCGCACGCAAAGTGTGTTGGCCACTCTACCCGAGGCGGGATATCCCGTTACCATCGCGGCGCCGTTTCTAAGCTACCTGCAGACGCAGGATGCGGCTGAAAAGGTTCAACTGGGCAGTAACCAGGAGGCCTTCCGCGTGCTCAATGAGTTGTTGTATCGACCATCGTCCGGCATGGCGCTGATTATGTTACCCGATTTCCGGTTCGCCGGGGAGCGTGGGGACATCACGTCTTTCGGTGAATCACTGATGCACACCGATCAAGCGCTGGGCCAGATTATTCACGATATGGGGGTCAATGACCTTCTGATTGTGACGGCCAGTCACGCGGTTGATCCCACGGTGGCGGTCACGCCGACCCGCGAATACTTGCCGGTGATTGCCTATTCGGCATCGCGGCCCAGCACACACGCGTTGGGCATTCGGCGCACGCTCGCCGATGTTGGCGCCACGGTTCTTGAGAATTTCGGCTTAGCCAGTCACGCGGCTGGACATAGCTTTTTAAATGAATTTACGCAATAGAAGTTTTGAACGAACCTTGAAGGGGGGTGAGGAAGCATCATCGTTAGGGGGTAACCACTAGGTTGCAAAGGTCAACGTCGAGTAGGCAACGATACATCTATTATTTGCAATTTCACCATTCGCCGAAAACGTTGAAATCTAGGGTTACGAACTGATGCCGTTCGTTCGTAACAGAAGTTATGCGGTACATAATTTCTGCAGCCACATCGTGTCAACTTTTGTATGGCAAACGTCCATACATCAAAGAATAATATCGGAAAGAGGTATTTTGACCAATGCTAGTCGCAGTCAATATTTTAGGGGTAATTGTTTACCTCGCCATCGCGTTCTTATTCTCCAAGAATAAGAAAAAGATCAACTGGAAATCAACTGGAATTGTTTTAATTCTTAACTTGATTCTGGCTTGGTTCTTCACCAGTTTCTCAATCGGGCAAGACATCGTTAAGGGTGCCGCCGATGGTTTCAACTGGTTAGTTCAAGTGGCCTATCAAGGGATCGTCTTCGCCTTACCTAACTGGGTAACCCCAGAATTCGGTGGGACTGCCAAGACGATGAACTTCGTGACAAGTTCACTGCTGCCAATCTTATTGGTTGTTCCAATGTTCGATATCTTGACTTATATCGGGGTATTGCCTTGGATCATCAAGTGGGTTGGTCGTGGCCTTTCCTTCATCACTGGTCAACCTAAGTTCGAATCTTTCTTCTCTGTTGAAATGATGTTCTTAGGGAACACTGAAGCCTTAGCCGTTTCTCAATTACAATTAAAGAGCATGCGTAAGGAACGTAACTTAACGCTTGCCATGATGTCGATGTCATGTATCACGGCTTCCATTCTGGGTGCATATACCCAAATGGTTCCAGGTCAATTCGTTCTGACGGCCGTTCCAATTAACATTTTGAACGCCATTATCGTGACGAACATGTTGAACCCTGTTGAAGTGGCTCCTGAAGAAGATACCATCGCCAAAATCGGTGGTTCTAGCGCAGCTGCTGAATCAGACGCTGTTGAAGATGACGGCAAGAAGGAACCATTCTTCTCATTCTTGGGTGACTCTATCCTGGGTGCCGGTCGTCTGATCTTGATCATCGCCGCAAACGTTATCGCCTTCGTTGCCTTAGCCGCATTGATTGACCGGATTCTTGAACTGTTCAACCCATGGTTATCTCTGGAACACATCTTAGGGATCATCATGTTCCCATTTGCTTGGTTAATGGGTCTGAACGTCCACGATGCATTCGGCTTTGCCCAATACATGGGGACTAAGCTGGTTACGAACGAATTCGTTGTCATGGGTAAGATTGCTTCTACCATCAACACTGATGCTTTCTCCGCTCACTACCGTGCCATCTTGACCGTCTTCTTAACTTCCTTTGCGAACTTCTCAACTACTGGGATGATCATTGGTTGTTTCAAGGGGATCGTTGACCGCGAAAACAACGAATTGATTTCTAAGAACGTTGGTTACATGTTACTTTCCGGGATCTTAGTTTCCCTGCTGTCTGCCGGGATCGTTGGTCTCTTCGTTTGGTAAGATGTTCCGTGATTAGATAAGATTCAAGTTTTAAAATTGATAGCCCAGGGCCGTTGGCTTTGGGCTATCTGTGTCAAAAGCGCGCTTAATTAATGACTTGATATTAGGGATTTCGTATAAATATCAGTGACCAGCCGGTTAATTGGTGCCGCGGCAGACATAGATTGATTTGGTGAGTGGTGGTTGGCCATTTATCGCCAGTACCCGCCCGGTAAGGCGCCAGTCCGGCAATTATCATGGCTAACCGCCGTTCACCAGAAGTTTTAACAAATGTTGTGTACAATGTAGCGAGACTAATTCGTAACTGTTCGATTAGTCCGTACGGGTGCCGACCTTCCTAGCCGGGAAGTGAAACCCAGCCAGATGCGTGAGACCATCTGGTTGCAAAGCCCGTTGAAGTTTGTGCGTCACAGAACGACGCATCGAAAGATAGGGATTTTTATGGATAAGCAACAATCGCAGGTGGACTTAGCGAATAACATGACGCTACGAGAAGCTTTGCGGCATAAGGATGTCGTCCGCAACGAACTGATCGCGGGAGTTACTGGCTTTTTTGCCATCTCGTATATTATCATTGTGAACCCGCTGATTTTAAAGGATGCGGGAAT
Source organism: Levilactobacillus brevis (assembly GCA_021383565.1). Lineage (NCBI taxonomy): Bacteria > Bacillati > Bacillota > Bacilli > Lactobacillales > Lactobacillaceae > Levilactobacillus > Levilactobacillus brevis. The sequence continues at coordinate 1,768,663 of CP079699.1, read as the reverse complement.
TCCCACCGATTTGAGCGTCTTCGCGACCATCTTCTCCTCGGTGATTGGCTGTTTGGTCATGGCCTTTTGGGCCAACGCACCAATCATTCTGACGCCGGGGATGGGGGTCAACGCCTTCTTTACCTACACCATCGTGGTGAACATGGGCCTGAGTTGGCAAGAGGCCCTCGGGATTGCGGCGGTCGCCAGTTTTATTTACATGTTGATCGCCTTTACCAAGGTGTCGACGATTCTCTCGGAGGCGATTCCCGAATCGTTGAAGAGTGGGATTACCGCGGGGATTGGTCTCTTCCTGGTGGAGATTGGCCTGGAGAAAGCCGGGCTGATCGTCGCTGGGAAGACCTCCTCACTGGTCGTGTTAGGGGATTTGACCAAACCCACGCCGCTGCTGGCGCTGTTCGGGTTAATTCTCAGCTTGATTCTGTACATTCGAAAGGTGAAGGGAAACTTCTTCATTGCGATTATCGCAACGAGTTTGGTGGCCTTCTTCTTCGGCGTCAAGGATAGCGATACGCCCAGCGTTGACCTCGCGCGGTTGGGACAGTACCACGAGATTGTCTTCAAGAACGATTTCTCTCACTGGCTGAGCACGCCATTTATCTTGGCAGCCTTCTCGATGACTATGATTCTGGTCTTTGAATCTATGGGACTCCTGCAAGGCTTGTTGCCCAACCAAAAGAAATTCAAGAAGACTTTCGAAGGCAGTTCGGTGACGACCTTCCTGTCGAGTTTCTTAGGGACCAGCCCCACGGTTGCCGCGGCCGAAAGTGCTTCGGGGATCGAGACGGGCGGTCGAACGGGAATTATGGCCCTGGTGGCCGCAGTCCTGTTCGCTCTGTCCCTGGTCTTTGTTCCGCTGTTGGCCTACGTGCCGTCCGCAGCGATTGCGCCGGTGATTATCATCACTGGCGCGTTGATGATGGCGGCGATTGGCAACATTAAGATGGCTGATTTTTCCGAATGGTTCCCAGCCTTCTTGATTATCGTGTTGATTCCGTTCACCAACAGTATTTCAACTGGTTTAGCCTTTGGCTTCGTGTGCTACCCGATTATGAAGTTAGCACTGGGTAAAGCCAAGGACATGACTTGGCCCGTCTACCTGTTAGGCGTGCTGTTCCTACTTGATTTAGTCTTTAGTGCCCTGCTGTAATGGCGGGGTTTCACTTAAGGGTTTAACGTAAGCGGTTACGGCCGCAAATAAAACCGAATTAATTTCATTGGGAGGAAACAAAAATGACGACAAAAATTATTATGGATACGGACCCCGGAATTGATGATGCAGCTGCTTTGACCATGGCGATCAACGATCCAAGCATTGACTTGAAGCTGATCACGACGGTGGCGGGTAATGTGACGGTCGATAAGACCACGATCAACGCGCAAAAGATTGTGCGTTTCTTCAACGCGAACATTCCCGTAGCGTCCGGTGCTGAACAACCACTGTTCAAGGACTTTGAAGACGCCGCACGGATCCACGGGGAATCCGGGATGCCAGGTTACGACTTCCCAACTGATTTACCTAAGCCACTGGCTAAGACGGCCGTAGAAGCCTTACACGATGAAATCATGGCTAGCGACGAACCTATTACATTGGTGCCAACGGGTTCATACACGAACATCGCCTTACTGTTCTCCGAATACCCGGAAGTTAAGAGCCACATTAAGCAAATCGTGGCCATGGGTGGTGCCTTAGGCAAGGGGAATATGACCAGTGCCGCCGAATTCAACGTCTTCACCGATCCAGACGCTGCGGCAATCATGTACAAGTCCGGTGTGCCAATCGTCATGGTCGGCTTGGACATTACCATGAAGGCCCTCTTGACGCACGAAAGCATCGAAGAATTACCTAAGATTAGTGAAACGGGTAAGATGCTCCATGACATCATCGTTAACGATGGTGACAACAGCGACAAGGGGATTGCTATGCACGACGTCAACACCATCTTCTACCTGCTTCACCCAGAAGCTATTACGACGGAAGACATGTGGATCGACGTTCAAACTGACGGCCCAGCCATCGGTGAAACGGTCGGAGACATCCGTGGCGCTTACCATGATGGCAAGACCAACGCTAAGGTTTCCGTGGACATCGACGCGGTCGAATTCAACAAGTGGTTCCTTGAAGAAGTTCGGGCAATTAAGAACTAATTCAAGCCAATAAGCTAATCCAACGATCCCGGTACGGCCAACGTCAAAGTTGACTGTACCGGGATTTTTGGTGGGACTAGAATGGCTAGCTATCAGGAAGGATTGCCGAACGGTAAGGCGGCCAGCTCTGCACAAGCCTATCCCCAGAACTTTTACAGAAACAAGAGGATTTCCATACAGAAACGATACATCCACTTGCTATCATGGACTTAAATCAAGGGGAAGAGGATGATCGTATGTCCACAACAGACATAGAGACGTTGATCATACTGATTGTGACTTGGTTACCGATGTTGTGGTTTTCCCGACCGTCTAAACATCACAGCTAAGTCCGTGAGCGTGTTCGTGGACTTGGTGGAAAAGGCGTGGCGAATTCAGTGAAGTTCGCGACGCCTTTTTTTGACGTCTGCGGTAGCATTTTGACGGATAATTGGTTCAGGGTGGACGCGAGATTGCTCACAATTTGCGGAAACTTTACACGATGTTGACAAGGACCATACCGATAATTTACAATACTTCGCTATGCTAGAGATATCTTGGAGATCGTTTACGATCGGCGCCAGGGGACTTGGAACGGTCGATCGCTAATCTTTATTTTGGGGGGAGTAACGGGGCCATGAATAAATTCACCATCGTGCACTTATCGGATCCGCAACTAACAGCGGCCGCCGTCGAACCACAGTATCATCAACAGGTGCCGCCAATCGAGAAGCTCCAGCAGATTTTTGATGACGTGTTAGCGCACCAGATTAAGCCCGACCTGATCGTGGTTGGCGGTGATCTGATGCAGGGCGGAACCGGGCCGGACTATGCGCGGTTACGCACCTACTTAACGGAACAATCGGCGCGATTACAGGCGCCGATTCAGGTGATTCTGGGCGATCAGGATGACCGTGAAGCCTTTAATGCGGGGTATTTGGGACAAGCCCATCAGCCGTACTATGCCTACAAACAGATCTATCAAAACATGGATTTTTACTTTCTGGATTCGAAGTGGGAGGCTCACAAAGAGGCCGGTTGGCTGGATCGTGAGCAGCTGGATTGGCTAAATAAGAATCTACACATTGCGCCACGGCGGCGGGCCTTTATTTTCCTCCATCATCCGTTGGACGCCCCCGCGCTACGCACCATACGGTATGCGTTGCTACAGAACAATCGCGAACTATTGGCGATTTTGCATGGGCACAATATCGGGGGAATCTTTACCGGCCATTTACACTTTGGAGCCAGCTACTTAGTCGATAACACGATTCCCGTGACGGTCGTGGGGTCCGCGACCACTTACATTAATTGTCAGGACCCACACTATCACGAGGTTCACGATGCGACGAGTTACAATGTAATTACGATTCAGCGGGGGATGGCTAGTGTTACCAATCATCCGCTCTATTTCGGTCAGTCGGTCATCGACACGATTACTGTGAACAATACTGGCTTTGCCAAACACCGTCCGCGTTTGATGGGCCCTCGGCGTGCGGTCAACGAACCATTTCTGTGAAGAGACAATTGGCGATAACTTTTTAAACAAGGCACGACCCAGAACTTTTCTGAAGGGGGGATTCCTAGCGTAGCGCCGGGAGTCCGCCCTTCATTTATTTTCCCGTGATAGGCGTTTCATGTGAACCGAATTTTCGGTATAATAGGAAACGACGTGATTGCGAGACGACCACACCCCGTCAGTTTCGGTGGGGTGGTCGGTTGCGTTTCGCAGGTAAGTAAGGTAAAGTATAATCAAACGTGAAACAATTGTGTTTCACAGAAGTGAACTGGGAGAGTGTGTATGAATCCAGAAGAGTTTCGTGCCGCGCTAGCCACGCAAGGCATTACGTTAACCGCAACACAGGAACAGCAATTTGCGACGTATTTTGAGTTCTTGGTGGCGACCAATGAACACGTCAATTTAACCACGATTACGGCGGAGCCAGATGTCTATTTGAAACATTTCTATGACTCACTGACCCCCGCTTTTTATGTGCCCGCACTGCGAACGGAACCCCTGACGGTTTGTGACGTTGGCGCCGGCGCTGGTTTTCCATCCCTGCCCCTGAAGATCTTGTTCCCGCAACTTCAGATTAGCATCGTGGATTCGTTGAACAAGCGGATCACTTTCTTAAATGAATTGGCGGCCAAACTTAATCTCACCGGCGTGGCCTTTCACCACGCGCGGGCCGAGGAATTCGGTGGAAAGCGCGCGGCCAATCGCGAGGGCTATGATCTCGTATTAGCCCGCGCCGTGGCTCGGATGTCCGTGCTCAGCGAACTCTGCTTGCCGCTGGTCAAGGTAGGTGGCCAGTTCGTGGCGTTGAAGGCTGCCGCCACCGCCGATGAATTGGCGGTGAGCCAGACGGCGATCACGACGTTGGGCGGTCAGCTCAGCGCCGATCACGCGTTTGAGCTGCCTGTCAGTCACGACCAACGCCACATCGTGGTCATCGACAAGGTCAAGCACACGCCTAAGCGTTACCCCCGTAAAGCGGGAACGCCGAACAAAGAACCGTTAGAAGATTAATGGGATGGGGGTAAGATAATTGCCATTTTCATTATTTGGAAATAATCGGGAAAAGGCGACGCAGCCGACGCATCCCGTGAAACAAAACGTGGTGATGATTCCGGTTGCGCAGATCATTCCCAACCGGTTCCAACCGCGCCAACGGTTTGATCCCACGGCCATTACCGAGTTGGCCCAGACGATTGAAGAACATGGGCTACTGCAGCCGATTGTGTTGCGCCAATACGAACCTGACCATTACGAGATTATCGCCGGCGAACGACGCTTCCGGGCGGTGAACAGTCTGAAATGGACCGAGGTGCCGGCCATCGTCGAAGAGATGAACGACGACGAGACGGCTTCCATGGCCCTGATTGAAAACCTCCAACGCGAGGAGCTGTCCGCGATCGAAGAGGCCCATGCCTATCAACAATTGATGGCGCTCAATCACATGACTCAGGCGCAGTTGGCCGAGGGGATTGGGAAGAGTCAGGGTTTCGTGGCCAACAAGCTACGACTCCTGAAGCTGGCAGAGCCCGTGCGTAACGCCATCTTGAATCGCCAGATTACCGAGCGTCACGGACGCGCCTTACTCGCGCTACCGGTTGACGACCAGCCGGCCATGCTCCAGCGGATTGCCGACGGTCAGCTAACCGTTAAGGAAACGGAAGCACTGATCGCCAAGCACAAGCGGCCCAAACGTCGACGCAAGGTGACCAAGCACAGCGTATCCGGTGACACCAGAGTGGCGGTCAATACGATTCGTCAGTCGGTAAAGATGGTGACGGATGCCGGCATGGCGCTGACGACCAAGGAAGAAGAAACTGCAGACGGTTACCGGATCATTATTGACATTCCCAAAGAAAGCTAGAGGTGGAACGACATATGGGCTATATCATCGCATTAGCCAATCAAAAAGGTGGCGTGGGTAAGACCACGACCGGGGTTAACCTGGGGGCCGCACTGGCCTCCGCTGGCCAGAAGGTCCTGCTGGTCGATACCGATGCCCAAGGCAACGCGACCAGCGGCGTGGGCATTCAAAAGGCCACCATTGAACGCGAAGTCTACGACGTCTTGGTCAACGAGACGCCGATTACCGACGCGATTTTGCATACTGAACATCCGGGGTTGGACATCGTTCCCGCAACCATCCAGCTTTCTGGTGCGGAGATCGAGCTTACGCCAATGATGGCGCGTGAAACGCGGCTGAAAGACGCCTTGGATGAGATTCGTGATCAGTACGATTATATTTTAATCGACTGTCCGCCTTCGCTGGGGCTGTTGACCATCAACGCCTTTACGGCAGCCAACTCAATCCTGATTCCGGTACAGAGTGAATACTATGCGCTGGAAGGGTTGACGCAACTGTTAAATACGGTGAAGTTGGTCCAGAAGCACTTCAACCGTGAGTTGAAGATCGAAGGCGTGCTGTTGACCCTGTATGATGCCCGGACGAATCTGGGGAAGCAGGTCAACGAAGAAGTGAAGAAGTATTTCCAAAACAAGGTCTACGCCACGATCATTCCGCGGAATGTGCAGTTGGCGGAAGCGCCTAGTCACGGGATGCCGATTATTGATTACGCACCGAAATCCAAAGGTGCTGAGGTGTACACTGAACTCGCAAAGGAAGTGCTAGCTGCCCATGGCAAGTAAGAAAGAGAAAAGTTTAGGACGCGGGATTGACGCGCTGTTTGCCGAGAACGGCGTGGATGCTGGGGAAGAAACGGTCGTTGATTTAACGTTGGCCGATATTCGCCCCAACCCGTACCAACCACGGCAGAAGTTCGATCACAAGGGCTTAAACGACTTAGCGGCTTCCATCGAAAAGACGGGGGTTTTCCAGCCGATTATTGTGCGTCAACCGGACAAGCGGGCCAACCGTTACGAGATTCTTGCGGGCGAGCGGCGTTTCCGGGCTTCCAAATTAGCTGGTAAGGAGACGATTCCCGCGATTGTTAGAGACGTTACTGAAGAACAGATGATGGAGATCGCCGTGTTGGAGAACCTCCAACGCGAGGATCTGACGCCCCTTGAAGAGGCTGAAGCCTACGATACCTTGATGACCAAGCTCACCTTGACGCAGGCTCAGGTCTCCGAACGCCTAGGCAAGAGTCGGCCGTACATTGCCAACTACTTGCGGTTACTGGGCTTGCCCAAGGCCGTCAAAGACATGCTCCAGAAAAACGAGTTGTCGATGGGTCAAGCGCGGACGTTGTTATCCCTAAAGGACAAGACCAAGCTGGTCGCCTTAGCCAAGAAGGCCGTCGCGGATGGGATGACCGTTCGGGCGCTGGAGGCCGAGGTCAGCAAGCTCAACGGGGCCGCTAAGAAGTTAGCTAAGAAGCCCGCCAAGAAGAAGTCGCCGTTCCTGCGTTCGACGGAAAATCAACTCCAAGAACGTTTTGGAACGCAGGTTTCAATCAACGAGGGCAATGGCGACGATCACCAGGGACGCATCGAGATTGAATACCTCTCCAATGACGATTTGAATCGGATTTTGGACTTGTTGAACATCCACACGGACTAAGCAAGGGAGGCCAAAGCATGTACGATTTAGGCGATTTGGTAGAAATGAAGAAGCCCCATCCTTGTGGTGCGAGCCGCTGGGAGATTACCCGGATGGGCGCCGATATTAAGATCAAGTGTACGAATTGTGGCCACGTTGTGATGTTGTCACGGCGCGAGTTTGAAAAGAAATTAAAAAAGGTATTGGTTCGTAAGGCCGACACCGATAATGGAAAGAGTGAATAATTGCTATGTCATTAACTGCAGGGATCGTTGGCCTGCCGAACGTCGGGAAGTCAACTTTATTTAACGCGATTACCAAGGCGGGGGCCGAAATGGCGAACTACCCGTTTGCTACGATCGACCCGAACGTGGGGATGGTGGAGGTGCCAGATAGCCGCCTCGACCGGATTCAAGCCTTAATTCCAGCCAAGAAGGTTGTCCCCACGACGTTCGAATTCACGGATATTGCCGGGATCGTCAAGGGGGCCAGCAAGGGTGAAGGTCTGGGGAACAAGTTCCTGGAAAACATTCGCCAAGTTGACGCCATTGTCCACGTGGTGCGGGCATTTGACGACGACAACATCACCCACGTGTCCGGCAAGATTGACCCCATCGATGATATTGAAACCATCAACTTGGAGCTCGGTCTGTCTGACTTGGAAGCCGTCAACAAGCGTCTCGCTAAGGTTGAACGGGCGGCCAAGGGAAGCGACAAGGAAGCCAAAGCAGAATTAGCCGTTCTGGACAAGATTAAGCCAGTCCTCGAAGACGGTGGTGCCGTTCGGACCATCGACTTTGACGAAGACGAGACTAAGATCGTCAAGGGTCTGTTCTTACTGACTTCCAAGCCCGTTCTGTACGTGGCCAACATCGCCGAAGACGATATGGCCGATCCCGAAAACTCCAAGTACTTCAAGAGTATTCAGGACTACGCTGCCAAGGAAGGCGCCGAAGCCATTGCTGTGGCGGCCGAAGCCGAAGAAGAGATTGCCGAGTTGGATGACGACGAGAAGCAAGACTTCTTGGAAGCCGAAGGGGTAGAAGAACCCGGCTTGAACCGTTTAATTCGGGCCTCATACCACCTCTTAGGGCTCCAAACGTTCTTCACGGCTGGTGGTAAGGAAACCCGTGCTTGGACGTTTAAGACGGGCACTAAGGCGCCTCAAGCGGCCGGAATCATTCACTCTGACTTCGAACGCGGGTTCATCCGGGCCGAAGTCATGGCATTCGATGATTTGGACAAGTACGAATCCGAAGCGGCCGTTAAGGAAGCCGGTAAGCTGCGGGTTGAAGGTAAAGACTACGTGATGGAAGACGGCGACATTGTCGAATTCCGGTTCAACGTTTAGAAGGGAACAGAAGTAGATGAGTGATAACAAGCAAACTCCCCGCAATGCGGGCGTTCATCAGAACCGTAACTCGGTGGCAGTCAATGAACGGGCAGCGTTTGATAATCTGGGCTTGACCAAGCGCAATGCCGAATACATGTACCGCTTCAACAAGGAGCTTGAAAAGACCAAGCTGACGCCGGAGAAGAAGGCCCAAGCCGTGCAAGACATGGTCAATGAGCTGGTTGAAGGCCAGAAGAGTGGGAAGACCGGGAAGAACACTTACGGGGATATCGAATCCCGCGTGAAGGAAGTTGTCGAAGGCCCAACGAAGCCCGACAATGAACTGTTTGGGCGCAACTATTGGCCAAACATGTTGTACAATGCCTTAACGTTCTTCATGATCTTCAACTTGATGTTTGGGTTGATGTACCTCTTCTCACCAAAACTGATGACGACGAGCCGCCCTGTCGGGATCACGGCCATTACCGTCAGTGCGCTGATTGCTGGGTTCATCCTGCCTATCATGCCGCGGTTATTTAGCCCGAAGATCAAGCACAAGCTTAACGGCTTCGTGCGGGCGTTGATCGTGTTGCTCGGGTTCCTGGTCTGGATGGCGTTGTTCTACCTGGCACAGATGTTACCAGGCTTGGTCAATCCAATCCTGATGCCATGGCCAAGCATTATCCTCGGTCTGGTCTCCATCGCCGTGATGTTCTGGATGCGGCGGACCTACAAGATTAACGGTGGGTTCTTCGGCTAGACGCCCCAGCTACTTGGGTGAAGTTAAACTAACGAAATAACATTATCGGTCACGGTCAATCGGCGCACGCGGTGTTGCGATTGACCGTGACCTTTTTTGGCGGAAATTAGCGTTGCCCCGCACTGAATTGGTTGGACAAAGGTTCGCCCGCTGACACGCCACTTTTCTGGTGTGACGGCGCTCGGCGTGATTGAGGCGGTACGTGACCGTTTGGCACCGTGACCACTGAGTATGGCAGTGATGTTGCTACCCTAAAATGGCCCCGGATTATCGCGACCCCCGCTGATTTTATTTGGGGACTAACGGGGTAATTTTTATGGCTTGTCGTCCATCACCCGGGGACCTATGATGGCACCAAGTAGTTGAGCCAGTCAGTGACTTGATGAAAAACTATCATTTTCGTGGGGAGGATTTTTTTATGAAAAAAGTCTTTGGATACGTATTAGGGTTAGTTGCTGCGCTGTTTGCTGCTGGAGCTGTTGCGACCGGTGCTAACGCCGACGGGAATGCCGCCGATGCTGCCAGTGGGAGTAGCGATAATGCCAGCAGCGGTGAGGTCGCGCCAGCAACGGGGAGTAGTGCCGCCAATGCCGCTAGCGATGCCAGTGATGCCAGTGATGCTAATGCCGCCAGTGATGCGAGTGACGCGGGCAATCCAGCGATTGGCAACTATACCGGCGATGATACTGGCGCCAGCGATGTCGGTGGGTTCACCGGAACCATGAGTCGGCGGGCACCGAAGAAGTCCGCTAAGATCATGAAGCGAGTCGCCAAGAAGCGGATTAAGAAGGCAAAGAGTTTGGCTGCCGACAAGAAGATGCGGGGTCGTTTACACTACCGTAAGGACAGTCGGGTCATCCTGTTCCAGAAGAGCAAGAAGGGTGACGAAGTGGAACTCTTCAACCGTAAGGGTCAGGAAGTCAAGAAGTTCAAGGTGGACAAGAACGGCCGCTTTGATGTGCGCTTGACTAAGAAGCAAGCCGAAAAGCTCGATAAGGGTGGCAAGTACTTCCGGTTTGATGTTCATCAAAAGGGATACTGTCCTTACGAGATTAGCTACCGCATTTACAAATAGAATGTGATAGCTGTTCAGCAACGGGGCTAACTTGGTAGACTGAAGTCGTCAGTCAGGAAATACCAGGCTGACGATAGCACGGCGACTGAGCGCTGCTGTTGCTGACCCAGTAAAACGAAATCATCCAGCGACAAGTGCCGCCAGAAAAGACGTGGGTAACCACGTCTTTTCTTATCCGCTCAGATTGGTTGTTCACCGAATAAATGAGGAGGGGTCACGATGTTGAAGCGAATTCATTCAAAACTCAAAAGTCCAGACGGTCAGTCGTTGGGGCTGCTGGCCATTGTGGGGGCGTTCATCATGACCTTCTGCTCCTATACGTCCCCGGCCTTTTACTTCGACACGTCGCCGGACAACAACGCCTTCTTCACGGTGGGCAAGGCCATGATGAACGGGATCGTTCCGTATAAAGATATCTTCGAGCAGAAGGGGCCGTACGTGTACTTCCTGCACGGTTTGGCCTACCTGGTCTCGTCCCGTAGCTTTCTGCTGATCTTCGTCTATGAGATTGCCACGGTCACGGCCGCCATGTTTTTGGTCTATAAATTGGCCAAGCTACTGCGGGCCAAGCAGCTCCCCGCGTTGCTGACGGCCTTGCTCTCGCCGCTCCTGTTTCTCTACCATCCGTACTACGATTACGGGGATACCGTGGAGTTCTTCACGTTGCCGCTGTTGCTTTCCTTGATTTATTTGATGGTATTACTGGACCGACGCCAGTTTAAGGTCAGCCACTGGTGGTTCTTCGCGCAGGGCGCTATAGTGGGTATCGTTTTTCTCTCGAAATACACGCTGCTCGGGGCTTGGATCGCCTTTTATCTGGTGGTCGTGGGTCGACTACTGGTCAAGCGGCAGTGGCGGCTACTGGGCCGCGTCGTGGGGTGGAGCGCCGGGGGCTTTCTTCTGACGACGTTGCCGTGGCTGATTTACTTTCTGATGACTGGCGCCTTGAAGGCGTTCATCAACGTTTATATTCTGTTTAATACCAAGGTCTACCTGACCTCGTCCGTGGCCGCCTTTGCCAATCTGGTTCAGTCCGTGACGCTGGTCTCGCAGTTCTACTGGGATAACGTCCTGTTCTTTGCCTTGGGGATTGTGGGGACACTGGTAGTCATTTTTCAACCGGACATCTTCCATAGTCGCTTCGGCCGTGGCCTGTATCTAGCTAGTGCCTTGGGCTGTGACCTTCTGGCACTCTATGGGTATCAAGCCGGGTCGGTCTACCAGTACTACCAGTTGATTTACTTCGGCTTCTTCGTGCTCCCGTTCATTTACTTCTGTCAGCTGTTCTTCCGCCGCGTCCCGCTACCGCAAACGGATTCGGAAGCGACCTTTCCCATTCTGGCGACCTTACTGTTCAGTCTATTTCTGGTGCTCGGCGTCAACAACAACGTGACCAGCTCGAAGGTCTTTCCCAACAATACTTCGATTACGGAGCGACAGACGAAACGGCCCCAACAACCGGCGCAAGTCGACTTTGGCCGACAAATGCGGCGAGACACGCCGGCTGGTACGCGGTTGACCCTCCTCAACTATGGCTCGATCGACATGGGCTTCTACACGGCGTCCGGGGCGGTGCCGACGACCTACTTCTTCCAGAACTACAACATTCCCCAGAGTGCAGCGCCCCAGATTCTTCAGTCCCAGCGCGCTGTGATTCAGCGGCATCAGGTCGAGTGGGTCGTACTCAACACGCCGGCCGGTAAGTCGGTGAAGCAGTGGCAGGGCGGTAGTGGCCGCATTACCAGTGGTAATCTCAATCCCGGAACGGCCAAATTAAGCCGGGTATTGACCCGCCACTACCGTTGTGTGGCCCAGCATACTCAGGTCTTTGAGGGCGTCAATGTGACCTACTGGCTGTACCAACGTAAGTAGAACGCGCGGGTTGCAATAGCAATGTTGATACCCGCTAGATTAATTTAGTTTCAAGTTATTCAGTCGCTCGTTAATTTACCCAGTCGAGCTAATTCTACAATAATAGTTCGATGAGAGTCCTTGACCTGAGTGGCCTAGACTGGTAAATTTAGAAACAATATCTCCCAGGATTCCTAACCGAGCCTGAGACTAAATTAAAGAGGAGCGATATCAACTATGTCTAATTGGGACACGAAGTTTGCTAAAGAAGGAATCACATTTGATGATGTTTTGTTAATACCCGCAGAGAGTCACGTCTTGCCGAATGAAGTTGATCTGAGTGTCCAATTGGCACCAAACTTGAAGTTGAACGTTCCCTTCCTGAGTGCCTCCATGGATACGGTCACGGAGACCACGATGGCCACGACCATGGCCCGCAACGGTGGGCTAGGGGTCATCCACAAGAACATGAGTGCTGAAGCGCAAGCCAAGATGGTGGCTGATGTGAAAGCCATCGAAAATGACGCGACACAATATCCGCACGCCGCGGTTGACGCCAACAACCACTTGCTGGTGGCTGCGGCCGTGGGTGTGACGTCCGACACGTTTGACCGGGCTGGCGCCTTGCTTAAGGCCGGTGCCGACGCCATCATCATTGATACGGCGCACGGCCATTCAGCCGGTGTGCTCCGTAAAGTTGGCGAGATTCGCCAACAATTCCCCGACGCAACGTTGATTGCCGGGAACGTGGCAACTGGTGAAGGCACGCGGGCGCTGTTCGAAGCCGGCGTTGACGTGGTTAAAGTGGGGATTGGCCCTGGCTCGATCTGCACGACGCGGGTGGTTGCCGGTGTGGGTGTTCCCCAGATCACCGCCATTTACGATGCCGCTAACGTTGCGCGTGAATTTGGCAAGCCGATCATCGCCGACGGGGGGATCAAGTACTCCGGCGATATCGTCAAGGCCTTGGCCGCTGGTGGCAACGCCGTGATGTTTGGCTCCATGCTGTCCGGGACCGACGAAGCCCCTGGCGACATCATCGAAGACGGCGGCAAGAAGTACAAGACCTACCGAGGGATGGGGAGTCTAGCTTCCATGTCCCACGGGTCTGCCGACCGCTACTTCCAAGGCGGCGTTAACGAAGCCAACAAGCTGGTGCCGGAAGGAATCGAAGCCCGCGTGGAATACAAGGGTAGTGTCAACGACATTCTCTTCCAAATGGTCGGTGGCTTACGTTCGGGGATGGGCTACACGGGCAGTGCCAACATCCAAAGCCTGATTGACAACGCGCAATTCGTGCGGATTTCCAACGCCGGGTTGATCGAATCTCACCCGCACGATGTTCAAATCACGAAGGCCGCACCTAACTACAAATAAACGATCCTGAAATTTTGGAGACTAGCGCCTCATTCGCTTTAAGCGGGGGGGCGCCGGTCTCTTTTTGGATTAAACGGACGGTGGGTTTAACCCCACAGGGTCAGCACGAGGTGGTCGCTTAAGCTATGACACCAGGTGATCAGAGTTCCTTCAGCTATCGAAAGATTGCTGGTTAATTTTGCAGTCGTTGCCACGGGCTAGTCCAAGTCGGGTATGATGGATTATTAGTGACTTTCGCCGACAGATATGTGATTTAATCGTGGGGTCTTGTAGATTTTGCATGGCTTTACTGTCGGGACAAAGGTTCTCTGGGGACTCAACACGTGTTGACAAGGGCGACGATCGTAGCCGAGAGTGAAGCACAGGATGAGCTCAGCCGTGGGATTATCTTAGCGGCGATAGCCGGTTAGATAATGGCGACTGGGAAACACCGAGTTTTGGTGGTTCCCAGCGAGGCCCAAGACCGCTCCCTCAGGCTTGAGCCGTCCTGCCCACCGCGTTCCAGCTCATCCTGTGCGAACGGCAAGGCGGCCAGCTCCCACCAGCCTGCCTTCACCTCAAAAGAAAGTTAAGCCCCCGTTAACCTTCAAGTTGGCGGTCACGGGGCAAATAGTGTAAGATTAAGGAATGGTTAAGTGCCTTACGCCCGGCTAAAGGTTCGGGTTTTCCGGTCGTCTCGCTGGCGTTATTTGTTAAAATAGACGTAAAGCCACGGGGCAGGACCGCTAGTGATTTACCCTAGCAGAAAAAGGAGAACAACCCACATGAAAATTTTAGTTGTCGATGATGATAAAGAAATTGCACAATTACTCGAAATCTACATTAAAAATGAAGGTTACGAACCCTTGACCGCCTACAACGGCAAGGAAGCGTTGACCAAGCTACACACCACGCCAGACATCGCGCTGATGATTTTGGACATCATGATGCCCGAGATGAGTGGGATTGAAGTCATGAAGGAAGTGCGGAAGGATTCCCAGATTCCGATTCTGATTCTGTCGGCCAAGACCGGGGATATGGATAAGATTCAGGGGTTGATTTCCGGTGCCGATGATTACGTCACCAAGCCATTTAACCCGTTGGAAGTCATGGCCCGGGTCAAGTCGCTACTGCGGCGGAGTCAGGACCAAGTGACCGACGATAGTCCCGACATCTTAGATATCGGGACGTTGACCATCAACAAGGATTCCCACGAAGTTAAGACGATTGCCGGTAAGACGGTGTCGTTGACGGCGCTGGAATTCGGGATTCTTTACCTGCTGGCCAGCCATCCCAATCGGGTCTTTTCGGCGGATGAAATCTTTGAACGGGTCTGGCGGCAGGAAAGCATCGTGTCGGCCAAGACCGTCATGGTTCACGTGAGTCACTTGCGGGATAAGATCGAAGACGCCACCAACGGCGAGAAGGTCATTCAAACCGTCTGGGGCGTGGGCTACAAGATTGAATCGCATTAAGAAAGGCGTCACCAGAAGAGTAGGAGCACAACATGAAACCACGGAACAATTATTTTAATAAGCAGGGGGCACGACCATGAAGCTGACCACGCGCGAGAAGAGTGCGTTATTCATGGAAGGGGTCGTCACCGTCATTCTCCTGCTGATGCTGAATCTGGCGTTGTTGGTGCTAATTGTGCAGGCCATCGAGAGTAATCCCGGCTTGCGGGATGGTATCTTCATTATCAAACGTTCGGTCGTCTTGGGTCCCAACCACTTTCAGTTGTGGAGCTGGGAGAACCTGTTCATTGGCCTGATGCTGGTGGCCGACGCGTTAGTCGTCTGGTGGCGGCTGATTCGGCGTTACCGGCAAATGCAGTTGCGTCACATCATCGACGAGCTGCATTACATTGCCAACGGTCACTTTGACCACCGGATTCCGTTTCGAGTTAGTGGTGACGTGCAGCGGGTCGTGGATTCCGTGAACGCACTGGTCGACTCCGTGATTAATTCCATGAATGAAGAGCGGGCGATTGAGAAGTCCAAGGACGAACTGATTACCAACGTTAGCCACGATATTCGGACGCCGTTAACGTCGATTATTGGCTATCTGGGACTGATTGAGGATAAGCAGTACCACAGTGAGGGCGACCTCCTCAAGTACACGCACACGGCATTTTTGAAGTCTAAACAGATGAAATCACTGGTGGACGACCTCTTTGAGTACACCAAGGTGCGGCAGACGGATACGCCATTGAGCCTGACCAGTATTAATTTGGCTGCCATGCTGGAGCAGTTGGGTGCCAGCTTCGAGCTGGAGGCCCAGAAGAAGGGCATGACGATTGGCGCGGAGAATTCGTCGGAGACCATGATGATGGAGGCCGACCCTGAGAAATTGGTGCGGGTCTTTAACAATCTGGTATCTAACGCCGTGAAATACGGCGATGGGGGGAAGCACATCAATCTGGTGGCCAAGCAACTCAGCGCTTCGGAGCTGGAGGTGCGGGTCACCAACGATGGGCCGAAGATCCCCAAGGAATCGCTGAACATGATCTTTGAGCGGTTTTACCGTGTCGAGGAATCCCGGTCCAAGGAAACGGGCGGTACCGGGCTGGGCTTGGCGATTGCCCAGAGTATTGTCGCCTTACACGGTGGCTACATCTACGTGGAGTCGGACGATGCGTTGACCAGCTTTGTGATTCATTTGCCGGTCAAGCACGACCAGCCCCTCGAGATTCCCCAACGACTGAAGACACCGGGACAGTAATAGATTTAAAATAAGTGAGTAGCATTAACGGCCATTTTGGCCTTACATAAGACAGAGGAGTTTTGATTCTAATGATGAAACGATTACGGCAAATGTTGATTGGCCTGGTGACGGCGGTAACGCTGGTCACTGGCGGGTTTAGTAGTTTAAGTGCACCGGTGACGGCCCACGCCGCAACCAGTAGTACCAGTACCACCGTGAATTTGAAGGCCAAGGCGGGGATTGCGGTCGACGCCAAGACGGGACAGATTCTCTACAGTAAGAACGCGGACCAGACGTTACCGGTGGCCTCGATGACTAAGTTGTTGTCGATCTACATGGTGCTCGACGCCATCCACTCCGGTAAGCTGAAGTGGGATCAAAAGATTACGATTAGTAAGGATATTGCCAAGGTCGCTCAGAACACGAACTTATCCAACGTGCCGTTGCGCGCCGGTCACAAGTATACGGTTAAAGCCTTGTACCAGGCCTCACTGATTTATTCGGCCAACGGTGCCGTGGAAGCGTTGGGAAGCGCCGTGGCGGGATCACCGCACGCCTTTGTCACCCAGATGAAAGCTCAGGCCAAGAAATTGGGCATGACGGACGTGAAGATTTATAACGCCTGTGGGTTGACCAACAAGCAGGTCGGCAACCTTGGCTACAACAACGTGAAGGGTTCAGCGGAAAATGAATGGTCCGCCGCCGACCAGGCCAAATTAGCCGTTGCGCTGTTGAACAAGTACCCCGAAGTCTTAAAGACCACGAGCATCAAGAAGATGTGGTTTGAGAAGGGGACTAACGATGCAACCAAGATGGAAAACTGGAATTGGATGTTGAAGGGCCTTTCCGCCGCTTACTCGAAGCTGCACGTGGATGGTTTGAAGACCGGGACGTCCGATGCGGCTGGTGCCAACTTTACCGGGACCGCCAACAACGATAACAACCGAATCGTGACGGTCGTCTTGCACGCCGCACACAAGTCGGAGACCGACGCCTCGCGTTTCCAACAAACGCAGAAGATGATGTCTTACGTCTACAACAACTTTAAGACGGTGAGTTACAAGGCCGGCGACCAGTTGACGGGGGCGAAGACCATCACGACGCACGACGCCAAGGCCAAGACGGCTAGGACGGCGTTGGGTCAAGACGTTAAGCTCTGGATTCGAAACGATCAGGTTGCCAGCAACATTTCGGCTAAACCGCAGTTGAAGGCGAAGTACAGTCAGAAGGGTGAATTGGAAGCTCCAGTCGCCAAGAACACCACGATTGGAACGGCCAACGTTTCGCTGAAGGGCGACCAATTGGGCTTCTTGGGTAACACCAAGACGGTGAAGGTGCCATTGACGGTGACCCGATCCGTGGAGAAAGCCAACATCTTTGTCCGCGCTTGGCGAGCAGTCGTTGCCTTGTTCTAAAGTTAAGATTAATGGAAGTCGCTTGCCGTAGGGTGGGCGACTTTTTAAATGGAAAAATTGTGGTTCGACCGTGAGAATTTGGCGGATAACGGGCGAGTTGATTTCAGTCAAGGCGACGGCGTGGTTAGACCACTATACTGGGATTTATCGATGGTGAAGTCATGGTCGTGAAATTTAATTTATAATGTTTGAGAACGCCGAAATGCCGGTGTGATCGAATTGGTGACGATTTCTAAGAATTGTCGATGGCGTGTTGCTTTTTTGACAAGTCAAGTATTAATGTGCGAAGATACTTTTATTATTAGCTGAAAACGCGCAATTTTAAAGATTTTTGAGGATAAAGGGAGTTGGCATTTGTGAATATGATTAAAGGTGAATGGAATTACATTCGGCATAATCGGTTGATTTTAATCTCCGTTCTTGCCATTATGTTTATTCCATTCCTCTACAGTATCTTCTTTCTGAAGTCGGTTTGGGACCCGTATGGGGAAACCGGCGAACTACCCGTTGCGGTGGTTAATCAGGATAAGCCCGTGACCTATCAGGGGCAGAAACTAAATGTTGGGGATCAAACGATCACCAATTTGAAGAAAAACCACCAATTGGGGTGGAAGTTCGTGTCCGCTAAGACGGCGGCCGATGGGTTGAAGCACCACAAGTACTACACGGTGATTACGATCCCGAAGAACTTCTCGGCTAATGCCGCGACGGCGCTGAACAAGCATCCCAAGAAGATGACGTTCACCTACAAAACCAACGGCTCTGCGAACTACATTGCTCAGGTCATGAGTGAAGTGGGCTCATCCAAGTTGGACAGTCAAATCCGCGCTAAGGTGACGAAGGCCTATGCCCAAGCCACGTTCAAGCAGATTTACGCTGTCGGTCAGGGGATGGACAAGGCCGCTAAGGGTTCCGCGAAGTTGAAGGATGGGACGGTTACCTTAACGGATGGTCTGAACACCTACACGACTGGGGTTCACACGTTAAATAATGGTCTGCAAGAAATGAAGACGTCCGTCAAGCCATTGGCAACGGGGATTCAGAAGTTGTCGAACGGTTCGCAGACGCTACAAAGCGGACTGGCGAAGTATACCAGCGGTGTTGGCCAGTATGCTAGTGGGGTTAATCAGTATACGAGCGGTGTTGGCCAATACGCCAATGGGGTCAACCAATTTACCAGTGGAACTGGCCAGTATATAAATGGGGTTAACCAATTTACTGGTGGTGTTAGCCAGTTGAGTGCGGGTATGCCTAAACTGACTGCTGGTACGTCACAACTGGCTAAAGGTGCCAGTGATTTGAAAGACGGGACTTATCAATACGTTGATGGCGTCTATACCTTGAATACTGGTGTGAAGACTTTAGGCAGCGGATCGACTTCTTTGGCTAGTGGGGTTACTAAGCTAGCGGATGGTAGCCAATCGTTGAATTCTGGACTCTCTACTTTGAGTGGTAAGTCTGGCGAATTGACGACAGGTGCCGCTGCGTTGGCCCAACAAGCCGCTACGTTGTCAAGTAGTGTTAAAACGTTGGGTGCTGGGGCGGATCAAGTTATTCAGTCTATTAATGGCAATGGAACGGCTGATGATCCTGGCTTGACGGCATCGGTCACTGCTTTACAGACGGGTCTTAACCAGGTGGCTGAAGATGCTAAAACGGCTGATGATCTTGCTAATCAAGCTAAAGATTTAGCCGCGAGTGAAAGTACTACAGGTTCCGGAGAAAGCACTGGGACAGATTCTTCTGGCGAGACTTCTGATAGTGGGACTACCGCGGCAAAGACGGCTGCAGCGGCTGCAGCTAAAACTGCTGCTAGTGTGCAAGCAGCAAGTGATAGCTCGACCAAAGAATCTTTGGCTGATGAATTAGCTAAGGAGGCAATCGCGGCGAACGATGCAACTAGCAAGATTTCTACACAATCATCTTCTGCTGATAGTACGAGCTCAGCAAGTAAAGACAGCAAGGCTAGTGCAGAATTGGTAACATTAACTGCTGGCGTTCAAAAGGCAACAGCAGGTGTTTATGATGGATTGAACACAATTGTGACTCAGTTGGCTGATATGAATCTTTCTGGCACAACGGGTCAGTTAACGACGTTTGCGGAAGGTGTTCAACAGTTAAATGCAGCAGTTAACCCAGCGACAGGTACTAGCTTGACGGCTGGCGTCAACCAATTAACTAGTGGTGTCAATGATTATACGTCTGGTGTTGATAAAGCATTTGCTGGGTCAACGACTCTGAATACGGGATTATCTCAATTGAATAGCCAAGTTCCTACATTGACTGATGGTATCACGAAGATTATGGATGGCACTGCCAAGCTGGCCAAGAATGGCGCAACGTTGAAGTCTGGCTCCAATAAGGTTAATTCAGGTGCAAGTCAGTTGAATTCTGGGTTACAGACTGCAGCCTCCGGGGTAAACCAGCTGAATGCCAACACTGGCAAGCTTAATTCTGCTGGTAGTCAACTGAGCGCTAACACGGGTAAGTTGACCGCTGCTGGCAACAAGCTCAACGCTAATACGCCGCAGTTAACCGCAGCCGGCAACAAGTTAACCAGTTCATCCGCACAACTCATAAACGGTTCTGGCCAATTAACGTCTGGCTTGAACACGCTGAACAGCAAGGTGCCAACGCTGACCAGTGGGGTTAACCAGTTGGCTAACGGTTCGCAGCAGTTGGATGATAACAGTAACCAGCTGATGCAAGGCGCCAAGAAGCTTTCCGATGGCAATGGCACGTTAGCCAAGTCACTGAAGAGTGGGGCCGATCAGATTCAGGCACAACCGTTGACCAGTAAGACGGCCGACATGTTTGCCGCACCAACGAAGCTGAAGCATGAAAGCTACAGTTACGTGCCAAACTACGGGCACGCCTTAGCACCTTACGTGTTGTCCGTTGCCTTGTATGTTGGGGCCTTGGTCTTCAACTTTGCTTTCCCAATTCGGAAGGTTTCTCGCGAGGGCGGGACAGCTACCAGCTGGTACTTGAGTAAGGTCTCCATCGGGGCGGTCGAAGGACTGGCCATGGGGCTGATTGAACCAACATTGATGATGCTAGGGGGCTTAACGGTCGACCATCCAGGTCAGATGATTCTGATCTCGATCTTCTTCGCCGAGGCGTCGATGTTTATCGTCATGTTCCTGTCAATGTTATTGGATAACCCAGGACGATTCATCGCCATGGTTCTTCTGATGCTTCAACTTGGGGGTTCCGGTGGGACGTTCCCAATGGAAGTAACGAACCACTTCTACAACGTTGTCCACCCATTCCTACCAATGACTTACTCGATCCTTGGATTCCGGCAAGCCATTACGTCGGGGATGTCCGGCATGGTTGGTCAAGCCTTATGGGTCTTAGCACTCTTTACCATTCTTGGTTTAGCGCTGCTCTGGCCAACGATGGCTTGGTTACAAAAGAAGCATCTAATGGGAATCTCGCAATTGGATGACAACCAAAAGTTACAAGCGGTTGAGGATCCGAACACGAATGCTCATTCATAAAATATAACGTCTGAAGAGAAATGCAACGTGAATGTTGTGTTTCTCTTTTTTTGTAAAGTTTTGACGTTATAACTAAAGGTTGAAAGTTATAAAATAGCTAGAATCCGTAGTATGACAAGAATGCCATCCATGATAATAGGCTAGTCGCGTACTGGTCGCCTTGCCGTTTGCCAAATTTGGTCTGGATCGCGGTGGGTAGGACGGGCCAAGCCAAAGAGCGGTCAGCCCGCGTCTCAAAGACGCCATTTTCCAAGATAGAATACTTGGAAAATTCCACGGCTGAGAGCAAATTTGACTCACTCACGGCTGCATGAGGGGTAATCAATTAAAGCTAGCCGCACGCTGTTGCGCCAGCGATGTCACCGTGCGCTCAACCATTGCGGAGGTAGCCAGAGATGGAGGTAGCCGTGACAGCGGTGTTAGCTGACGTTTCAAGTCAGCTTACAGCGCGGGACGTGTTTGGAGACTGGCGAATTTTGCTAGGCTTCAAACCGAGCCGGAGGACCACTTCTCAAGCCGCAGACGGTCCCCACAGCGCCGGAATCTCTGGCAGCCGCAGGTGACGGTAATGACTAGTTTAATGGCGATAAGCATTTTCAGCTGGGGACTGGAGCGTGCTCGCGAACTTTAGCAAGAAAAATTAAATTCACGCTTTGTCTATTCCTGTGCCGTGAAGCCTCTGGTTTCACGGCACTTTTCGCGTATAATAAGGGCAGACGAGAGAAAAGAGGAGACGCGATGTCCGTAAAATTTCGAATGGCCGGGGTCAATGATCAGGCGGCCATCATTGCCATTTATAACCAAGCGGTGGCTACCAAGGGGAGTACTGCCGATTTAACGCCCGTAACGGTTGCGCAACGTCAACCGTGGTTCGCAGCTTTCACGCCGGATCATTTTCCACTGTGGGTGATTGAGAGCGACGGTGAGGCGGCGGGCTTCGTGGGGTTAGAACCCTACAGTGACCGTGCGGGATACCGTCAGACAGCCGAGGTGGCGCTTTATTTGGACGCTCATCATCAGGGTCAGCACCTGGGAACCCGGGCGGTCGACTTTATCGCCCAACAGGCGCCACAATTAGGGGTGACCACCGTGATCTCACGGATCTTCGGCCACAATCGGGCGAGTCGCCACTTGTTCGAAAAGGCGGGTTACGCACACTGGGGCCATTTACCAGCGATTGCGGATATGCACGGCTTTGCGGCGGATCTCGAGGTGTATGGCCACCATTTCTAATGGAATGATAAGTGATGAAAACTTGCCCAGTATTTTCACAAACGACGCATCAAACCGGGTGCCATACGGGCTAATCCTTGATAAATATTGTATATGTTATATGAAAATGACGTGAAACATGTTAAAATATCATCGTGTGGTTTTATGCATAACGGGGGAACCCGTTAGGTTGCTTCATATCTCAGAGTATTCGACGGAGGCAAACATTCTTGAATAAACGACGGCCAAACCCCAAGCAAGTGCCGGACCCCAATGAACCCTTATGGCGGTCGACACTGCGGGTAGCCATGCCCCTTAATTTAAGTTACATACCAATTGGGCTGGCTTGTGGGATTTTGCTACACGCGGCAGGGTTCAATACCTTACTGACTGGATTGGTTTCTTTGTTGATCTTTTCCGGTGGGGCACAATTTTTAATTGCCACGATGTTGACTATTAATTCCCGATTACTATCAATTGTTTTGATGCTGTTTTTCCTGGAATTACGGTATGCATTACTGAGTTCGAGTTTATCGCCATACTTAAAGGGCTCATCTAACCGCTTCTTGTTCATGTTCGCGGTTTCGTTAAACGATGAAAATTACGCCATTAACTACTTGAAATTTGCCACTGATAAAAAGTGGACGGGCAGAGAAGCTCTGATGGTGGAGCATTATTCTTTGCTATTCTGGGCGGCTAGTAACGTTGTTGGGAGTCTGATTGGCAGTGCCTTGAAGATTGACCTCAGTATCGTGAACTTTGCGCTGACGGCGTTGTTCTTGTACATGATTGTCATGCAGATCAAGAACCGCCTGACGATCGTCATTTGCCTGATTTCAGGAGTGCTCGCGGCAGTCTGCATGATGTTGACCAAGAGCACGTTAGGGTTGGTTATTTCGACAATTATTGCTTCATTGATTGGTTTCGGCTTGGAAGCCACGCTCCGCAAGAAATTACCCGACAGTCATTGGCTGTGGCGTTTGCGTAGTCCGGGGTCCAAGAAGGAAGCCGTGGAGCATTCGGATGCTAATTAGGACACAGGGAGAGCTATATGAACGCAGTTAATACGTGGAACAGTACGCAACATTTTTGGCTAATTATCTTAGGCTTTATTGTGGCCTTTATCCCGCGTTTCTTCCCGCTGATGTTGTTCACCAAGCGGGCGATTCCGGAATGGTTTAACGAATGGATGAAGTTCGTGCCGGTATCACTGTTTACGGCGCTAGTGGTGAAGGATATCTTCATTGATAGTGCGAGCTATGCATTGTTGTTGGACAAGTATTCGGAAATGCTGGCAGCGGTCGTGGTCATTATTGTGGCGTATCGTACCCGTTCGATGGCCATCTCGGTGATCGTGGGCCTGATTGGCGTCTTCATCTTATCGATGTTCATGGCGTGACAAAATTTACAAATGAGTGGGACCTTGCCGGTTAGCAAGGTCCTTTTTTAGGAGCACTGTTTTTGGTGTTAGTTTTGCCCGATTCACCAACATTTCGCTGGTAGACCAACTATATCATGGTCGCTACTCCGGGAAAAGCGGAGATGAAAATCACCGACAAAGGTTTACGCGATAGTCTGGTTTAAATCCATTCGTACCGGCATTTGTAGCGCCAATATTAATCGAAAAATAATCAAAAAAGCCACCACACTGGGTGATCAATCCTAGTGTGGTGGCTTTTTAAATCAGATGATCCGCGGTCACCTGAAGATTTGAATTAGTCCGTTACTTCAACGTGTTCATGGGAACCATCATACATGTAGTCCCGTGTCATTGGTAACATCCGGGCTGAAGGGCCCTTCGAAATCAAATACTGAATCACGTCAATATTACCAGATTTGAACGATGCCGCGCAAGCTTGGAGATAAAGATCCCACATCCGCACGAATTTATCGTCAAACATCTGGGCAACTTCGTCACGGTGTTCGTTGAAGTTCTTGTCCCAGATTTCGACCGTCTTTTGGTAGTGCCGCCGGAGAGGTTCCATATCATCAATTTGCAGACCGCTCTCGATGATGTGGGTGGTGTTTTCAATCAACCCAGGGACGTAACCACCGGGGAAGATCCACTTGTTCAACCAGCCGTTGTTGGCGCCGCCTTGTTGCCGAGTGATCCCGTGGATTAAGGCCACCCCGTCATTGGTCAGGTATTTCTGGACGCAGTCGAAGTATTGGCCCAAGTTTTCTTGGCCCACGTGCTCGAACATCCCCACAGACGTGATGTAATCCCAGGTTTCGTTACCTAGCTCACGGTAGTCTTCCAAACGAACTTCGGCAACATCGGCTAAGCCTTCGTCTTGAATCCGTTGGTTAACGTAGTCGTATTGTTCCTGACTCAGGGTAATTCCCGTTACGTGCAGGCCGTATTCCTTGGCTGCCGTTAACATTAGGGTACCCCAGCCACATCCGATGTCGAGTAAGGTGTTACCCGGCTTCGGGTTGAGCTTCTTGATGATGTGATGAACCTTGTTGACTTGTGCCGTGTACAGATCGTCCTCAGGGGTTTCGAAGTAGGCACAGGAGTAAGTCATGGTGTCATCCAACCAGAGTTGATAGAAGTTATTCCCAATATCGTAGTGGTTTTGGACGTCTTCCTTACTTTCTTTTTCAGTATGTTTTTGTTTAGGCAGGAAGTGGATGAACTTGGAGTTGTGGAAGAAGCTATCGGCGTTCTCGTAAGCCGCCGTCAGCAGGTCTTCGATACTCCCATCAATCTCAATCTTACCGTCCATGATGGCTTCTCCCAGCGCGATGGACGCGTTGCGGGAGATTTCCTTAACCGGGATGGCCTCGTGAATGGTGATGGTGACGTCAGGAGTGCCGGTCCCGTATACATCGCTGGTACCGTCCCAATAGTTGACGCGGACGGGGATGTTAAAGGTGTGGCTCAGAAACGTTTTGTAGAAAGTTTTTTCAAGCATGTCATGGGTCCTTTCCGGTTTCTTCATATAGTAATAAACACGTGAAGAAACAAAATTACCATGCCATTATACGCCTATCGTCCCCCAAAACGTAAGGGGGAGCTCTTAATGAAAACGCTTAACATTTTCTTTGGCTGACTTGGTCCTGTAAAATCCACCGTTTCGCCGAACAGGCATGGTATAATATAACCATAATTAACCAGCGGAGGTCTTTCACTTTGAAAAAATGGGTATGGGTCGTGGCAACAATCGTTGTGGCACTGCTGATTGGTGGTTACGCGTATTCAAATCATCACGCGACAGCCAAAGAGTACCAAGCGGCAATGGCCAACGGGCGTACTGCCATTAAAAGTAAACATTACACACAAGCCGAGAGCTATTTCCAAAATGCGCTTAAGCGGCGGCTAAACGATAAGACGGCGCAGCGTTACTTAACCCAAACGCAGCGTTACGTGGACGGTGAAGACGCCTTAGAGGCTCGTCATTTCAGCGCGGCAGAGACGCACTATGCGGCCGTTAAGAAGACGAAGAATGGTTCGGCAGTGCTTGTGACGCGGGCTAAGGACCGCTACAAGCAGGTCAAGGGTATTAAGGCCAACGTTAAACAGTTCAAGCAGATCTTGAGTAAGGCGCAGGGTGAAAATAAGGCGTTGAACTATGGGCAGTCGAACACGACGTTGGATGAACTCTTTAATAACG
Organism: Levilactobacillus brevis; assembly: GCA_021383565.1. NCBI lineage: Bacteria > Bacillati > Bacillota > Bacilli > Lactobacillales > Lactobacillaceae > Levilactobacillus > Levilactobacillus brevis. The sequence goes on along the minus strand of CP079699.1, from coordinate 1,742,696 downwards.
CGAAGTTCCGTCAGAGCTACTACAAGGACCTCTACGATCAAGCGTTAGCCTTACGGAAGGCCAACAACGCCGGCCAGACTAGCGAGACCAGTTCGGCGGCATCGGCGGCCTCATCGTCAACGGCCGCAAGTAGTTCGGCCACAACCACCAGCAGTTCCAGTGCGTCACTGACGTCTTCTGAGAAGCAGGCGGCGAAGAATTACTCTGGGAGCAATGAATACACGGTGACCCAGAGTCAAAAGGAACTGGATGGCAAGACCATCACGGCTCAACAGATTGCGAGTGCCCGGAAGACCATTGATTCCGCGGGCGGTAACGCCAGCGCCATGAGTGATCAGGACGTGCGGGTAGCGATGCAACAGGCCGACAAGAAGAACCTGTCATTGTCGAAGTACACGAGTCAATATTTGAAATAAATCATGGAGTGAGAGGAACGCGACTACGGTGGCGCTCCTTTTTTATTTAGATCTGTGACGTCATACTACTTCAGCCCCAACACTAATTTGGAAAGAAAACTTACCATTTTGAACTTATGAGTCTTATAATTTGACAAGATGGTAAGTTTAGCAAACAAATAGTTTAGCAGGGTGTATAATATGCTTAATCAGACAACAAGTGCTTTAAATGCCGAATTGTCAGGGTTCATCACTGGTTTTGCGTTTCAAAACACTGTGTTCCCTCAAAAAGTTCACAAGTCGTTTTTCACGCTAAATTGGTAAGCGTGATTTACTATATATTTAGAATCAGGAAATTCTACTAAGGGGGGTAGAGTAACGTGCCTGATAACTGGCTAGGTGAGCACCAATCTTGGGGGATGGGGCGAGACCTAAAAACTGATTTGATTCCCGAATCACCACGAGGCCAGGTAGACGGGCGCGTTACAGAAAATTATGATTATCAACAAACACATCATGCGTACGACGAATGAGAAGCAAGTTCTTCAGCAGATTGTTAACGCAGGTCCAATTTCGCGTAGTCAAATTTCCCGAAATCTTAGTTTAAATAAAGTGACGGTTTCTGATATCTATAGCCAGTTACTGCACGAAGGCTTGATCCGTGAGGTTGGTCACGGTGTCAGCACGCGTAACGGTGGCCGGAAGCCAGTCATGGCATTGCTAAACGTGGGGTATGGCTATGTCATCAGCATCAACATCTTACGGCAACGGTTCTCGATGATTACCAGTCGCTTGGACGGTCGGTCCGAGAACTACGCCAGCGTTTCGACGCGAGACGTTGATTTAACCACGGTGCTCGACATGATTGACGAGAAGATTGCGGCGACCGTGGCCGAAAATGACAGCCGCCTATTGGGTATTTCGTTTGGCTTAGACGGCATCATCTATGAAAACCAAATCTTAGGGGCCTCATTGAAGGGCTTCAAGAACTTTGATTTGGCGAAGTACTTCAGTGACAAGTTCCAAGTACCAGTTATTCTGGAAAACTTGGCCAACGAATCCGCGATTTACGAGCGGGACTTCGCTGGCGAAGGCATCTATAGGAACTTGATTTCGGTGACGATTCGCGATCAAGTCTCGGCCGGAATTGTGACGGAAGGCCACTTGTACCGCGGCCACAACGGTGAGGCCGGCAATATTGGAACCTGTCCGTTGGCCGACCGTTATCAGGAAAAGGATGTGCGGACGGTGAACCAATACGTCGCTGAAGGCACCGTTCTTCAGCGGATCATGGCTTATCAGAAGCTAGATCACGTAGACGTTAACCGGATTCGGCGGGACTACTTGGGTCACCGGCCAGAATTGTTGGCGATCCTCGATGAGTTCTCCTTCTATCTCGCAAAGGTTCTCGGTAATTTGTCGAATACCTTTGCACCGGACGCCATCATCGTCAATGCCCCGATCCTGGAGCTGCTACCAGAGATGATGGACTGTGTCAGAAAGTACGTGGATGATTTGGCGATTGTCCGCAAGGCACCGTTGCTGTTAACCAAGAACGCCAAGGAAGCGTCCTTGAAGGGTGGGGCTTCGGCCATCATCCACAAGGCGTTGGGCTTGGATGACCTGCAACTGACTTTTAGCAATCAGCGGTCGGCAGTCTTAGAGGGCGTCGAATCATAAAGAGAAATTGTTTAGGAGCCGCGATGAGTGGAGGCTGGCAAGCCACCGTTCGTCGCGGTTTTTTTGCTGGGAAGAGACGGTTCTATCAGCCAGTGAGCGAACCGGTGATGACCCGTGAAGAATCCAGTAGAGAATCTCGCGCAATGCGGTATAATAAAATTTGAGAAGAGAATGGGGGATTTACAATTGAGTTTATGGGAACGGTTTATTGCTAACGTTCGACTACGCCGTTTCGTGGTATTGGTCGTCCTAATCTTCATCCTCTGGCTGATTCGGGCCGAGATGAATATGATTTTACTCACGTTTATTTTTACATTCTTAATCCTACAATTGGTTAAGGCCGTGCGTAAGGTGGTCAAACTACCACCGGCGTTGATCGTGTCGGTGGCGTATATTGTCCTGATTGGTGGCATGTATTGGGCGATCACCACGTACCTGCCGACGCTGATCACGTCTACGGTGAAGGGTGTCCAGACACTGATTAAGTTCTACCAGAGTCCGCAGTCGGATAATAATGAAATTGTTCGGTGGATTTCGGATTATATCAAGGGGTCGGACATCGTTAACCAGCTTCAGAACGGGGCGAAGGTTGTCTTTACCTACGTCTCAACGGTGGGGACGTTCGGGGTCACGCTGTTTATGTCGCTGATTCTGAGTTACTTCTTTACGATTGAGAATAAGCAGATGTCCGCTTTTTCGAAGCATTTCTTGACCAGCACGTACGGGTGGATTTTCCAAGATATTAACTTTTTCGCGACTAAATTCGTCAATACGTTCGGGGTAGTTCTGGAAGCGCAATTCTTCATTGCCCTGTGTAATACGGTGATTACGACCGTGGTGCTGGCCATCATGCGGATGCCCCAGCTGCCGACGCTGGCGATTATGATCTTTATTCTAAGCCTAATTCCGGTGGCCGGGGTCATCGTGTCGGTGATTCCACTGGCCTTCCTGGGGTATTCCGTCGGGGGTGTGCGCTACATCGTCTACATTCTGGTGATGATTGTGGTGGTTCATGCGCTGGAAGCCTACGTCTTGAATCCGAAGTTCATGTCGAGCCGAACGGAACTGCCAATCTTCTATACGTTCGTGGTCCTGCTGGCGGGCGAACAGCTCTTTGGTGTCTGGGGCCTGATCGTTGGGGTGCCAATCTTCACGTTCTTCCTGGATATTTTGGGCGTGCGGCCGGTTCACGGGCTCCATCCGCGGCCACAGGTTGACGTGCAGAAGATTCGCGAATACCGGCACCATCATGGTAAGGATAATGATTCTGACGACCCTAAAGAATAAGGGGGGAAATGGCCGATTGCTGGGGACAGCGGTTAGCCATTTTTTATAAAACGCGGTAAGTAAGCGGTGTCACGAAAAGAAGCGCACAATAAAGCTGAAATTAACCGCTAGATGGTGTAAAATAACTAGGTATTCTACCAAAGAAAGAGGTTATAAGTGATGGCAAAATTAGTATTGATTCGCCACGGCCAAAGTGAATGGAACTTAGCTAACAAGTTCACTGGTTGGGTTGACGTTGACTTAAGCGAAAAGGGTGTCGAAGAAGCTAAGTCAGCTGGTCAAAAGATCAAGGAATCTGGCATGAAGTTCGACTACGCTTACACGTCAGTTCTGAAGCGGGCAATCAAGACGTTACACTACGTCTTGGAAGAATCCGATCAACTTTGGATCCCAGAAACCAAGACTTGGCGTTTGAACGAACGTCACTACGGTGCTTTACAAGGTTTGAACAAGAAGGAAACCGCTGAAAAGTACGGCGATGACCAAGTCCACATCTGGCGTCGTTCTTACGATGTTTTGCCTCCACTCTTGGATGCAGACGCTGAAGGTTCAGCTGTGAAGGACCCTCGTTACGCTAACTTGGACCCGAACATCGTGCCTGGTGGTGAAAACTTGAAGGTTACCCTGGAACGCGTTATGCCATTCTGGGAAGACCAAATCGCACCAAAGCTGCTTGACGGCAAGAACGTGATCATCGCCGCCCACGGTAACTCACTGCGTGCCCTTTCCAAGTACATCGAACGGATCAGTGATGATGACATCATGAACCTTGAAATGGCAACCGGTGAACCCGTTGTCTACGACTTCGATGACAAGTTAAACATGACTAACAAGACGAAGTTGGGCAAGTAATTCCCAACTGACTCGAAGCCGCCTCATTTGTGGGGGCGGCTTTTTCGTGGGAAAAAATTGAGAGTGTGGCGAAGAGCGGTTAGGCAGTGAGCATTAACGGCAGTGGGCGGGATTAGCCAGAATGGCTGATTCGACCACTGGGGTTAAGCACAGCTGGCTGCTCGTTAGCCGCACGTTTTGTCACTAGCGGTCACTAGAGGGGCCGCTAGCGACTGAAAATTTAGATAAGAGAAAAGAGATTGAATTGGCAGACAAAGAAGTATCACAGATTGAAATGATGAAGATTATCGCGCTGTTTCGTAAGGAAGGCTTCAAGGGAGAATACGAATCCTTCCAACGCGTCAGCGGCACTGATCGGGAATTTTTCGTGGTCATGAGCAATGAACAAGGTATCAAGGCGTTGTTCCGGGCAAGTCTGATGTTGAATTCCGTGGCCTTCCAGTATGTGTTGGATGACAAGCATACATTTGTGCAGGAAGACGCGGACGCAAGCTAGGCGGGAACTCTTAGACCAGATTAAGGCGCAGGTCTGCTATACCGAGTTGGTGTATGGGCGAGTGAAGAAAAAGCTGGCGGTTAATCTGACAAAGGCAGAGGTAGGATCGCTGGTCATTGCGGTATTGGGTGATGGCGCTACTGACGTTGAGAAGTTGGGGAAGAATTACTATGTGACTAACTCAACGCGACGCGCGCAGTTAGTGATTAATTCGTTTAACTACCGGTTGATTACCGCTAATCGGGTAACTGAATAGAAGTAAAAAATGCTAGCCCCAATCCAAGGGACTAGCATTTTTTAGAGCACCTATGGTCGTTTAAAAAGATTCAGCAGCGCTTGCTGAACAGCTACTAATTCTTCTGTGGTTAGCTGTGCGATTGGCGTACTGATAGGAATGGTCTCGTTAATTGGGTTGCAAACATCCGGGATGGAAGACTAGCCAATAAAAATACGGTCAAACTCTGGATTGGCGAGATCGACCGTATCTTCGACTGCATTCATTAATGTTTCGGTACGCCACAGAAACCATCGCAAGCACACTTACGATCGGAAATCATCGGGCAGTGGCAAATACCATCGGCGCTGGCACAACCACAGCCGGGAGCGCAGGTCATTCCGGCGTGGCAAAATGGATTGTCTTCGGTAGTCTTGTTTTTCTTGCTTTCTTCAGCCATAATCATCGTCTCCAATTCATTTTTTTAGCAACTTTCCAGGTTATCGGTACTGATAATTTTAAAGCTTTCATCGAGCTTCCGAGTTAATTGGACTTGCTCTTGTTCGGTTAATGCTGGGCGTTCACTACCAGCCGCGGGGTGTGTCAAGACTTGCTGGTAAAGCGCAGTCTTGGCGTTCATTGGCGTATCGGTTTTCACGGCGGCCGCGACGTCGAGACCAGCAGCGGTGTCGACATATGGCGAGCCGTTATTGACGATAAAACCGGCTGCAAAGTAATTCTGTTGGTTAATCAGAAAGTATTCGGACATGTTTATCCTCCCTTAAATTGAAAGTTCAAGGCTTACTTGAATTATATACTAGCTGAGATTAGAAAAACAACTGGCCGGGAACTTTTTAGACCATATTAATGGTGTGTATAATATTTTTCGGTGCGATTGGCCGTAGTGTCGCTGGTAACTTGGGGCGGAAAGTTACTGGCTAATCGGTTACCAGCTCTCAATTAAGTTCATAGAATATGCTATTAGAAATGCTTATATTATACCAGTGAGGGGAGCGGCCCATTAGCAAACAAATCGGCCAGTAGGACTGGACAAAACCGGGCTGAGAACTAATGCATAGCCACTTTTGCAAATGACATTTTTCGGTAATAAGCGGCGGAAATAATCTTCCAAATAAAAAAATATGAAAATCTAATCCAATCATTGGATTAATATTGTTACAAAATCCGTAATACGTGGTATGATGTGGACGTAGTGAAGTGTAGAAACCGTTTTGGGGAGGTCCATGACGTATGACTGAAGAAAACGTTCGATTCAAGCTGTATAAGTCGAATAAAAAATGGATAATTGCTAGCATTGCAACCGTCTCGTTACTGATGGTTTCTGGAAAGGCCCAGGCCGACCAATTACCACCAAATGATGGGGCACGTGCGGATACAGAGAGTGCCGTTCAAGCTAGTCGTTCAGCGACCCAGACGGTAACTTTACCGTCGACAACCGTTAGGGGCCATGCGGCAGCACCTGCGAATAAGCCAGCTGACGAGACAGTACCAGCCCAAGAAACGCCGACAACAACCTCTACGACTGCGGACGGGTCTAATCCAGCACCGACAGATTCAATACCACAGCAGCCAACCAAACCCGTAAAGCAACTGGCGGATCGGCCAACACCAGCCACGGTGCAGAAGCCAGTCACGCCGGCGCAGGTCCATAAGTATCAGCGCGTCACGCCACCTGTATCGCCAACCAGACAGACGCGTACCGCCCGTGTCCGCACGGCAGTCAGTCCGGTCGTGGCGACTCTTCCGATAGCGCCGACCGACGATCAACTTATTTATGACGATGCGCCAATCGATGAGTGGATGCCCAACAAGCGACTACAGGCAGTGTTGCTTCGGAATCTCCAAGGCAATGGCAACCATTGGAATAATAATCTCGTCGATCCCGGCTATTCGGATAAGACGTGGAATTCGGTTGACGACATTACCAAGAGCGACATGCTATTGCTAAAGAGTTTTTCTATTCAAGTAAAATCTTCGACCTATATTGACGGGAAGACCTCGTATTCTATCGAGGGCCTGCAATATGCGACCAATTTGGAAAGTTTAGACTTACTGAACGTCTTAGACAGCACAGATAATGGTCGAGTACCCGGCTACTGGCACGGCGATATTACCGACTTGTCACCCATCAAGAATTTAACGAAACTGACCTCCCTGCAGTTCTCTAACAATCGAGTCAGTGATATTAGTGCGTTGGCCAACATGAAGAAACTAACCTATATCTCGGCTATTCACAATTCAATTAGAGATTTCTCCATGCTAGACGCCGCACAGTTTGATCAGGGCGGTCTCAACATTGGCGGCCAGGAGATTTGGCGCGCACCGGTTTATTTGAAGCCGGGGCAGGACACGGTGCTGATGTCTAACTTGGGTTTGAAATTACCGCAAAATTACAATGCGGTACTCGGACATTACGGGGAACCAACTGGGTCGACCATTTATTTTGACTACTGGAGTTGGCACACTCTGAATCCCAGTGTGATTAATGTCTATCGCCGGGGCGCTAACGGTACGGCGATTGGTGATACCCAGGTGGAATTTAAAGTGGTTAAATCGCAGGTAACCCCTGGACCAACGACCAGTTCGGCGGCCGGCTCCGGGATTGGTATTCAGCAGTTGCCGTATACGTATTACTTGGTCGCTTGCTATTATGATGGGGACGGGCGCCGTGTGTTGACCTACTACGCGCCTTACATTACCGATGCGCAGGTAGCCGCGCCAGTAACGGTTCATTATACCAATCAGCAAGGCGCCTCGATTGCGCCGGCTACCGTCCTGAGTGACGGGGCGGTTGGTCAGACCTACACCACCACGCCCAAGACTATCGCGGGTTATACGCTAGACCAGAGCAAGCTACCAGCAAATGCTACCGGGACGTTTGGGACGACGGCGATTGCCGTGACTTACGTTTATGATCAAAACGAGAGTGCCCCGGTGACGGTGACCTATGTAGATGAAGCAACCGGTGCGGCGGTGGCTGAACCGCAAGTTTTGACAGGAAAGTACGGTGAGTCATACACCACCCAAGCCAAGACGGTGACGGGCTATACGTTACAGAAAGTTCAGGGACCAGCCACGGGGACCTTCACGGATCAGGCGCAACAAGTGACCTACTTCTACGCGAAGACGAGCGTTGTGGTACCGCCGACAACGAGTGAAACCAGAGTGACGGTGCACTACCAGACGGCGGATGGAACGCCAGTGGCACCGGATGTTGTATTGACAGGAAAGCCAGGTGAAGCCTACGCAACGTCTCCGGTGACAGTGACCGGCTATCAGTTGGTTACGACGCCGGCTAATGCGCAGGGGACCTTTAGCACAGCGGATCAAGTGGTTACCTATCTCTATGAAGAGGTGACCAGCGATGGTGATGGTGATCAGATCACGCCGGATAAGCCGGATCCAGCGCCAATCGAAAAGCCGACTAAGCCAGATTCAAGCGGCCAGCCGGATGGCGTGCAGGTAGGCTCGAGTACCACGCAAGCCCGTCCGCAACCGGGGATGACGGTATTAAATGGTCGGCGGTCCACGGTAGCTAAATCAGAGAAATCACCTAAAATGGAAACGCTGCCACAAACGGATGAATGGACCGTCTCAAGCTGGTGGGGCGCGGCGTTACTTGGGTTGCTGACGATTGGCGGCTGGTTAGGCTGGAAGCGGAAGAAAGAGTAGCGTTGACGCTATTTTAGGCGATCAAAGGGTCATACTTATAGGATAGTGAAGCGACAGAAATAAGGCTAGGCCCGTGATGGCGTCTAGCCTTATTTTGAGTACTATCTGATTTGATAAGTGACTATCCGAAAAGGGGGTATTATTTTTAGCGAAAAGGCTAGCTAATAATTTGACGAGTGAAATTTATCGCTTGTTGATCGTATTCAGGTAGCCCTTAAAACGATTAATTTTATTATAAAAGTCCCCCGCAAGTCCCGACATGCCGCGGTTTGTAGCAGTGCCACACATTGCGCTAATTGGCCGTAAAGGCAACGAGTGAAAAACACCAATTGTGCTATACTAAACATGTAGATTGGTTAATCAATCGTTTGTTCAATAATTTAACATTGATAAAATTCGATGGTGAACAATAGTTATCTAAGTGGTAACTGGTCGTGCGTGAATGACTTATTTTGGAGAAGGGAGCTGGAGGCAACTAGGCGGCCAAAATTGCTTTCAAGTGATGGACAATGAAAATTAAATCAGGATTATTGACTTCTGCAATTGTATTAGGCATGGTTGCTCCGCTGACACTTCCCGTCGTGGCGAATGCGGCAGATGGTTCAACGGATGCAACTTCATCGTCGGCGGTAACTAGTGCAGAAAAATCTGCGAGTGTGGAAGTCACCGGGGGAAATTTAACATTTACTAAAAATGCCGATGATGTGGAAGCACCATCTTTTCAATTCACTGGCGCTAAAGCTTCTACAGCCGCGCAAAACGGGTTGAAATCTGCGACCTTTGCTAACGAAAATGATAAGACGGACAACTATGCCGGGTCCGAACTGGCAGTTGACGACAACACCGGGTCTGGTGCCGGTTGGCATGTTACGGCTAAGTTGGGGAACTTTTCCGATACTGCTAGCCATTCATTGAGTGGTGCTATTTTACATATGAATCCAACTAGTACCGCTAGTGACGATAAGGATGCTGCCGCTACAGCATCTACGACTGACTTGACTGCTGGTGCATCCGCTGCTTCTGTAGTATTCAGTGCTGCCGCTGGTAAGGGTCTAGGCCATTCATCAACTGATTTTGCTGGTGCCACGTTAGACTTACCATCACCGGAATACGCTGGCCATTACGTTGCGGACTTAACTTACACACTGACTTCTGGTCCGGCTGACAATCCCACTGCCTAGTCAATTCGTCAGTTAGTCTTAGGGGGCCCAGCCATGTCGGTGCAAAAATCAGCGAGTGTCACGATCGTTAAGCAGTCGAATAGCCAGTCCCTGCCACAAATTCCGAATCAGGCACTCTTAGTCTCAGGGAATAAGGTCCCCCGATCGCCGGCATTTAACAGCGTTTCAACCGGTTCGCCGGCGAGTGATCGGCGAGCAACGGTCGTGCCGACTCGAGCGGATCAGGCAGCGTCAAAGACGCGGACGGTTCGTACAACCAAGCTGGTGCGGACGCAACCCAATCGACCTGCCGCGGCATGGTCCGTAGGCCGGTTACCCCAGACTGGCGAGGCGACCATTGGGTTTGCCGTGGTCTTGGGCCTGTTAATTTTGGTGGCGCTGGCGATTAAAGCGTTTTACCACACACGCATTGAAAAAAATAATGGCTGATGACCGCGTAAATTGATCTAAAACACACTTCCTTAGTCATTCGACTGGAGAAGTGTGTTTTAAGTTTGTTCCTACATCTATGGAGGAGAGAAATAGTTCATGAAACTGCAGAAGAATTGGTTTAGCTCCCTAGCGTTGGCCCTGCTGACTTTGTTAGTCGGTATTGGCTGGGAAAGCCCCGCAACGGTACGGGCTGCTGGTAGTCAGGCAACCGCTAGCTTTACAGTCGCACCAGAATTGCCGGCGGACAACGCGAAGCAAGCCGACTACTTTCAATTTAAGGTGAAGCCGGCTCAAAAACGGACGCTCATTTTAAAAGTCACCAACAATTCCAGTAAAACCAACACCTTTGACATTACGCCACGGATCGCGTCGACGAATGCCAATGGTATCTTGGATTACGGCATCAATAACACCAACGCTAAGTTACCTGCTCAGATTAGTCAGTTAATTGCGCCAGCGCGGACGCGTTCGGTCAAGGTACTGGGGAAGCATACGGTTAAGGTGCCATATAAATTTACTGCACCGGCTAAGCCGTTCAAGGGCCTGATGTTGGGGGGCTTTACGATTGCCGAGCATAATGCGGGTAAACGCACCGGCTCGAAGAAGGCCACTGGGGTTGTGGCCAAGGTACAATACGTCATTGGCTTGGAATTCTACAACGCCCTGGAAGCTAATCAGTCGGCGCCACAAGTGAAGATTTATCGGGCGGGCTACCAACTTGCCCAAGCGCGGCCCACGGTGACCTTGGGGATGGCCAATCAGACGCCTGGTCTGGTGGCCAAGGGAAAGCTACAGCTGAACCTGTACGATGCCCAGCAAAAGAAGATCATGCACTTTACCAAAGACCAGATGACCTTTGCACCGCAGAGTCGATTTAAGCTCAATCTGGATTTGAAAAATAAGCAGCTAGCAGCGGGTCATTACACGTTAGCTGGGACTTTGACGGCTAAGGGTGGTTACTCTTGGAATATTCACCGGTCGTTCACCGTCACGAATGCTCAGGCGAATAACGTTAAGAAGCATGCGGCCAACTTTGGCCCACGGAAGACTTGGAAAGATTACTTAATGTACATCATCACCGGGTTAGCCGTGTTGGTTTTGCTCTACGAACTGGTCAAGTGGCTCAGAAAACATCTGGGTAATAAGTAGGTTCGCTGGAGATTCTTGGGGAGCGAGGGATGCCTTGTGTCAAATAAATCAACAATGATTCGGCTCGTCGATGGCCTACTGGTCCTGATTCTCTCGTTGGCGTTATTTTTACAGTCGGGAAGCGCCGTGGCTGAGGCGGCCACTAGTCAGAGCGACACGTCCAGCGTGACAGCGGCTGAGTCGATTGATGATTGGATGCCGGATAAGACGTTACAGCAAGTTGTATTGGCAGCTCTGAAAGATTCTGGCTGTTCAATTAATACTGGCTCCAGAAGTAATCTGACCCTATCAGAGGTGGAACCAGCGATGTTGGCAGATATTAGGTATCTCAATACCGGGGCTGGTAGCACGACGCACGTTGACGGGATCACTGATTTGACGGGATTACAGAATGCGACTGGGTTAGCGCAAGTTAATTTTAGTGGGTCAACTATTAAAAAGTCACCGGGGGACTGGTCAATTTTTGATAACGTCAATCAATATAGTGATTTGGGATCTATAGATGCCACTTCTGCAGATGCTGATCTGAAGGGCCTAGCTAAATTGCCCGCAACAGTTCCGTATACGCTAGTAAATGGTGGCAACATGGGGATAATCAATCACGCTAATAATCCTGAACCGGCCGATAAAACTTCGGGTATTCAGATTACGACGTTAAAACCAGGCGTTAATATGACTTATGATAGCGACTTGTCTTCAATGAAAGCGTATATTCCGCTGTCGAATTGGTACAAGGGGATTATGACCACGGATGGAAATTATACGTATGGTAATGTGACGAGTTACCCCACCTTACCTAGTGGTGTGACGCTTGATTTGGCCAATCGTCGGTTTGTCGTTGACCTCAATGTTTGCGGTGGCCATGAGATTAAGATTCCAAGTTTTGCCATAAAAGATAGTGTGACTGATGGTGAAGAAACAGCGGAGTTTTACGATGAAGGTAATACATTGGATGCCGTTATTCCTATGTCAGCGGTGCCAGCCGATACATCGCAAACTGTTCAAATAGACGATCAAACGAGTTCTACGGGAACCATTAATACCGCAACGTTTGGCTTTGGCGACGCGACTAGTGCTGATTTAACCATTAAGTCTGGAGATTTGACCGCCGATGATATTACGTTTTCGCCAGATCTCGCGGAGAATAAAATTAATTTCACATTGACCAACAGTGGTCTTGAAAAGTTGCGTAACGGAAATTTAAAGTCAGATATCACGATTTCTGCGGGGGGTAAAATTGTTGATTTGACGCTAACGTTGGCGGAGTCTGTAACAGCCTGGATGCCGGACGCTAGCTTGCGGAGTGAGATTCAAGCCGATTTAGACGCGGAAGGCCTCGGCAGTTTGACGAAGGCCAATCTGGCTAAGCTAAAAGACGCAGATAATTTAACGGGTGTTAGTAATTTAACTGGGATGCAATTTGCCAGCAATTTGGATAGTCTCAAGATTACGAATAGTAACTTGTACGGTGATGGTGGTGTAGGGAAGACCACGAATAGTCAAGTACTGTCTAAATTGACTAGTTTAGAAAAAGTTGAAATTGATCATTCAAAGCTGGGGGATGCTGCCACCAATGGGACAATTTCTTTAGAGGGTTGGGGATTAAATCGGTCAGCTGGTGAGACCAGTCTAACGAGTATTATTGCTCAGGATGATGGCCTAACTGACCCGGCGACTAGTGTTTATGCGGATGATCCCGCATTATCTGTTCTGGATCTTTCCAACAATTCGCTTACAGGGGAGCTGAGTCAGTTTCCAGTGACGAATTGGCCTAAGTTAACCCAACTCCAATTAACGTCAAATCTATTGATTGGAAAAATTCCGACTGATTGGGCTAAGTTAGCGAATTTATCCATTTTGGCGCTTAGCTCTAATCAGTTAGAAGGAAATCTGGACAAGATCTCCCAGTTATCCAACTTGACTGAGGTTTATCTCGATCAAGACGGTTTTGACGGGGGTCTACCGTCTGCTTGGTTTACCTCTAAGTTGACCCACTTTGAAGCCAATAATAATCAGTTGAGTGGTGCTCTGCCAGGTACGCTTAGTGAGGCAACGAATTTGAACTGGTTAGATGTACAGAGTAATCAGCTGACTGGCGCCCTGCCGGATCTGACGAAGGATACGCAGCTAACCACGCTATCGTATGGTGTGAATCATATTACCAGTGGAAGTGCGCTTCCCAATGCTAATGGTGGCTACCAGACTTGGTCGATTGACCATCCGGATTGGCAAACATCAAGTGATGGTAAAACCATGACGCTAGACTTAAGCAAGTATTATGGCGGTGAACAGGGACAAACTGGTTATCAGTATCTTGGTTACAGTATGCCCAGTGGTGAGACCGGCGTTACGCTGAATAAGAGCGATTCGGCCCATCCGTTGTTGACGATTGATACGACGAATACAACAGTAACGAATGGAACGCTTAGTGTTAATGTAGTTGACCAAGCTGGGAAACAAGCGGTGTTTAATTCTAGTTCTGACAATGACATGAATTATTTAGCAACGATCGCCATCCCGGTGACCCTGTCCCTGCCAAAATCCTATGAAATCGAGACCAATAGTGACAACATTTATTTTGGTAAACACACAGTCGGATCGGGGATGGTCAGCACCGCCCAAGCCTTTAGCTTGGCCGTTCATTCGATGAATGCGGCTGGGGATTCTTACCAGTTGACCGCTCAAACGGATGGCCTGACCTCCTCGGCTGGATATGCGTTGCCGTTGTATTACGATACCGGTCAGCACAGTGTGTTATTAACCGGCACGGCGCAGAACATTTATGATTATCAGCCGACGTCTAGCGATGACACCACGGTTGTCGGGGATAGTAGTGATCCAACTAAGGGGAATTTGAAAACAGATATTCCTGAAACTGCTCATACCGGTAAATATACCGGCAATATTACCTACACCTTAGCCAGCGCGCCGGCCGACGATCCGTCTACAACGAGTCAGGCTAGTGATGTCAGTCAAATTACCGCTACCACGCTAAGTCAGATGGCCCCAACCATTGCTGCAACAGCGTTACCGGTTGAGGAAGAGGCCGTGCGGACCAAGCTACAGACCAACATGACCAACTTTATCGGAAATAAGTTGGCGGATAGTTCTGGCGTGCTCTATTCTAGTTATCAAGCGGCGCAGGGGGCCGGCAACAATGCCTATGAGGAACTCTCGGAGACCAATGGTTTGTGGTTGCTGGCTTTGGCTGAATCAGGTGACGAGACCAACTTCAACGCTAGCTTTAACGCCACGGTTAAGCGCTTCTACGATGCCGATACCCAAACCTTTAACTGGCGTGTTACGGGGGCCGATCATGATTCGTCAGCCACAAGCAATGCCTCGATCGATGACTTGCGGATTATTCAGGCCCTGTTGGTCATGAATGCTAAACATCCTGACAACGACCGAACGCTGTGGATTAATAAATTGATTGATGGCTTCACGAAACACGACCTGAATGCTTACTACCAAATGATTGATAGTTATAGCAAGTCAGGGGGCCAAGAAAAGCGGATTCGTTTGGACTACTTGGACTTATCCACGTTAAAGGCTATTTATGAGAAAGGGTTGGGAAGCGCCGGAAATACGGCCTACAACCAACAACTTCAGCTGATTAAGGATGGTTATATCAGTGATAAATTACCGCTGTTCGATACCTATTATGACTATAGCACGGGGAGCTATCAGGTTGGTGATGATGGCGATGACAAGGATAGTCAGGTCAACATTACCGATGGCTTACTGACGATGTTGAATTTAGCCAAAGTTGGCGAGTTACCGCAAACTTCGTTGAATTGGCTCAAAGCCCATACGGCCGATAAGACAATCTATAACAATTACAAGTTGGATGGTAGTCCAGTTGATGAGTCCACGGCGGCGTCTACCTATGGTTACGTTGCACAAATTGCTGCGGCCGTCGGTGACACAACACTGTACGATCAAGCGATTACGGTACTGGAGTCGATGACGCCGACTGATGAAAGCAATGCCTTGTACGGGTCAAACTATGCAGGTAGTGAGTCGTATGCCTTCAATGATTTAAATATGCTACTGGCTTATAACGCCGTGTTCGCTGGCGAATAATTAAGTTTAAAAAGCCGCTAATCTCAATTAGTTGAAGTGAACCCCATAAATTGGAGTGAATTTCTAAGCTACTAATTGGCTGGCATGTTCCCGGTATTTTACCGGGGACATGCCGGCCAATTTTGTTTTTATCCGGTGGTAATTGTAATAATCTACGTATTCGGTTATTGCTGCCGCAAGCTCTTGATAACTGCTATAACTGTGATTATGAACAGTCTCTACCTTAAGAATGTGGAAAATACTCTCTGCTACGGCGTTATCAAGGCATGTGGCCTTGCGGCTCATGCTTTGAAAGACTCGAGCTTCTTTGAGAATATTGATATATCGACAGTTCTGGTACTGGAATCCTTGATCCGAGTGAATAGTCATTCGATAAGGCACTTTGGGTCTTCTTACTGTAAGGCGTTCTAAGGGATCAGTGACGAATTTAACTGTTGGATGCTGACTAATTGCCCACTCAAGAATTTCTCCGTTATAAAGATCAATGTAGGCAGTGAAGTATGCACGTTCATTGACGGTCTGATGACCCCAACGCACTTCGGTGACATCAGTCACGATTTTTTGAAAAGGGCGATTGGTCTTAAAGTTGCGATTTAGACGGTTTCTAGCGATTTTACCGACAGTACCTTTATACGAGTTGTACTTCTTTGTTTGCCGTTTAAAGGCAGTGCACAATAAATTATTTTCGCGCATGATTCTCAAAACCGCCTTATGATTGACCAGTATGCCTTTATTCCTAAGTGCTAAGGTTACAGTGCGATAACCATAGTCTGGATTGTTTTGTCGAATCTTTTTGACCTCTTCAACTAACGTTGAAGAGGTGTTTTGATACTTACGATGACAAGCATCATGATAGCTACTGCTCGACATCTTGGCCGCTTTCAATACCACAACTAATTTGACGTTGAATTTACACCTTAGCTCAGTGATTAGCTGGGCTTTTTCTTGGTTTGAGATTTTTTCTGTGCTAAGGCTTCGAGTTTTTCCAAGTAGGCTACCCGAATGCGTAAAATTTCATTCTCTTCTTGAAGTTGTTTGAGTGTTTTAGAATCCTTTGATTTGCCTGTCACTTTTAAAGACCGTCCTTTGAATGGCTTCAAACGTCCCTCAATCAGCTTTCGCTCCCAATCCCATATTGTAACTGGGTTCTTTAGGCGGAAGTGGCTTGCTGTAGCTGGATATGAGGCATGATGAGTCTGTCGCCATTTGATGACTTTAATTTTAAAGGAATAGTCGTAAAAAGTCTTCTCTGAATGGTTCTCCAAGCCCGGAATACCAAACAATTTAAAATTGGCTAACCATTGATAAATGGTCGCGGAGCCTTTGATCCCATACTCTTGCATTAATTTTTGTGGCGATTTTCCTTGAAGATATTTAGTTAAGACTTGTTGTTTTATTTTAGCTGAAAACATAGTAAAACCCCTCGAGTTGGATTTACTCCAATTCGAGGGGTTCACTTCAAGTTTTGAGGTTAGTAGCTTTTTTTGACGACAAAGATTTTGGACCAGAAATGATTTTTCTAGTCATTACTCGGCAGGATAATAGATTGTTCACCTACGCCTACCCCCGCGAAATCCCCATAAACAAAATATCCTGATACACAATCACTTTAAAAATGACCGGTGTTTGGTCATCCAGATAGGGCGTGGTCAGCTTGATGAGTTCGCTAATGGTTGCGAAGAAACGGGTATTTTCCGTCGTTTTGCTGATTCGCCCCGTTCCGTCTTGGCCGATGAATTGTAGTTGATGATCGTGAATGACGCCGGCAAAGTACCGGTTTCGATGCTTACGTAGACGTTTACGGAACTTAGGGCTTAACGTGTCTGGAACGGGAAGCGCCCGGAAGACGCGGCCAATCTGATCGAGACCGTAATCCTGAGTCTGCGTGCCGTGGCGGGTGTAGAGAATGGGCTTAGCCGTGAATGATACAATTTTGCCGAATTTTTCCTCTTGACCGCCTTTTCGTGGATGAACAAAGTGTTGGAGCCAAACATGATCGGTAATGCGACGCCCCGACCCGTCCTCGACGTTGGCAATGGCGGTGGCCAACTGACCACTGGGGGTCTTGCCGTAGTGGGAAATGGTCCCGGTAAAATGTTGTGTTTCGTTAGGTAATGCAAAGGGCCGCATGAAAAATCCACTCCTTATAGGGACTCAAATCCCCAAGGCTGGTTCAAGGACCGGCCTTGGGGATTAAATGTCATTTGGTGTTTAAAACTAAAATAACCGAACTGCTGTAGACCTTACAGGAACCAGTCTCGCAAATGGTCCGACACCGACCGCTGGAAATTCTCAAACCAGTTCGGATTCTCCGTGTGGATCTCATCGTACAGGCTGTTGTTGATCTTGGTTAAAATTACAATCAACTGGTCCAATTCAGTATCCGTCAAGTCGTCCAGATAGGCGGGGATTTTGGCGGATTCCTTGCTGGCCGTCTGGCGACCGTGATCGGTCAGGCGAATGATGGTCTTACGTCGGTCGACCGTAGATTTTTCCTTAGAGACTAGGTTTTTCTTGACCAGTTTATTCACGAACTCCGCCGTGGACTGGGCCGTCATATCCAATCGATTGGCCAGTTCTTTTTGTGAAAGACCATCCGTTTGGGACAGTGCCAGTAGAATCTTCCCTTGCCCCTGAAAGGGGGACTGTTGGTCGCCTTTATTGGCGTGGCGACGGTGCGCGAGGTCATCAGCCATGTGTTGAACCATGCCGTACTCGATGAGCTTGCCGGCCGCGTTTCTTTTTTTTGATAAATTAGGCATGTCATCGCCCTCCCTACAGCCATTATACCCGACCCAGATGGCAAGTGGCATCTGATTTCGAGGGAAATTGTTGACAATTTCATCAGGGGGCCTTATTATGTATTTGTTCAGGGGGACCTGATTAAAAAGAACCAGACTAAGAGGGTAAGATTATGACAAAAGTAAATGCAATTGAAGTACGGCATTTAACCAAAAGATTCGGCAATAATACGGCCGTAGACGATGTGTCGTTTGACGTTAAGCGAGGTGAAGTGTTCGGCCTGTTAGGGCCTAACGGTGCTGGTAAGACCACTACGCTTCGGATGATCACGACGCTACTCAAACCAGACGCCGGTCAGGTCAAAATTTTCAGCCACGACACGGCGAAAGAGGGGCGGTTGGCACGGTCGATGTTTGGGTTGACCGGCCAATACGCCTCGGTCGATGAAGATATTTCGGCGCGCGAGAACCTGATGATCTTCTCTCGACTGAATGGGTTATCCCGGGCGGCCGCCAAGACTCGGACGGCTGAATTGCTTAAGGAGTTTTCGCTGGAACATTCGGCGGATAAGGCCTTGAAGAACTTTTCTGGGGGGATGCGCCGGCGGCTGGATTTGGCCGTCAGCCTGATCACACGGCCAGCATTGATCTTTCTGGATGAACCGACGACGGGGCTGGACCCACGGACGCGAACCCAGATGTGGGAGACGATTCGGCGGTTGGTCAAGCAGGGGTCGACGATTGTATTGACCACGCAATATTTGGACGAAGCCGATGAATTGGCCGATCGGTTGGCGGTCATCGACCATGGCAAACTAGTCAGGATCGGGACGCCGAACGAACTCAAGGATCAAGTTGGCGGAACCATCTTGAACTTTACGGTCAGCCAAGCTGCACAGGTTAATCGAGCGATTCAACTGATAGCGTCGCAGGTGACGAGCGCCGTTCAACAGACCGGACAACGGCTCAGCATCAAGTTAAAGCAGGTCGCACAGTTAACGCCGATCCTCTCGCAGCTGGCGCAAGCTAAGATTACCATTAGCCACCTAACCATTCAAGAACCGTCGTTGGACGATGTCTTTATGAATTTGACAGTTGGTCAGAATTAAGGAAGCGGGAGATATAATGGATGTACAAACGCATAGCGGAAATTTAATCATGAACACGGCCACAATGGCCTATCGGAACTTGTTAAAGACGGTGCACAACCCCGATCGCTTTATGGATGTGATTATCCAACCCGTCTTGTTTATGGTGATGTTCGGGTATCTCTTCGGCGGGGCGATCGCCGGTGGCGTGCACGCTTATCTGCCGACCATTGTGCCGGGAATCCTAGCCCAAGCAATGCTGTCGGCGGCTTCGGGATCGGGGTCACAGATTCGCGAGGATCTCGACTCCGGCGTCTTCGACCGTTTCAAGTCCTTGCCCATGGCCCACATCGCGCCATTAGCCGGTCAGCTTTTCGCCGATAGTCTGCGGTTGGTTATTGCGGCCATCACGTCGTTAACCACTGGCTACCTGATGGGGTGGCGGCCGGCCGCTGGACTGGGTTGGGTCATCGTCAGCGCCCTCTTGGCCATCTTCACCGGCTGGGCGTTGTCCTGGGTCTTCGCATTGCTGGGCTTACTAGCGAAGAGCGTCACGGCCGTACAGAGTTTCTCACTGATGGCGATGCTCGTATTAGCTTTCGTGTCAAACGCCTTCGTCCCATTGAAGTCGTTGACGACGCCACTGCGGGTGTTGGCCGACCTTAACCCCGTGACCTACGTGATTACAGCTATTCGGCAGATTCTCGCCACGGGTGGCTGGACGCCGGAAGCATTGGTAGTCCTGGCGGCCGGTGCCGGGATTGTGGTGGTCTTTGCGCCGTTAGCCGTCTGGGCGTATGACCGAAATTAGGCTGAGAGTAGTGAACAAGCAACAACGATCCTACGGCACACGTAGGGTCGTTTTTTTGATGGAAAATTATCGGACTTACTCATGTTTGATGACGGCTAGTCCTTAAATTCTAGCGCAAGACAACCTTCGTCTAAAAAGGCGATGATTTTGCAGTATAATGAAATTATCTTAGCTTTTGAGGAGGTACCATCTTGAAACCCAAGGCACTGACAGAAACGGCGCTTTTTTCGGCCTTAGCAATTATTCTGAGTTACATCATTATTTTCCGAGCGCCGCAGGGTGGGTCCATCTCGCTGGTCATGGCGCCTATTCTGATTATTTCGCTGAAGCAGGGCGTGGGTCCCGGTATCTTCTGTGGGGTAGTCACCGGGGCCATCACCTTTATGTTCGGCGGTTTCTTCGTGGCCCCACTTCAGGTGGTCTGTGATTATCTCTTGGCGTACGGGTCGATTGGCCTAGCCGGGTTATTTTCCAGGGGGTTCTACGACTCCTCTTCCACACGCTAGCGGGGATTGCGTTCTACACCTCGTATGCGCCTAAGGGCCAACCGGTCTGGCTGTATTCGTTGATTTATAACAGCCTCTACGTCATCCCGGATACCATCTTGGCGATTATCTGTGTGCTGATGCTGACGGGACGGCTGAAGCGGGTCTTCCTTCGTTAACGTTTCGTCCAGAATTTAGGTGGTAGAAACGGCTACTCTCCGCTGGGGGAGCTAGCCGTTTTTATGACGTAGGGAAGAAATGATTGTGGTCATTCAGTATAGCGTCAAAAAGAATCACGGGCAATGCGGCTCGTGATTCTTTTTGATTTTAGTTGTTGTGAGACTTCTTGTCAGCAACAACGGTCAAGCTACCAGCTACCAATGCAAGGACTAAGAGTCCCAAGCCTAAGACAACCCAAGCTTGGTTGGTGTTCTCGTTAGTTTGAGGCAAAGTTGCCGCCCGCTTGCCAGCGGTAGTGTTGGACTGTGCTGAGGCAGCGTAGACAGGCTTGGTCGTGTTTTGATCACGCTTTTGCATCGGCGTCATTGAAGTCTGATTTTGGCTTGCACGTGTTACGGTCATAGCACCTGAAGCGTTAGATTCTGATTGCGTTGCCGTAGCGACGTGGTGAGCATATTCAGGCCGCGTGGTTGTTGAAATGTGGTGAGCATATTCTGGGTTTTCAGAATAAGATGATTCAGGTGAAGTGGTCTCAGAATGTGTGGTTTCAGGATGCGTGGTGCTAGGCGTTTCGGTGCTAGGAACATCGATTCCAGGTTCTTCGGGACTTGGATGGTCAACGCTCGGCGCTTCAGTACCAGGTTGTTCGGTACCAGGAAATTCAGTACCAGGAACTTCGGTGCTAGGATGTTCGGTACCAGGTTGTTCAGTCCCAGGTTCTTCGGGATAAGGTTCTTCGCCAGGTTCTTCAGTTCCGGGTTGTTCGGTTCCAGGCTGTTCAGTGCCAGGTTCTTCAGGGTAAGGTTCTTCGCCGGGCTCTTCGGTGCCAGGTTCTTCAGGGTAGGGTTCTTCGCCAGGCTCTTCGGTGCCGGGTTCTTCAGTCCCAGGCTCTTCAGGGTAAGGTTCTTCGCCAGGCTCTTCAGTGCCAGGCTCTTCGGTACCGGGTTCTTCAGTCCCGGGCTCTTCAGGGTAAGGTTCTTCGCCAGGCTCCTCGGTTCCAGGTTCTTCGACACCAGGTGCGTCTTCTTCGTCGCCGTCACCGCCGGCACCCACAACGTCAAGACGGATGAAGCCACGACGCATAATCATTGGGTTAGAGAAGGCGCTGTTAAAGACAATCACACCAACTTGAGACCCCTTGGTAACGGTCGCGTTACCAAATGACCGGCCACCCAGCGCGGACATTGGGAATGTTTCCGATTCTGGAACTTTTACGTTAGCTGGGATGTAGAAGAACATTTGATCGCCGTCAGCAATCTTGATGCCATTATCGATGGATAGATTGTATTTAACGTAATAACGTGAGGCTTCTGGTAAAACTTCAGTCTGTGAGTGAACTTTACCTCTCGTATCCGTAATTACGGTTTCGGATGCACTCGTGCCGTGGCCTTCAATAACTTTGGCTTCGCCGGTAACAGGCTTGCCAATTAAGAACAAGCCGATTAAACAGGCAATGGCAAAGAGACTAAAATGCCAAACTTTTTGCATAAATAATACCTCCTATCGATAAAAATCTATTTACCTCTCTCACACCATCTTCAAACTAACATGTTTATAGGCGCGAGGTTCACAGTTGCATTTTAGTTTGTCAAGTGGGCGAACAACGCATAATCCTTGATATGATAAGGACGGTGATGAATTGAATGTGGGGACGTGTTAACCATGTGAAAAAGGCAAGGTGGACGAGTCGTTGGTAACAGACAAAAGTTGAAACTGACTAATGATTGAATATTCAAAAGATTACCTGCATAACTACTAAGTGACTAGTTGGATATTGGCGAAATTTTAAGGTTGTTCGCCCATGGCTTGGCCGGGAGAAGAGGGGAAGTTATTTTGCGTTGGCCGTTGGATAAGATAATTTATGGGAACTTTTTTTGCTACCAGATCACCCAACTTTTTGCGGAAGCTGACCGCGGTGGAAGAAATTGCGAGGCATTTGCCGATGATGTTTCCGATAACCACGGCGTTTTAACAATGCGGCGGTTTGCAGGGCGAGTTGCTGGGCCTTTTTAATGGCGACATTGTCGAGGTGAATGGCCAAAGAAGTCTATCTCCAATTCAAAACGGAACTTATTGGTTCAGCAAAGAACCGATTTTAGACAAAAGAAAGGGTCGCCCACAAATGACGTGGACGGCCCTTCTTTGGGGTGCATCAGGCTGAACCGGATAATTAATTTAGATAGTAAACGATAGAAGTTAATCGATAGTCTTTCTTTCCCTAACGCAGCCTAAATGTGTTAATTTTAACGCGTAAGTCGAGGTAATCTTTAGTTTGGAGGGGTAATCGTGAGGGGAAAAACAGTTGTGTTAAGCACAACGTTTAAGGGAGAAGGATTTGTCCGCAATTTAGAACGGATAGTCAAACCGTTCAAGGCGTTATCCTCTGTCAATCGTATTTGGTGTGTGAACGAGGACGTTCAAGGCGCTCAGAAAGATAAGTATGCCGTGGTGGCTTTTGATCGGGGAGATAATCAAGAGCTGGTCCGGCAACCGGTTTGCCGGAATCAAAAATTATATTTTGGGATTCTCAAGCTGGCAAACGCGAAGGAGACCTTAGACGCCGATGCTGAACCGGATTCGATCTATTTACACCGTATTCATTGATGGGGAGTCAATTGGTATGGTTAAGTGAAGACTAAGTCAAAACTTTTTGGGGGGGAATCACGATGATGGAAGTCGTTAATCAATTTTTACAGGGGAGTTTTATGGATTTTGTCGTGATGATCGTTTTCTTCTTTTTAATCTATGGAGTTGTTTCGTTCTGCATGCTCATCTGGAGTGTCTTCAAGAAGCGTCGCGATCACCGGAATTGGTGCAAGCGAGTGAAGCCCGTGGGTGTACAGATTGATATTCAGAAGCGCGGACAGAAGTACCGGGTTCAGTAGACCGATGATCTTGCTAAAAAATTACGTACCAGCAGTGCGGTGCTGAGCGTAACGGAAGTGGATGTGCTGTACATGATACGTGAAGACGATTGAAGGGGTCAGTTTCTCTTAGCTGAGAGCGGGCCCCTTTTTGTGCGCACGGGTAACGCAATATTTGTGGTGACTTCTGACCTTCCGGTGAACAGCTTTGTTGCACAAACCTAAGAAGCGACGCTATTCAGATAAACTATGCATGAAATGAATAGTTGGGGATTTAAAATAGGTATTTTACACTGTGCTGCTTAGGACCTATGATAAAGGCCAATCGTTTCGGACGACAGTATCCATACATTGCCGATAACGGAACCAATTGAAAACGAAGAGGGGTTATGAATCATGACAAGCACACGAATTGCTTTAGGAACCTGGGCGTGGGGCGATACCAGCGATGGCCAAGTCTTTGGTGAACAGTTTTCTGCCGAGAAACTCCAGCCGGTCGCAGATGCCGCGATGCAGACAGGGCTGAATCTTTGGGACACGGCCTTTGCTTATGGATCGGGTCAGTCGGAGAAGTTATTAGGTGAAGTCTTACGACAGTATCCGCGCGACAGCTATCAGCTCTCAACGAAGTTCACGCCGCAAATGGCCGGCGACGGGGCACACGAGATGGCTGACATGCTGGATGGTAGCCTGAAGCGGCTGGGGACGGACTACGTGGATATTTACTGGATTCACAACCCTGCCGATGTTGAGAAATGGACGCCGGATTTAATTCCACTAGTTAAGAGCGGTAAGGTCAAACGCGTGGGTGTTTCTAACCACAATCTCGCGCAAATTAAGCGGGCCAACGAAATCTTAGCCACGGCGGGGATTCAAATTTCAGCCGTACAAAATCACTTTAGCCTGCTCTACCGATCGTCCGAAGAGGCCGGCATTCTCGACTACTGTCGAGAACACCATATCACCTTCTTTGCCTACATGGTCTTGGAACAAGGTGTTCTGTCCGGTCGCTACAACGTGGCTAACCCATTGCCAACGGGGAGTATGCGGGCGGCTGTCTACAATCAGGTGTTGCCACAGGTAGAAGCCTTAACCGCCGGATTGAATACGGTTGGGGCCAAATATCAGGCATCTGCGGCCGAAGTGGCTACGGCCTACGCATTGGCTAAGGGGACGACGCCCATCATCGGCGTCACCAAGCCGAAGTACATCGCCAGTGAGGCCAAGGCGGCAAGTCTCAAATTGACCGCTGAAGATATCACGACGCTGGAAGACCTTGCCGCAGCTACCCACGTGGATACGAAGGGATCATGGGAAGCACCGATGGCTTAAGCTTTTAGCGCATGAGGTTTACATTGATTAAGTGTTTTGGAGGCATGTTAAGGATGCAATGGAATTCGAAACAACTCGCGACGTTTACGTCCGCGGAAACGTTAACGATTGAACCATATAACGCGGATTTGAAAACATTTGAAGAGGTTTCTCCCATCTGGGAAGTGGTCGTCGATGGCCGCGTCTATTCACGGGGGTGGAATGGCCAAAAGACCAAGTGGTATCAGGCGGCCGTCACCCAAGGGATGGGCGAGATCAAGTTGGCTGATCAATCCTTTGCGGCCGACTTTCGACCAGTTATGGACGACCAACTCTTGCAGACCATTACGGCAGCATATCAGCGGAAATATCCGGGTGATTCGTCGCTTGCCAGAATGATCTCTGCGGCGCCGACCGGAGCCACGATTCAAGTGTTACCACGAAAAAAATAGTTGATTGATTTAAGAATGACCAAGTCCGGATAGTCACGGGTCTGGTCATTTTTAGCTAGTCGGGTAAGGTAATTAAGCGTTGGCGGTTATTGGTCTGATCTAGCGCGGCCTGATACTGCTTTCTGGTAGTGGGGTCAATCGTGCGGGTACCGGGGAGAAAGTGGATGTCTTCGGTACCGGCTTGCACAGTTAGGATTTTTGTTGGGTCTCGCCCCAGTTGCACAGTTCCGCCATCACGGGGATGAGTGATTCGCCCAGAGGCGTGAGGCTGTACTCAACTTTAGGCGGAATCTGCGGGTATTCCTCGTGATGAATGAGACCATCGGCTTCAAGCTCACGGAGCGTATTGGTCAGGGTTTTAAATGAAATTGGCACCAGCAGTCGTTTGAGCGCGTTGTACCGTAGGGGACCGTGATTGAGGTCCAATGCGTAGAGGAGTTGCATCTTGTATTTACCACCGATTAACCGTAACGTGTAAGCAAATCCCGTGTCTTCTAAACGATTTTCTTTAATGTAGTCAATATCTGCCATGACACTCTCCTTTGGGTGAGTACCGCACTTTGATTTGCGTACTTGTTTGGGCGTTTATTATAGCATAGACTGTAGGCAATCATTTGAAGGAGGCCATCAATTGTGAAAACCATCGTGTATGCTCACCCCTATGAAGGCAGTTTGAACCACGCCATTTTGGAACGAATGACCGCGTATTTTACGAAAACAAAACAGGCTTATCAAGTCATTGATCTTTACCGAGATGGGTTCGATCCCCGTTATTCTAAAGAGGAATTACGGTTGTTTAGTCGGGGCGAGACGCCTTACCAGTTAGTGAAAGACTATCAACAGATGATTAGTCAATCCGATGAGCTACTTTTTATCACGCCAATCTGGTGGCATCAGCTTCCCGCTGAACTGAAGGGATTCTTCGATAAAGTCATGTTGAAAGGTTTTGCCTACGAAGAAGATTCAGGCTGGCGGGGGTTATTGACCTACATTCACAAGGCGACGGTCATTACGACAGCAACCTATTCAAAGGCCTATTTTCAGCAGCACTCGGGCGATCCGATCCAAAGTAATCTGATCGATCGGACCTTTGCCGATATTGGCATTGATCCGCAGAAGTCTCAGTGGATTCATCTGGGAGAAGCGAATACCACAACCGATGCAGTTCGTCATCGGTTCTTGGCAGATTTGCCAGATCTGTATCTGCATGGACAGGTGTGAGCATAGACGTTAAGAAACAAGCGGACAATAAGCGAAAACGGCGCCGTCATGCATGTTGACAGACTCGGTGGTTCTTTGATAAGCTACTCGCAAGGCTAAGTTAGCCAAATAAATTTTAGGAGAAAATGCCTATGATTGCGGAAAGTGAAGGTGTCGCATAATCGGGAGGTTTGGCCGATTGAACACTTCACGCAGACCTCCCAGATGGTAGAATTTTGACCTCGGAGGGAAAACATGACTTATTTAGAGACAACTGATTCAGTAACAGGCAAGTACCTAGCCATTCGCGAGGAACAACCAGCCGATTGGCAGACGGTAGAAATGATGACGCGCGCAGCGTTTTGGAATCTGTACGCACCCGGTTGCGTGGAGCACTACCTCGCACACCAATTACGAGACCACGCTGACTTCATTCAAGACTTGGATCTGGTGATTACATTGGATGATCAGATTGTGGGCAACATCATGTATACGCGGGCAACGTTAACCGATGAGTCGGGGCACGTTAAGCCGATCCTCACTTTTGGACCGCTGAGTGTACGGCCGGGGTTTCAACGACGCGGGTACGGCAAGCGTCTCATTCAGGCGTCCTTTAGTCTGGCGCGGAAGATGGGCTTCGATACGGTGGTCATCTTCGGAATGCCGGCCAACTATGTGGCACGCGGCTTTCGATGTTGTGCGGATTGTCACGTGTCACTAGCCGACGGTCAGTACCCAACCGCTATGTTAGTGAAAGAACTGACGCCTGATTGCTTGGCTCAACATCACTGGGTCTATCAAGAGAGTCCGGCGATGAATGTTGATATGGCGGCGGTCGAGCAATTCGACCAGTCGTTACCGCCGCTACAGAAGAAGTGGCAACCGAGTCAGGAAGAATTTAATATTGTGAGTCGCTCAATGATTCAGCCAGCCGACTAGCCGTTTCGGCAGTTGGGCGTAAAAAATCACACGGGAAGTCGTCAGTCTAATTGATGATTTCCGTGTGATTTTTGAGTTCCTATGCTCTTTGGCAACGATTATTGTGCCGTGTAGCCACCATCAACCACGAATTCAGCGCCAGTGGCGAACTTCGATTCGTTGGAGGCCAGGTAGATACAGATGTAGGCGATGTCGTCGGGCTCACCTAAGTGGCCCATTGGCGTCTTGGTCCGGTCGGCCATGGCTGCTTCAACCTCTGGTACGGCTTCGACCATCGGTGTCTTGATGTAGCCGGGGTGAACGGTGTTGACCCGGACGTCGTAGTCGTTCAGGGCACAATCCAGTGCGGCAGACTTAGACATCAACCGCACGCCACCCTTAGATGCGTTGTATGAACCGGCATTGGCGTCACCAATCAACCCTTCGATGGAGGAAACGTTAATGATGGAAGCACCCAAATGCTTGTTCTTCATCCGCTGAATGCCCAGCCGGGTGCCAAAGAAGACGCCATCCAGGTTGACCGAGAGCAACTTGTGCCAATCCTCAGTAGTCGTGTCTTCAATGAGACCAGTCAGGCCAATGCCAGCGTTGTTGACTACGGTCGTGACTTGGCCAAATGCTTGTTCAGTGGCATCAAAGACTTGATTCCAGCTGGATTCTTCGGCAACGTCTTGCTTAAAGAATTGGATGACGTCCGGGGTGCCGATCGACTTGGCCGCTTTTTCACCAACGTCAGCGTGACGCCCGGTAATCATAACCTTTGCGCCTTCTTCCACAAACCGATGAGCGATGGCCAAACCAATGCCAAGTGTTCCACCCGTGACGATTGCAACTTTTCCGTCTAAACGATGTGCCATAATTATTACCTCCAGATAATTACTGTGTGATCCAATTCACATTTAATATAATTATCATTATGCCGCAAGTTTGCCAGTTTGTTAAGTAATTTGCCATACCGTTTAAGCGGAAACCAAAAGAGGGGCAACGTCGATAGGGCGTTGACTCCCTCTGTAACACGTATCTTTCGGTTAAAACGCTTCTATTTTGCTGTAGTTAAATAATTGGCGCGCAGTTGCTTCAGCTGGGTGTTGGTTAAGCCTAGCCCTTTGTGTAAGAAGTTATTCATGTTCCCGTACTTCGTGTTGACGGCCTTGTACATCGTGTTCAGGTAAGCCATCTTAACGCCGTTTTGAGCCTTGAAGTTCGCCACAACGGTTGGCGTTAACGTCTTACCGTGTGCCTTCCAGCCGGCTTCTTGGTGCTTCAGGTTTTCTTTGTTGGTCTGCGTCAAGTATGTATTGGACTTCAGATAATCCTTGGCGATGGCCTTCTTGTTGAAGTTGAGGGCGGAGAGGACGAGGACGGTCCCCATACCGGCACGATCTTTACCGGCGGAACAGTGCCAGAGGACGGCCTTATTCTTAGGGTTCTTCAGTAATTGGTGAAACAGGGACTTGTAAGCCTTACGCCCTTGAGCCGTGGTGATGGCATCGTGGTAGGATTTCTCCATCATCTTATCGGCAGCGCCCTTCTTGGAAAAGTCAGGAAAGGCACCGAAGGACTTGAAGACATTGGCTTTGACCAGCTTAACGCCCTTCATCTTCACATCGGGACTCTTTTGTTGTTCCATCACGGTCCGCAGATCAACGTCCGTTGCCACGTGGTAGGTCTTGACCAGTTTCTTTTGGTCGGACTTTGACAGAGTAGAGAGGCTGTTGGAGCGGATTAAACGGTGAGCCTTGATCTTTTGGCCCTTGCTGTTCACGTAACCGCCCAAGTCACGAGCGTTGGACGCCCCCTGCAACTTGATATGTTCTGACGTTGATTTGGCCTTCTTAGCCTTATGCTTGGTCGTCCGCGTCGTCGTGGTCTTCGCCGAGGCCGTGAGGGTGGACAGGGGTTGTTGCCAACCGAGGGTGGTGGTCAACAGTAGAGCGGTCACTAAGGTGCTAACACGTTTATTCATAGGTAACTCCTCCTCTTAATTGGGTACGTCCCTAGGATACTAAGTGAATGTAAAGCGATAATGTAGATTGTGTAAAGATCGGGGGCACCTTGTTAGTATTAAATTTATGAAAGGGCCTCATTGTGGATAGTGACACCGGTGCGTTGAATGGGCTATTTTAAAATTTTTACCGAAAAAAGTCGCGGTCCGTCAGAGACAGATCGCGACAGGGATAGCTATTCATCGAGATAATCCTTAATCTCAATGGATTCGCCGACATAATAATTTTTACCATTAACTTTATAGGTGGTCCAGGTGGCGTCCTCGGTATACCCATCTGGGAAGAAAACCTGGTGATGCTGCTTGGTGTTGTGCACAATTTTTAGGCGATAGTGGCCCTTACTAAGCTTGCGGTTAGGCATTCCCTTGAGGGGCTTGGCGTAGTCGATCGTGGTGGTCTTCCCCTTGACGGTGACCTTGCGAACCTTGACGGAAGCAGTCGGTTTCCAAACGTTGCGGCCGGATACGGACTTGTAGAGACCACTTGGGGCGTATTTGGCGATGTCCTTGGCGCTGTAATATTGTAAATAGTTATCCAGCGTCAAGTAGAAGGCCGGCGTGGTGACCAGCGTTTCCTCCTTTTGGGAAGCAACCTTAAAGCCGGTCCCCCGTTGAAAGAGCAACGTGCGGTCCGGGGCCTTGAGCTTGACCGGCTTGAAGTTGGCCTTGGTGATCGGAATCGTCATGGCATGCATGGGCTTCATGGTGGCATAGCGTAACTTCTTTAGACGATTGTAGTGGACGGCGCCAGAGGTGAAGCCCCCAGTTTCAACGAATTTCCCCTTGATGGTCGTGCCACCTCGTCCCGTAACCTCCAGCAAGGCACCCTTTTTCTTCAGCAACTTACAGTAGTGCTTCCCGGTCTTTTGCGAAAAGCCGACGTCCATGTTCTTCTTCAAACGAACGTAGCGGACGTGCTCCGGCAAGTAGGGTGATGAGCTCGCGGCGGCCGTCGTTGCCGAGAGACCCAGTAACCCGGCGGCGCCTCCGGTCAGCACCAACGCTCCGATTAACAATTTTTTCATGTAAACGCTCCCCGATAAATCGGTCCAATTCCTCGCCATCTCGTTTTAGTTGAGATGACCGGGGACTGAACGACTAAATTTAGCCGACACAAATAGCCGACTAAACCTAGTTTACACCTATCGTGCCGAGAAAATAAAGGACAGTCGTTGCGGCTGTACCGGACCATTTTATTTTACCGGGGGGATTTGGTATAGTGAAGAAAACGACTGTCGGGAGGCGGAGAATAGATGGATTGGGAAGTGCAATTTCAGCCACAGATTGTGGATCGTGGTTACGACTACTATCGTCGGGGACTCGTAGTAAATGGGCAAAAATCAGCCGATGAGATTCACGCAATCGTGGCGGGAACGCAAGATTATCACGTCGTCATTAAGCTGGTCGATGACGAGGTAGTGGACGCTGTGTGCGACTGTCCCTATGCGGTCGATGGCAAGTACTGTAAGCACATGGCGGCCACGTTGTTTTGGGCGTTTGGCGAAGACGATGATCAATCTGAATCGGAAAATGTGGATACAGAATCGCTAACCGTGACGCAACTGGTGGATCGTGCCTCAGATCAACAAGTACGGGACTTTCTGGCCTCCGTTTTACAAATTGATGATCAGTTGGCTAAAGTATTTAGAATGTTGACGTCATCGAAAAAAACTGTGGATAGCTTGGAAGATTTTCAAGAAGAGGTCCAGGAGATTTGTGACAGTTATGAGGATAGCGGGGGATTCATTGATTATCAGGCGGCTGGTGATTTTGAAGAGGAGATGGCCACGTTTATCCGCGACAACATTCGGTTAGCCGTGGAACAACAGCAATGGTCGTTGGCCTTTCACCAACTCACGGCTACGGTCATGATTCTATCGCGAGTAGATATTGACGATTCCGATGGTGAACTGATGATGCTGGCCGGAATCTGTCATGACCTGTGGCGTCGGGTCATTCAGCAGGCGGATTTGCCCTTGCAACGCGAAATTTTTGCTTGGCTTCAGAAACATGCCAACGCGTCGCTACTGGCCTTTGAAGAACTGGTGACGGACTTGCTGGCTGAAAACTTTACGACACTAGAATTTATCCGGCTTAAATTGAATTGGACGATGCAACGTCTCCAACAGGCGCAACGACAGGAAGAAGAGTGGGAGGCGCGAAAATGGGCGACGTGGCACCTTAAACTGATGATTCAGGCGCAAGTGGATCAGACGGAGATTGCCCGTTTTTGTACGGCTAATGCCCACTATGGTGACGTCCGGCAGGTCTATATCACCTACTGTTTGGAACGGCGGGATTATTCGACGGCGTTGGCGCAATTGACAGAAGGCAAGCAACAGGCGCAGACTAATCGGCACGCGGGTGTGGTGCGGACTTACAGCCGTCAATTGAAGGATCTCTATCACCAACTGGACCGACCGGCAGACTATCAACGGGAGTTGTGGCAGCTGGTGACAACCTATGATCCGGCCAATTTGGCGGATTTTCAGGAGCTAAAGCAATTGTATTCCGCTACCGAATGGCCAGTCCAACGGCGCAAGCTCTTTGCGGCCTTACCCCCGACAGCCGACGTGGCGCAGCTGTACGCCGAGGAAGGTCTACTGCGACAACTCCTGCAGGCTGTGTTGGCCCAGCCGGGGTTGAGCGGCGTGCAGACCTATGAAAAAATGTTGATGCCCAAATTTTCCGATCGACTTTTACAAAAGTACGTGGCCGTTGCTGAGCAGATGGCCAGTCAGACGGGAGACCGGAAGCATTACCGCAAGATCGTCAAGGTGTTGAATCAGATGACGGCCTATCCTATGGGAAGCAATACGGCTAGTCAGCTCATTAAGACGTGGCGAGTCAAATACGCGCGACGGTCGGCCATGTTGGACGAACTTAGCAAGTTTAAGGGTGTCGCTTTTTAACGGCAGGTATTAGAAGTTGGCAGAAAGGAAAGTACGAATGAAGAAGCAACGAACCTACAAGATTAAATCATACGTCAATGCGAGTCACGCCGTCCGGTGGAAGTCGGGAACGGGGAAGAAGCACAACCATACCTGGGAAATCGTGTGTGAACTTCACGTGTTCGAGGGGATGGTGTCCTTCTTTGACATTGAGAAATCGTTGAACAAGGCAATCGATGAATTATCCGGGAAGTACCTAAATGATTTGCCGGAATTCAAGGTGATTAATCCGACCGTAGAAAATGTGACGGAGTATCTATTTAACGAAATTGACGGGATTCTACGGCAGAATAACGCCGTGCTCCTGCGCATCGAGGTCAGTGATTCCCCAACTCGGTCGTACTGCATCGACGTGACGGAACGGCAATTTCCGACGCTGGCAGAAGTACAGTCGGAAGGAGACCAGCCGACGGAGGATCACGGCTAGGTCAATAGTATTGAAAACTGGTTGGATGCTGTAAGGGCATCTAATCAGTTTTTGTGATTAGCGAGGTTTTGAAAACTCTCTCTCTTGGCTGGAAACGGGGTTGGCACTCAGCAAATAGGTCGTTGGACTGGTGGTGGCTGAGAAGCTTGAACTTACGTTACATCAATATTTGCATAAGTAGTTAATAGAGAAACTAGAATCGTTGTTAAAAATGTTTACACAATTCAGCACTTTTATCAATTTGGTTATACTTTTTGATCGCCGATGGGACTACTATAGTTTTATACTCGTTAGCATTGGTTGAAAATTAACCGAGTTAACGGCATACATCAATTTGTATAAATAAAAAATAAGTATGGCCCGTGCATGATTTTTGAGCGGGCCTCTTGGCGAATCAAAAAATAATAGCGGCTGTCGCCCTATGCGGTGGGCAGAAGCTTCACTTTAAAGAAGAGGGTTTCGTAATGACTTGGTCTCATTGGCAGGTGCCGCCGTTTACCACCAGCGTGTTTTTTGTCCTGGGCGTTCTGACGTTCTACTGGGTGTCGTACAATTGGCTCATCTCGTGGACCCATGCCCATCAATTCAACGTTTCCGATGAATCGATTCGGACGTGGTATGGCCTGATTTATATGATTGTTTTTGTTTTCGGCATCCAGTCGTTAATCGTTGGCCAAAGCTACGCGTGGGAATTTATGAATTTCGAATTAATTGCGATTACCTTCTGCGCGTATTTCCTGAATGTCCGAATTTCCTATCTACTCCTGTTCCCCATTATTCTGGTCTATATGGTCTTCGACGGTTCTCTAGGCTATTGGCAGTCGTGGGCGCATGCGATTACCTTATTTATCTTCTTCGTGGCGTTAAACGTCGCCCATACGCGGTTTCAAGGGGCACGGCACGCGGTAATCCCGTATCTGGCGATTATCCTACCGTTTGGTGGACTTCTGTGGTTCTGGATGAAACTGAAGTTTGGTTTTTCGTGGGGAACGCTGGGCGAAGAGTGGCTGTATCTGATGATCTTTGAAACGCTGCTCTACATCTATGTCTCCATGCTGTCACACGATGCGGCGCTTAAGATTCAACTGGCTAAATTTGCCAGTCACGACGCACTCACCCAGACCGGTAACTTTGCGGCGTATACCGAAGACATCGAGCGTCTGTTTCGACGGAGTAGTCAGCGGGGGCAAGCCCTGTCGATGATGATGTTTGATATTGACCATTTTAAGGCCATCAACGATACCTATGGTCATTCCATCGGAGATAACGTTTTACGCGAGGTGGCGGCGACCGTCCAGACGGTTCTGGCGGCTAATGATCCCCACGTCAAGTTCTACCGAACCGGTGGCGAGGAATTCAATCTTCTCTTTCCGGGGTATGATGTGGATGCCACCAAGACCATCGTGGATCAGATCTTCACGGCCATCAATCACCTGGAAGTTCCGGCGGGAGATGACGTGGTCCGCCTGTCCGTGTCCGTGGGTGTTTCCGCCATTACGACGGATGACAAGGCGCCGATGGACTTTTACAACCGTGTTGACCGGAACCTCTACCATTCCAAGCGTCACGGGCGGATGCAGATCACGGTGGCCTGATTTATTTATAAACTTATAGAAATGACTTCTACGGGAAAATGAATGACTAGTAATTTCTGATAAACTCTCAGAAAAAGTTTATTTCGACTGACTGTTAGCGGCGCGTCAATCGTAGCATAATAGGGGCATGGTTAAGCGCGGTAGCAACTTCCCGACGCTAGCGGGCTTAATCGACTTGGAACTTGAGTTGCAGAACTGACCCCTTACCTGTAGAGCATAACGGTTTTAGAAAATGGCTGATTCTGCCGATGGAATCAGCCATTTTTGTTTGCTACGAGGGATTGGTTGACCCATGGAATTTATTAATAATGCATATAGAACGGGACTTCGTTAATTGACGTGTAACCGCGGATGGGGTGAGCGAATGGTTGGTCTTCAATTAGGCATTTTATTGATGACGGGATTGATTAGTTTATTAATAGATTAGTATAAGAAGGAGCCTGGGACACCGCCCAAAAACTTTTTGTACACCAACTTCTAATGGTTGAAACCTGTGCTAAAAGATAGCTGGGTCGGCTCAAAACTGATAGCCAAACAATCTGAGATCAGGATTGTTTGGCTATCAGTCTTAATGCGCACCGACTAATCGCCTTTGGCCGCACTCTTTTATTTTGGTGATCAAAAAATCCCGTTGCGTCAACGGGATGATTATGTCTATTCTGCGGTTAAGCGTTGCATGAGGGTCACGTCGTTTAAGATATCTTGTAAGGTGATCTTGGCCATCTTGGCTTCGGCCGCGGCCTGAATCTCGCTGTAGTAATGCGCCAGAACCGTTGGCATGGTCTGCCCAATCGGACATTTCTGCGAGGTGTGGTCGTCGACTTTGAGCAGCGGCGCTTGACCGGGGAGCGTGGCGTACACGTCACGGAGCGTAATCTCTGCCGGATCGACCGCCAAAGCCAGTTGGGTTGGCCCGTGCGTGGGAGCGAGTAGATGACTACGCTTCAGATTTGCCATGATTTTACGAATCAGGCTAGGTGAGGTTTCGAGGCTACTGGCCATCTCCTGACTCGTGATTTTTTTGCCTTTAAAGTAAGCGATGTAGACCAGAACATGAATCGTATCACTCAATTGGGTGTTGGCCATCCGGGGCCACCTCCTTTTTATTATTCTGTATGTTATTTTATAACAGTTTTACTGAAAAGTCATTCAAAACATGCTGGTATTTAATCCTAATAATGCGTGAATCAAATGAATTGACTTTTAGAAGAAATACCCGTATGATAAAAACTGTACTTAAAATAAATACAAAAATTAATCAGGGGGTTTGTACTATGGCAGCAATTACGATTTTTGGTAAAGGAAATATGGGTCAAGCAATCGGTGACGTGTTCACCCAGGGTGGCAATCAGGTTAACTTCATTGACTCCAAGGATACCGTTGAAAATCTCGGTGAAATTGTGGTGCTGGCCGTACCTTTCAATGCCGCGTTGAGCATTGCGAAGGCCAACCAGGCCGCATTAGCCGGCAAGGTTGTCGTGGATATTACCAACCCACTGAACTTTGAAACATGGGACGAATTAGTCGTTCCGGCCGACAGTTCCGCTGCTGCGCAAATTGCCGCCGCTTTACCAGATTCTAAGGTGGTTAAAGCATTCAACACAACCTTTGCCGCAACACTGAAAAGCCGTCAGGTAGGCGACCAACAGACGACGGTTATGGCCGCTAGTGACGATGACGCCGCCAAGCAGACGTTAGCCGCAGCCTTAACCGATAGTGGTGTCGCCTTTGTTGACGCAGGCTCTCTGAAGCGGGCTCGTGAGTTGGAAAGCTTTGGCTTCTTGCAAATGACGCTGGCCGCTAATGAAAAGATTGGCTGGACCGGTGGCTTTGCGGTCGAAAAGTAAGGGTTAATCATTTTGAATTGACGGGTGGCGACACCCTGATAACTGGGGAAATGGTCTTGACGGGACAATGCCGTTCAAGACTTTTTTGCCACAGTAAAAGCGCCAAGTTCCGGGATGATCGGAGCTTGGCGCTTTTGTCGTTAGTTTAAGATTAGTCGATAACCACCAGAGACTTGATAGCTTTCCGGTCGGTCATGGCTTGGTAGGCATCTTCAATGTTGTCCAATGTGAATTGTTGGTTGAAGACCTTGCCGGGGTGAATGTCGCCATCCAGGACGGCCTTTAACAAAACTTGTTTGTCGTAAGTCGTCACGGAAGCGGGACCACCAGCAATGATCGTGTTGGTATAAAACGAGGTGGTCATGTCCATCTTCGGTTCGTGAGGCAGACCGACCCGGCCAACGATGGCACCGGGACGGGCAACCTTCATGGCCGTATCGTTAGACAATTCAGTCCCGACACATTCGAGAACGGCATCGGCACCGGCATCGTTCGTCAAGGCTTTCACCTTGGCCACGGCTTCGTCGCCCCGTTCGGAAACGATATCGGTAGCGCCAAATTCGAGCGCTAACTTTTGCCGATCAGCGTGGCGGCTCATCGCGATAATCCGCTTAGCACCGCGCATCTGCGCCGCAATGACCCCACAGAGACCCACGGCACCATCACCGACGACGACCACCGTGTCACCAGTCTTGACGTTGGCGACCCGAGCGGCGTGGTACCCCGTTGCCATGACATCAGCCAAGCTCAACAGGGAGTTTAACATGGCGTCGCTGTAGTCTTCGGGTTGACCAGGAATCTTGACCAGGGCCCATTCACCGTGTTGGAAACGAATGTATTCGGCTTGGACACCGTTACTGAAATTATCAGTATGGTTCTGGCAAACACCGTCAAATCCGGCACGGCAAGCGGCACAGTGGCCACAACCGTGGGTGAATGGTGCGATGACAAAGTCGCCGGGCTTGACCGTGGTGATGTCGCTACCGACTTCTTCGACGATTCCGATAGCTTCGTGACCGGAGTTTTCGGAGTGGGCGGGCTTGTCTTCCAACCCACGGTAAGCCCAGAGGTCGGACCCACACACACAGGTCCGTACGACGTGAATAATCACGTCATCACTGGCTTGAAGCGTTGGCTTTTGAATATCTTCAACTTCAACTTTTCCAGGTTCCATAAAAATAGTAGACTTCATCTTTTAGCCTCCTAGGCCTTAATACGGAAATTTTAAGCGTTTACACGATGTTTGTAAAGCATCTTTACCTTGGGGAGAGATCATATCCGACCCGTTGCTTAGTTTAGACCAAGGCCCGGTCAGTTGTCTAATACTTATGGGGTATCGGCTGGTATACGGGTAGGGTATAGCCGCGGGCGTCGAAGTAGCGATGAACTAGTGACTTTTCGGCCAGCTTTTACGCAACAACCGAATAATCGGCATCACGACCGTCTGATTAGCCTGTAGGTAAGTCGCGTATACTGGCATGTGAGCCGACTGATCACGGATGGGTAGCCGGACGGTATTGGTCTTCGTGGACGGGGTTAGTAGTGGGTCGAAGGGTGAGAAACTACTGCTAAAGTATGGGAAGTCGGTATGCGTACTAATTTCGCGAAAGGCTTCACGTTGGTCTTGGTAGAGAAATTTGGCTCCCGGAATGGCCCGCTGAATAATGTCGCGCCACGGACCAATGTCAGCAATGACCAGAAAGCTCAGATCTTTTAACTCGGCGAAACTAATGTCAGCTTGATTGGCCTGATACATAAATTGATTTAAATTTACCGCGAGGTCTTCGGTGCCCAAAGACTGAGTGGTAATGTCTGAAGCAGCCGGTACCTGAGACGTCAGAATCAAGGTGTAATCGCGATTCTGTAGTGCTTGCGTCAAGTTCTGATCCGGCAATAAATCTGTAGCAATTGTCGTTTGGACTGGCAATTGGGGCCGTAGTTGCTGCAGCAGCATGAGCGGCCCGGGGAGTGTGCTACCAATGGTAAGCTGATGTTGACTGCGGTCGAAGTTTCGGACTTTTTGAATAGCCTGGTGCTGTGCTTGCAAGAGCGTCGCCGCTTCCTGAGCAGCTAGCTTGCCGGTCGGCGTCAGCGCGATGCGGTTGGGTTGCCGATCGAAGAGGCGAACGCCCCAGTCAGCTTCCAACTTCTGCATGCCACGGGTCACAGTCGGTTGGGTGATGTTGAGTTGCGCCGCCGTTTTAGCGAGAGTTCCCGTTTCAGCAAAAGTCGTGAGTTCTTCTAATAAGTAATTATCAAGCAATGACAGTCCCTCCTGACGGTCAGTATACGATACCCGTATACTAGCATGATGAAGTGGTAATTTTCAACGCCCAATTCTGCAGTTATAGTAGAGGCATGCAAGTTCAAGAAGGGACGATGAATTTTATGGCAGAGATACCAACAATAACGTTAAATAACGGCGTTGAAATGCCGCAACTCGGGTTTGGGGTGTTCCAAGTGCCGGATTTAGCCGAGTGTGAGACGGCCGTCACCACGGCACTGCAAGCCGGTTACCGACTGCTAGATACCGCTACCGCATATCAAAATGAAGCGGCAGTTGGTCGGGAGATCAAGGCCAGTGGCGTCAAACGTGACGACATCTTCGTGACTTCGAAGCTTTGGGTGTCGGACTTTACCTATGAACGGGCACGGCGCGGCATCGACGCTTCTCTTCAACGCCTGGGTTTAGACTATTTGGATTTGTACCTACTCCATCAGCCGTATGGCGATACGATGGGTGCATGGCGGGCGTTGGAAGAAGCGCAACAGGCCGGAAAGATTCGGTCGATTGGGGTTTCTAACTTTTACGCGGACCAGTTAAAGAACCTTGAACTGACCATGACCGTCAAGCCGGTGATTAACCAGATTGAAGTTAACCCGTGGTACCAACAACCTGATGAAGTGACCTTCAATCAAAGCGAAAACGTGCGGGTAGAGGCCTGGGCCCCCTTCGCGGAGGGCAAACAGGGCATCTTTACCAATGCAACTTTACAAGGGATTGCGCAGGCCCACGGGAAAACGACCGGACAGGTGATCTTACGGTGGCTCCTCCAACGCGGGATTACCGTGATTCCCAAGTCCGTCCACCGCGAACGAATCATTGAGAATCGCGAGGTCTTTGATTTCACGCTAACACCGGCAGAAATGCAGATGATTGCGGGCTTGGACCAAGGCAAGAGCCAGTTCTTTGATCACCGCGATCCCGTGACGATTGAACAGATCTTTGGGTCAAGCTTGAAAGAATTAAACTAAAGGAGCTGTGATAAACATGACAACACCAACGATTACCTTAAATGATGGTCGGAAAATCCCGGCCATTGGGTTCGGAACTTTTCAGATTCCCAGCGACGGATCGACCTACACCGCAGTGAGTGAAGCCTTGCAGGCCGGATATCGCCACATTGATACGGCCGTGGCCTACTTCAACGAAGGTGAGGTCGGTCGTGCCATCAAGGATAGTGGGATTCCACGCGATCAGATTTGGGTAACCAGTAAGCTCTGGCTACAAGATTACGGCGAGCAACCCGCACAGCGGGCGATTGACCTATCGTTGCGGAAGCTGGGGTTAGACTATTTGGACCTGTACCTGATCCACCAACCTTATGGCGACGTGCCGGGGGCTTGGCGAGCAATGGAAGCTGCTCAACGGGCTGGTAAGTTAAAGTCGATTGGGGTCTCCAATATGACGCCTAAGATTTGGCAACGCTTTGTGCCCCAATTTAACGTGCTGCCGGCAGTCAATCAGGTGGAATTTAACCCCTACTTCCAACAAACGGCCATTCGTCAATTAATGGCACCGGGCGACGTGAAGTTGGAGGCTTGGGCACCGCTGGGACAGGGGAATCAAGACTTATTGAATGAGCCAGTAATTACCCAGTTGGCGGCAAAATACGGCAAAAACGCCGGGCAGATTATTCTGCGTTTTGAACATCAACTTGGCGTGATTGTCTTCCCCAAGTCGGTCCACGCCACACGGATCAAAAGTAATTTAGATATTTTTGATTTCAGCCTAACGGATGCCGAAGTGGTAACGTTAGTGGCGTTGGACACCGGTAAAGGACGCCACGATCCCGATGCGCCCGGCGTTCAAGAGATGTTGCTGAACGCTTTCGATGTGCATGCCAATGGCTAACTGAATAGAAAGTTGCTGAAATTGCCGACAATCTGTCGGCAATTTTTTTAGAGTCCGCCACGGGTGATCACCAGAAACGTCGTTAATTTCCGCCTAGATTTGCTATAATTAGTGGGAATAGTTACAGGAGGAAAACATGAAAAGTAAGGATTTTAACTTAAAAATCCCGGCGAACATCGGTGAGCAACTGAAGCTTGATGGCGATACGCCGGTAAAACTGGTGGTTAAGCGGGATCGGTTGGTCGTGGAATTTGCGGAATCCCGGCGGCGAATCTTTCAGAACCGGCTGATGTGGTGGCCGGTCATCGCGGCCTTCATTGTCAGCATTGGCTATTACATCTTTTGTCGCTGGCAGGGCATTCGCCATCTCAAACTATCCGGGGATAACTCCCTCGCAACCGGTCTGATCGTTACCGGAGTGGTCATGGGAACGGTGTTATTTGCCATCTTCTTTGTTCGAGATCGTAATAACCCACAGAATCATTTCACGAAAAATATCTATTGGCGAAATTTTCCGGTTATTGTGCTATCCTTTGCGCTGATTCTGGCGTTGGTGCTGGTCGGCAGTATGTGGTTGTTAGGAATGCTGTTCAACGGCGCTAGCTTCGATCGGATCACCGCCAGTATGATTATCTTTGTCTTCGGGGTGTTTATTAATCTGGCCATGATTTACTTTGCCCAGGCGGTCGACGCGGGTGTCCTGTCAACCGTCCTGACGCTGGTGATTATCAGCGGCGTGGTCATTTCTATGGCTGTCAACAATGAACGTTACTGGTGGCAACACAACTTGAGCTTTCTGGGGACCAGCCACGCGTCCAGCGGGTGGCAGTTTAACGCGACGCTGATTTTTTCGGCGCTCCTGATGATTGCGTTAATCGATTACCTGTTTGTGAGCCTGCAGGAATACTACCCGAGTTCCCGGCGGCTGATTGTACTCCGGATACTTCTGACACTGACTGCGATCAATCTAGGGCTGGTCGGCGTCTTTCCAAACAACATTTCGTCACATCTCCTGCACGACCAGGTGGCGAGCTTCCTGATTTACTGTGTGTTGGCACTGATTATTGGGGTTCGTTGGTTGTTGCCGCAGATCACCAAGGAATTTCTCTACCTATCGTACGGTGTCGGGGTGGCCTTGGCCGTTGCCGAAGTGTTGTTTCGAGGAATCGGCTACTTTTCCTTGACGGCGTTTGAAATGGTCGCCTTCGTGATGGCCTTCGGGTGGTTACTGATGCTACTGGATCGTATTGAATCGCTGATTAACGTGGGGACGGAGAGTACCATTTCATTAGATGACTAAGTAAGGATCATTCGAGTCGGTGCCATGTCGGTGCCGGCTTTTTGGCTACTGATGGTGAGTGATGACGGTCATCTTTTCGGGCATGGATCGGACCTTGGCTGCCGCATGATCAGCGTTGACTTGTTTGACAATTTCGGTGAGCGAAGCCGTCTTGGTCTGGTCCTTGCGGAAGGAGTGGACGATCATGCTGTCGTAAAGAACGTGCTGGTCCTTCAGTCGGAACCAGTTAGGGGCGAGATTCTTAGCGCTGTCCTGGATATGTTGATCGGGCCATACGAGATACTTGGTCTGACCGTCACGCGGATAGCTTTCGACCTGCCAACCCAGCTTGAAGTCGGAGACCTCCTGCCAGCGTTGGAGCTTGGAGTGTTTGATGGCGAAATAAATGATGGCACTGTAGGTCAACTTGCGGTCACGCTGCAATTCTGCACGCGTGAGTTTGGACGTTGTTGGGTGCTGGCTGGCACGTTTGGCTGCGGTGGGGGCGCTGGCTTGCGAGTGATTAGTGGTCAAGTGAGGGAGCAGAAGAATTCCCACGCCCAATACCAGAATGACGAGTCCCAGGCTAAGCATCTTCTTCATTTAGCATCAATCCTTCAGTCATTTTAGGGTAGAAAAAAGGCAGTTAAACGCAACGTACGGGTTTAACTGCCAGGTTCAAGGTCACAATTATGTAGTTGAAACCGCGGTTAAGCAGTCTCGCTGGTTTTAGTACCAGTGATGACTTTGCCAGAACTTCTTGGCTTTCGTCCATGACCCATAACGGCCACTGACGTAACGGTTGGCGGTCTTTTCTTGGTTAGCGGGTGAGTAGTCACCG
The DNA here is from genome assembly GCA_021383565.1 of Levilactobacillus brevis. NCBI lineage: Bacteria > Bacillati > Bacillota > Bacilli > Lactobacillales > Lactobacillaceae > Levilactobacillus > Levilactobacillus brevis. The sequence goes on along the minus strand of CP079699.1, from coordinate 1,700,080 downwards.
TGCAAGTAAGACTTCAAAAGTTGGTAACGACCGTAACATCTGCCGTTACGCGCCGAATAGTTATAGCCGGATTCGCGCTTAGCAATCCATTTCTTGGCTGCTTTTTGTTTTTTAGACAGGCCGGCATTAATCTTGGCAATCTTCTTAGCCTGACTAGCGGATACCCGAGTTGACGCCTGGGCAGTCGTGGTTTGTTCAGGAACTAAGCTTGACGTCACGTCGGTCACCATGCCGAAGGAAAAGCCAAATAAAAGTAAAAATGAAGCAAATTTAATTGTAAGTTTTGATTTCGACATATTTTTTAATCTATCCAATCTGTTTTCTTAATACTTAACAGCATACCCGAGAAGTATTGCAGTTTAGTTACTGTGTAGTTAAAAGGCTGTCACATTTGATTGCAGATTGTTGCAAACGACGTTATCCAGCGCTTTCAAACGTATAACCCAGTGGCTAAACCGAGATTGAATGGTAATATGACGAGAAATCAGCTAAAACTATTGATTAATCGGTCATTGAATATTCTGTGGGGCAACTTAGTGGTTCACAACCCCGAAGTAGACGATGACAACGACACCTAAGATGATGCGGTACCAGCCAAACGCCTTAAAGTCGTTTTGACGAATGTAATTCAACAAAAACTTAATGGCGAGGTAAGCAACGACAAAGGACACGATGACACCGGTCAGTAAGACGATCGTTTGACTGCCCGTGAAACCATTACCGTGAAGAAAGTATTTCAGAATCTTCAGTAGCGAGGCCCCGAACATGGTCGGAATGGCCAAGAAGAAGGAAAATTCGGTTGCCACGAAACGTGAGGTCCCAATCAGGATGGCGCCGAGGATGGTGGCCCCGGAGCGTGAGGTGCCGGGAACCATCGAGAGAATTTGGAAAATTCCAATGAAGAGGGCAATCTTAACCGGTAGCTGATTGAGATCGTTGAAGCGGGCCGTTTGGTGGCGGTTGTAGGTCTCAATCACGATGAACAAAATCCCATAGACGATTAAGGTTGAGGCGATGACCTCCCAGCTGGTCAGGTGAGCCTCCATCCAGTCGTTGAGCGGAAGGCCGACAATGACTGAGGGCAGGACGGCGAGAATCACTTTGAACCAGAGTGTCCAAGTCTGATGACGTTCGAGTTTATTCTTGCTCGGGGCCCAGGGGTTGAGTTTGTTGAAATAAAGGACGACGACGGCAAGAATCGCGCCGAGTTGGATGACCACCATAAACATATTGATAAAAGCCGTGGACTCGTGTAACTTGATGAATTCATCGGCTAAGTAGAGGTGTCCGGTGTAACTGATGGGTAAGAATTCCGTAATTCCTTCAATGATGCCCAGAATTGCGGCTTTTAGAATATCTAACACGTTAAAACCCCTTTGTATGTAGTTGGCCTGAATGGTAACTTTCAGGATACGGGAGTGATGTAAAACTAACGTGTAGTTTACGTAAAAAGTTTGTAAAATGAAAAAAGGCAACGATTTCCTTCCAGAAGTCGTTGCCTTAGGTGTGCTTAATTATTTTCCGAGGCCAAGCCCGTCAGTGCCGCGAGTTTGCGGTAAGCAAAGGTCGCGCCCAGGAAGAAGCAGGCGGCCAGCGTCGCCGCAATCGGTAGTGTGTGGAACATATTGGCCGGTAAGACCAGCGCCAACAGTGGAAAGGCGTAAGCGGCCGGAAGCTTAATTCGCAAGAGTTGCAGGAGCACGAACACCAGCGGCAGCGTGATTAGTGTGGCCAGCAGCCATGACCCAATGACCAGGTGAACCAGTACGCCAATGGTCGCCGCACCACCTAGAGCGATGATGTGCTTGACCGCAAGTTTTCCGCTGTAACTGGATTTTTGCGAGACCTCAAAGAAGACGACCAGTACCGGTGGAATTCCAGACATTTGCGGATAGCCGGCTAGCCAGACTGCCCCGATCCAGACGGCTGCGGCGAGTACGAAGCCCAGCATGTGTTGGTAGTGGAGCGGATGCCCCGCGGGTTGGCCCTTGTAGTGACCTTGCAGGAGAACGCCCACCATCAAGGTCAGAGTAAACGCAAAGATCGCGAGGATAAAGGACCAGTGCGTGGCGTTGATGATGATTGGCAACAGCCCTGTGGCGAAGGATGGCGCCAACGTCGACCGTAGCACGTTGAGGAGTAACAAGATGAAGAGCAGGGTAATGCCAACCTTTTCCGGATAGCTGATGGATAGTTGATTGACGACGAAGCCAATCACCGCGGTGCCGGAAGGAGCGAGAAAGATTTTAAGGGGTTGACTGACCCAGGTGGGGTTGTGATAAATCCACATCCCCGCCGTCAGCGCACCAATTTCGGGAAGAATAATTTCATAATCGTTGAGCCCAGTGGCGATGCCAACCATCGTCAGGACGAGGGCGAAGCCGATAAAGTAATCGCGGACGTCACGTTTCGTGAGTGCCATGGGGCACCTCCTTGTTGTTTTTACAAATTCCGTGTGAAATGCAGCAAAAGTGATTGTAACACGTTTCCATAAAATATTCAGGTCTGAAAAGCCACTGAAAACGGTGTCATTAGGGATTTGACGTGAATTACTTTTTTAGGTTGAAGCGCCCGCCCAGTAGGGTATACTGAAAATAACACTTAAAACGTAGACAACCATCAGGAGGCAACATGATTTCTTTAAAATCACCACGCGAAATTCAGGGGATGCAGGCGGCCGGCGATATTCTCGCTGGGCTGTTTCATGCCCTGACGGATTATATCAAGCCAGGGATAACGACCTGGGATATTGACCATTTTTCCTACCAATACATTATTGACCACGATGCCACGCCGGGTGAGCTGAACTTTGAAGGCTATAAATACTCGACCTGTGTGAGCGTCAATGACGTCATCTGCCACGGCTGTCCCAGTAAGGACGTCCTGATTAAGAACGGCGACTTGGTTAAGGTGGACACCGTCATCGACTACCACGGTTACTTGAGTGATGCTTGCCACGCCTTTGTGGCGGGCCAGCCTTCCACGGAAGCTCAGAAATTAATGGATGTTACGCTGAAGTCACTGTATCTAGGGATTGACCAAGCGGTTGTCGGCAACCGAATTGGCGATATCGGTTTTGCCATTCAGAATTATGCCGAGAACCAGTTGGGGTACGGCGTGGTGCGCGACTACATTGGTCACGGCATCGGCCCGACCATGCATGAAGACCCAGACGTACCGCACTATGGCAAGGCCGGTCACGGTACGCGGCTGAAGGCGGGGATGACGATTACCATTGAACCGATGATCAACGTGGGCGATTGGGCCTGCAGCGCGCCGGCCGATGATGGCTGGACCATCTCAACGGTTGACGGGAGCCTGAGTTGCCAGTACGAGCACACCATCGTGATCACAACGGATGGGCCCAAGATTCTGACGTCGTTTGACCATGAGTTGGATGCGTCGTATCTATTGAAATAACTGCAGATGAAAGAGAGTGGGACAAAAGGCGGTTAGCCGGCGAGCATTAAGGCTGATAACCGAATAATCCTGGGCTTGGATTGTTTGGTTATCAGTTTTAAGCGGAACCGGCTGCTTTTTGGCGCACGTTTCGGCCATTTAAAGTTGGCTCAAAAGGGGTCTGGGATGTTTTGTCCCAGACCTTTTTTTGACTAATTGTAGAGATTTAGGCACCGTGCCAGCAATCGACGCTTGACACTCCCGCGGATTTCCCGTAATGTGAAACGCAACTTAACAGAAAGGGGTGACCATCCATGACGCTACAAACGTTAATGGCCTGCGTCCCCGCAGACGGAAAAGGACGTTTTTCCTCAAAGTAAATTCTAAGGAGAAATACGATGAAAAACGTCCGTCCATCGGTCCCTTCATTGGGATTGATGATTACACTCGTGGGATTTCCACAAATCAGCGAGTCAATCTTTACCCCGGTGTTACCGCAACTACGCCGGGCTTTTACGGTGAGTGCTAACCAAGTGCAACTCACCATGAGTACCTATTTCGTGGCCTTTGCCCTGGGTGTCCTGATGTGGGGGCAACTGGCTGACCGGTGGGGTCGGCGACCGGCCATGTTAGCCGGCATCGCCGTTTATTTATTGGGAAATATTGGATTATTGATGAGCCCGCATTTTCTGACCTTGTTGGGGTGGCGATTGATCCAAGCGCTCGGAGCGAGTGCCGGATCGGTGGTAACCCAGACGATCATGCGTGAAAGTTTTAGTGGTGTGACCGGCGCAAAAATTTTTGCCAAGACGAGTGCCGCGATGGCCCTGGCACCAGCCTTGGGTCCCCTAATTGGTGGGGTCATGCAGACTTACTTTGGTTATCGCAGTGTCTTTGCCACTTTGGTCACCATGGCCGTGGCTGTGGGGCTATATGCATTGAGTCGGCTGCCCGAAACGCAGACTAGCCGTCCACCACGGATTCAGCAATGGCGTGTGGTGCGCCGTCTGTTGACCGACCCCGTTGTCTGGGGTTATGGGCTACTCATCGGCGGCATCAATGGCCTCTTGTTCAGTTATTACGCTGAAGCGCCGTTTGTTTTTATGACCCACTTTGGCTATTCGGCCGTCCAATACGGGTGGCTGGGCTTGGTACTGGCCGGTGCCAGTCTGTTTGGCGCTTTGCTGGTCAATCGGTTACTGAACGTTTGGACGCCGGAACAAGTCGCACTGCGCGGCCTCATCTTCAGTAGTCTGGCGAGTGTTGGCCTGGTGGTGGCTGCCTATTGGCAACAGGCAACGCTAATGATTATCGGCATCTTTTTGACGTTTCTGGGCCTCAATGTGACCTTACCCAACGCCTTGAATCGCGCGTTGGTGGGGTATGAGGCGGTTATGGGTAGCGCTAGCGGTTGGTTTAGCCTCGGCTACTACCTGCTGGTCAGCGCTCTGACGTGCGGAATGAGCTGGCTGCACAATGGAACGGTTCAGACTTTGCCGTGGTATATGGCAGGATTGAGCTTCGGGATGCTGGTGATTTTCGTCTTACTCGTGCGTTCGCGGTCTCGAGTGCTGGCGCCGGAGTGAAGCTAACTAAATCGGGTAGCTTATTGGGCATGATTTGCTTAGCGTCCAGTGCGAACCATCTTACCAAACTGTAAAATAAAAACCGACCTCATCGCTGAGGTCGGTTTTATTGTGGACTTGTTTCATTATTCCTGAATATGTGCCTTGACCAGTTCGAAGATTTCGAAGATATGTTCGTCGGCCAAGGTGTACTTGATAAATTTACCGTCGCGTTCACCGATGACGAGTCCCGCCTGACGCAAGGTCTTCAGCTGGTGGGAGACGGCTGATTGCGAAACATCCATAACCGCCGTAATTTCACTGACGGTCCGGCTGTTCTGGTAGAGCAACGAGAGAATCTGATAACGAGTGGCGTCGCCGAACGTTTTGAAAAGGTCGACGCTTTTTTTGATTTCCGTGGTTGTTGGGAGCTGATTATTTTGATTTTCCATATTCATCACCATGGCTTTCATTTTACCATAAAAGGGACCGGCGAGTTTGTCCACTTTGGCGGTTGACACGGGGAATGGATATGTTATGATGAAGCCATACATATGAGCGAGTATTCATATAAACGGTTGTTCATATCTAGTCTGGGAGGCGAGTACGATGCGGGAATATCTAAAATTAGCTGAAACCAAACGGAACTTAGCCCTGATTCTAGGGAGCATGGGGCTACTACTCATTGCCACTTTTTCACCGTTTCTGAAAGCGGTTACAATTGGGCTATACCTGTTGGCCTATCTCTTGGTAGGCGGGCCAATCCTGGTGGAAGCGGTTCGGGACCTTTTTACCGGTAAGCTTTTTGGAGAAGCCTTTCTCATGACGGTGGCGACGGTCGGAGCGCTCGCCATCCAGCAGTATCCCGAAGCGGTAGCAGTCATGCTATTCTACCGAATTGGTGAATTCTTCCAAGATTCCGCCGTCAATAAGTCCAAACGCTCAATTACGGACCTTTTGAAGATTCGACCGGACTATGCCAACTTGGTGGTCAATGGCCAGACCCAGCAGATCACGCCGGACCAGGTTCAGGTGGGCGATACGTTGATTGTACGTCCCGGGGAAAAGGTCCCCGCCGATGGGATCGTCACGAGTGGGGAGACCTATTTGGATACCAAGGCGCTGACCGGAGAAACCAAGCCGATGCTGGTTGGAAGCGGCGATCAGGCATTGAGTGGCACCATCGTGAGCAATGGGGTCATTGAACTGCGAGTGGAGAAGGCCTACGCCGATTCAACCGTCGCTAAAATTTTAGAATTGGTTCAGGACGCCACGACCCAAAAGACCAAGACGGAGAACTTCATTACCAAGTTTGCCCGGGTTTATACCCCGGCTGTGGTCGGGATGGCCATTCTGTTGGCAACCGTGCCGCCGTTGTTCTTCGCCCAACCATTCAATGCGTGGTTGTACCGGGCGCTCATTTTCTTAGTCATCTCGTGTCCGTGTGCTCTCGTAATTTCCGTGCCGTTGAGCTATTTCGGTGGGATAGGGGCCGCCTCGCGGGCAGGCGTCCTGATTAAAGGGAGTAACTATCTGGAAGCACTGAACCAGGTGAAAACGGTGGCCTTCGATAAGACTGGAACGTTGACGCGTGGCGAATTCGCGGTGGTCAACGTGGCACCGGTCAGTCTGAGCAAGTCGGCACTAATTCAACTCGCGGCGCGGGCCGAGGTAGCGTCACCGCACCCGATTGCCAAGTCGATTGTCGCACTGGCTGGTTATCAGGACGACGGTCAGACGGCCGCCGAGGAATTGGTCGGATTAGGCGTGAAGGCCCAAGCCGATGATCAGCCGCTGTACGTGGGGAATGCTAAGTTGATGCGCCAGATTGGCGTTACGGCTGATTTGCCAAGGAGTCCCGCGAGCACTATGGTTTACGTGGCTTGGGCAGGTAAGTATCAGGGCGCCATCGAGGTCGCCGATGCCGTAAAAGAGACGACGATTCCAGCTCTGGCTGCGCTTAAGCAAACTGGCATTCGTCAGACCGTTATGCTGACGGGGGACAACCAGCAAGTCGGTCAGGCCGTCGGTGAACAGATTAAGATTGATGCGGTCAAGGCTGAATTATTGCCGCAGGATAAGGTAGCTGAGATGGGCAAGCTGAAGGCCCAGCTGAAGCCGAAGGAAAAGTTAGCCTTCGTCGGCGATGGCCTCAACGACACCCCCGTACTGGCCAGTGCCGATGTCGGAATTGCCATGGGCGCATTGGGTTCCGATGCGGCTATCGAGTCGGCAGACATCGTCTTGATGAACGACGATCCACTGGCCATTCCACGCACAATCACGATTGCCAAACGCACCAAGCAAATTGTGTGGGAGAACATTGTCTTTGCGTTAGGCATTAAGCTGTTGTTCCTGACGCTGGCCGCCTTTGGTATCACGACCATGTGGTGGGCCGTCTTCTCCGACGTTGGTGTGACGCTGATTGCGGTTCTGAACACGTTACGTTTACTGTTGATTGGTCGGCAGGAGAAGCCGCAGAAGATTCAGAAGACGTTGGCGAAAGTTAACGGTTAGCGCAATTAAATCGTAAGAGGTATCCCGTAAGGTCACGTACTGGACTTTACGGGATTTTTGACGTTCCGAGCCAAAAGGAGATGGTAGTGGGAGACAATCACTTGCGGATCAATTAATCAAGTTCGTGTATCGTATATTTTTCTTGGCTTTTTCACGACTATCTGGTATAGTTATCCTTATAAACACCGATATTATTTTTATTAATTATTATATTGTTCGTATTTTAGGAGGAATCCATCGTGGATAAGTTTTTTAAACTTAAGGAATCAGGTACCACTGTCGGTACCGAGATTGGGGCCGGCGTCACGACTTTCTTTGCCATGTCATATATTCTCTTTGTTAATCCGCAGATTCTGGGGCAAACGGGGATGCCGCAACAGTCCGTCTTCTTGGCCACCATTATTGCCTCGGTTGCCGGGACGTTAGTGATGGGCCTCTTTGCCAATGTGCCCTATGCGTTAGCCCCGGGGATGGGGTTGAACGCCTTCTTCACCTACACCGTGGTGATGGGGCTGGGTTTCACCTGGCAACAGGCCCTGGCGTTGGTCTTCTTCTGCGGGATCATCAACATTATCATCACGGCCACTAAGATTCGGAAGATGCTAATTTCGGCGATTCCCGTCAATCTACAGTTAGCGATTAGTGGCGGGATTGGCGCGTTCATCGCATATGTCGGTTTGAAGAATGGTAACTTCCTGCATTTTACCAGTGATGCCAGTAGCTTGCTAACGGTCAATGGGAAGGCCTTCGATGCGACCCAGGAGACCTTCAAGCACGGTATCAATACGGTGGTCACCAACGGGAGTATTACGCCGGCCCTAGCCGTTTTCAATTCGCCGGCACTGATTCTGGCTGTGATCGGGCTGGTGGTGACCGTGATTTTCAAAGTCCGCAAGGTGCCGGGCGCCTTACTGATTGGGATCTTAACCACCACCGTGATTGGGATTCCGATGGGCGTGACCAACCTGCATCTGGCCAGCGGTTACTCGATTGGCGCGTCCTTCCATCAATTAGGAACGACCTTTCTGGCGGCGTTTTCGTCTGAGGGAATGGGGTCACTCTTTGCCGAGCATAACCGGGTGATTCTGGTCTTGATGACGATTCTATCGTTTAGCCTGTCCGACACGTTTGACTCGCTGGGTACCTTCATCGGTACGGGACGCCAGACCGGGATCTTCTCTGGTAAACGTGAGCTGGAACTGGAGGCGCAACCGGGATTCAAGTCGAAATTAGACAAGGCCCTCTTCGCGGATTCCATCGCGACCGGGGTGGGGTCAATCTTTGGGACCTCGAACCTGACGACTTACGTGGAGAGTTCCGCCGGGATTGGTGCCGGTGGACGAACGGGGTTGACCAGTGTGGTGGTTTCCATCCTGTTCCTGTTAAGCTCACTGGCCTCTCCGCTACTGTCGATTATTCCCACGGCCGCGATTGCGCCATCACTGATTCTGGTCGGTATTATGATGATGAGTTCCTTTAGCCAGATTCCGTGGCACGACTTCGGCGAGGCGATTCCCGCCTTTATGACGGCGTTCATCATGGCCTTTGCCTACAACATCACGTACGGAATTGCGGCGGGCTTTATCTTCTACTGCCTGGTGAAGACGGTGGAAGGCAAGGCCAAAGAGGTCCACGGCTTAATCTGGATTGTCTCGGCATTGTTCGTGATTAACTTCGCGGTATTGGCGTTTGTTTAGAGACTGGATGGGTCTGCAAAGTTCGTAAGCGTCTGACCGGACGTTCGCGGTCGGCTGTGTTACCCTAAAGATAATCTGAATGAGGAGGGTCAGCCGATGCATCAACACTATCAAACGCTCGCCACCACTGGAACACTTAAGATTAAACGCAAGGTGGACGGGCGGATGGAAAAGACGGTCAGTCCCGTTGTTGACGTTGATTTGGAGACCGGTGAAGTCAAGTTAGTGGTGCCACCTCAGGAGTTACAGAAGCTACGTGCAGACGCCCAGATATCTAATCTGTAAAAATTGAATTTAATGGTGAGCAGTCCCTTGGTTGTGTGAGGGGCTGCTTTTTTGATTAATCGCAGTAAAAAGTATTTTTGCTGGACGGATTCCCAGCATGACACGTATTTTAGTAAATCAGCGCAAAATACAGTAATGTTTTACTAAATTATCTCTATACTTTACGAAATGAAAGCGTTATAATCCATTTGTAAGCGTTTTTATTAAACGTAATTTTGTAGATTCACACTTGTTCTCGGTGACAACTAAGCCGAGAACAAAAAATTACGCCAAAAAGAAAGCCCTTACAAAATTTATACATACTTAGGAGTGAGAAATAATGTCGAAAAAGGATCAGACGGACAAGAACGCCGTTAAGGCTGGTGTCGGGGTCGTTACCAACGCCAAAGTTAAAGACGAAGAACAACCGAAACTGCCTTGGATGGTTTCTTCCGCCATGTTTTTAGCGCCATTATGCTGGTATGGACCAATTGGGTCTACTAGAAGTGTTTTAATTCCGCAATTATTCGCCCAACTCGATCCTGTACATAAAGTCTGGGCCGTTAGGATTTTAGCCACGGTTGCCTCCATCACCGGGGCCGTTGCCAACCTATTATTCGGGGCCTTCTCTGATGTGACCCGGACACGCTTTGGGAAACGGAAACCTTACATTGTTTTAGGGACGATTGCCGTTGCGGTTTCACTGATTGTGATTGCCAACGTCAAATCGATTGTCGCTATCATCTTTATTTGGATTATCGCGGCCGCGGCCGAAAATGCCATTGCCGCGGCGATTTACCCGCAAATATCGGACCGGGTTGCTCCGAAATGGCGGGGCACGGTTTCGACGTTCTACGGGGTTGGATTCACCATTGCCCAACAAGGATTCGCGCTGTTAGCCGCCCAATTCTTGGGTAATGTTAAAATGGGGATTTACTTCATGGCCGGCAGTACCGTTGTCTTAGCCATCATCCACTTGCTTCTGATTAAGGAAAAAGGGAACTTGGATGAACCTAAGGTCGCTTTAAACAAAGATACCTTAAAGAAGTACTTCTTCTTCCCAACTCACGATGCTCGAGACTTTTACTTGGCTTTGATCGGTAAGTTCTTCATGGTGGTTGGGTCAACCATTGTTACGACGTTCCTGCTCTTCTTGTTCACCGATTACATCGGTCAAGGAACCAGTGCAGCTGGGAAATCCATTTCAATTTTCTCCTCAATTATGTTAATCATCGGGGTTATCTTCGCCCTGATTGGGGGACCATTAGCCGACAAGTTGAACCGAGTTAAAGCGCCTGTTGTGATTGCAACCTTCGCTTTAGGCTTTGCCGCTTTGTTCCCACTGTTCGTTCAGAAGCCATGGGCAATGTTTGTTTACGCCGTCATTGCTGCCTTCGGTAATGGGTTGTACAACTCCGTCGATGGTGCCTTGAACATGGACGTTTTGCCTTCTTCTGATACGGCTGGGAAAGACTTGGGCTTAATCAACTTAGCCAACACGTTGGGCCAGATGCTGGGGGCCATGGTGGCTTCTGCCATCGTTGCTGCCTTTGGTTATGGTGCAATCTTCGTCTTTGCCATCGTCATGGAATTAATCGGTGGGATTGCGATTGCCATGATTAAGCGAGTACGATAAATGTTGATTAGCGTGTCATGATGAAAAGACTCTATGTCAGTGACGGCGTAGAGCCTTTTTGACAAAGTGTGTAAAGGAGGACTTCACTTGAAACGACAATTGTTTAACGAACAGATTAAAGCGAATCCGTTGAGAAGCAAGGCTGACGTTAAGGCCGCGTTGCTGGATATTTTAAGCCCAGCAATGGATGTCTTGAGTCAGCAGAAGCAAAAGGGGCGGTTCCGCATGAGTGATAGCGGGGCGGTCTATCTCCAAGATAAGACGGAGATTGAAGGCTTCATGCGGCTCCTCTGGGGGCTCGGTCCCTTCTTCAGTAATGCCGAGAACGTCAAGGGTTATCCAGAATGGTTTGAGATGGTCACGCAGGGAATCTTAGCGGGGGTCGACCCACAATCGGATAGTTATTGGGGCGGTGACCTTGGCGACTACGATCAACTCTTCGTTGAGATGGGGGCACTGACAGCCTTTCTGTACGAGACCAAGCCTAACTTCTGGGATAGCTTGTCGACGACCCAGCAGAAGCAAGTCATTGACTGGATGAACCAGGTGAATGGCCGAGTGGTCCCCAAGACCAACTGGCTCTTCTTTAGAGCGATGGTCAACAAGTTTATCACCGATACCGGCTATGCCGACCATGCTCAGCTGGTCGCCGATGATTATGCAATCACCAATACCCACTATCTCGATAACGGCTGGTCCTACGATGGGTATCAGAATCAGATTGATAATTACATTCCGTTTGCCTACCAGTTCTTCACCCTATTAACGGTGGGACTGACCGACTGGCAGGGGGATGAAGCGACCTTACTGCGAGAACGCGCCAAGGCCTTTGTTCCCAGCTATGCCAATTGGTTTGCGGCCGATGGGGCGGCCTTACCCTATGGTCGAAGTCTCGATTATCGGTTTGCCCAAGCGGCTTTCTGGGCAGTGGCGGCTTACGCCCACATCGACCTGCCAACCGACTATACGTTAGGAGATATTAAGCACCTGCTCCTCAATAACTTACGGTGGTGGTTCCAGCAAAATATCTTCACAACGGATGGTCTGATTCCGATCGGCTATGCTTATCCCAACATGGTCTTTGCGGAAGGGTATAACGGCCCAGCCTCAGCTTACTGGGCATTGAAGACCTTTATCTTCTATGCCTTGCCCGATGACGACCCGTTCTGGACGACGCCAGAGAGTGAGGACTTTAAGTTTGAGGCCCTGAAGAAGCAGCCAGAACCGCGTATGCTGGTGGCTCACAGTAAGACTGGCCAAGAAGTCCAGTCCTTTACCGCGGGCCACCATTCCCACGAACACGCGGCTGGTGCTGCGAAATATGAAAAGTATGTTTATTCCTCTTCCTTTGGGTTCAGCACGCCTAAAGGCTCGGTTCTACTGAAACAGGGGGCCTTTGACAACACGTTGGCGGTCTCCGAATCAGATAACTTCTGGCGGACGGCCTTCAAGTACGCCGATTATCAGATTCACGATGATTACGTCTATTCTGACTGGCAGCCTTGGGACGACGTGGAGATTAAGAACTACGTGATCCCCGCAATGCCTTGGCACGTACGGGTTCACCAGATTGAAACGGCCCGGACACTTCACCTTGCCGAAGGGAGTTTTGCTGGTCCTGATAGTGGCGATCCACAAGAGCGCGAGATGCCGGTGAAAGCCAAGAATGCCGTCTTTTATCGGACTCGCGTAGGGATTACCGGCCTGGTCGGGTTATCAGATAATTTAAAAGTCGAGTTATCTGTACCGGAACCCAACACCAACATCTACTTCCCTAAGACGAAGATTCCGCTACAAACGGGAATTTTAAAGCCCGGGAAGCATACGCTGGTTTCCCTGTATTTGGGTGACCGGGAGCTGGAAAGCCTTGATGCTGACGGAAAAATCGTCGTGCCGACGGTTGCGCTCGTGGGCAATCGGGTGGAAATCACCCTGAATGGACAGACCACCAAGATTACGTTGGCTGAATTTTAAAGAAAAGTTTGGAGGAATCAGACGTTATGGAGCAAGAGTTACTTTATCCTCGCACGAATAAAAAAAGATTCGATCAGAAACTAGATGGTCTTTGGGACTTCGAGTTTGATCGCGACAGCCAGGGCGTTACACAGCACTGGTCAACACAATTACCCGATCCAATTAAAATGCCCGTTCCAGCCAGCTTCAACGACTTCTTCACGGACAAGGATTCCCGTGAATTCACGGGAGACTTCTGGTACGCCAAGCAAGTCTTTGTACCCGGCTATCTACGTGGACAGCGGATTGGCCTTCGCTTCGGCGCGGCAACGCACCGGGCAACCGTCTACGTTAACGGTCAGGAGATTCGACATCACGAGGGCGGTTTTCTACCGTTCTTGGCCGACATCACCGACGCAGTAAAATTCGATGAACCCAATACCGTTGCGGTGCAGATGAACAATGAACTTCACCGGGATGCCTTGCCCGCTGGAGACACCGCGGTCCTGAAGAACGGTAAGAAGATGGCTAAGCCCTTCTTTGACTTTTATAACTACTCGGGGTTGAACCGCAGCGTCCACTTGGTCGCCACACCGCAGAATCATATTGTTGATTACACGGCGGTCACCACGTTAAAAGACCAGACGGCGACGGTTCACTACACGGTCAAAACGAGCCAATCCGCGGCGAGTGTCAGCGTTGCCTTACGCGACGAAACCGGACAGGTGGTGGCAACGGGCAACGGTCGGACTGGTGATCTGGTCGTCCAGCACCCGTTGTTGTGGCGTGTTCGGGATGCTCACCTGTATACGTTGACCATTCAGATGACGGCTAATGACCAGCTGATTGATGAATACAGCGACGAGATTGGTTTGCGGACGATTGCTATTTCCGGTCACCAGATCTTGGTTAACGGCGAACCCGTTTACCTGAAAGGGTTTGGGCGGCACGAAGACAGCATTTATGCTGGTCGGGCCTTTGACCTGAACGTGGAGAAGCGGGACTTCGAATTGATGAAGTGGATGGGGGCGAACTCCTTTAGAACTTCGCACTATCCTTACGATGAAGAGGTTTATCGCTTTGCCGATCGCGAAGGCTTCCTAATCATTGATGAAGTGCCGGCCGTGGGCTTTAAGATGGCCGCTGCCAGTTTCTTAGGGGGCTTGGATCAATCATTCTTTGATGGTGACTGGACGGATGAACTGTACAAGAAGCATCTCGACCAGATTACTGACATGATTCACCGGGATAAGAACCACCCGAGTGTGCTGGCGTGGAGCTTGTTAAACGAACCGGATACCTCCAGCAAGTCGGCCGTACCGTACTTTGAGAAGTTGTTTGCAGATACCAAAGCGTTGGATCCCGAACAGCGGCCACGGACCTTCACCCTCAATGAAGATGATACCTTCGATACATCCTACTGCAAGCAATTCCCAGACTTTTACCTGTTGAATCGTTACCCTGGTTGGTATCACAAGTGGGGCTACGAAATTTCTGATGGGGAAGCCGGCTTGCGCGAGGAACTCGACAAGTGGGCGGCGTCAGACATCGACAAGCCCATCGTCTTCTCCGAATACGGTGCTGATACCCAACCGGGTCTGCATAAGTTGCCATCCGTGATGTGGAGTGAGGAATATCAGATTGAACTCTTACAAATGTTCAACCGGGTCTTTGATTCCTACGACTTCATTCGCGGGGAACAACCGTGGAACTTGGCTGATTTCCAAACAGTTGAAGGAAACATGCGGGTTAATGGTAATAAGAAGGGGTTGTTCACGCGTGACCGTCAACCGAAAGAAGCGGCCTTCTATCTCCGCAAACGGTGGTTGAAGATTGACCCTGACTTTAAGAATTAGACAGGCTAAAGAACGTTAAGCTTGGTTTAACGTGGTAAATTTAGTGGTATCCTGACTAAATTGAAGAGCAACAATTGAACAGCAAAAACCGCAGTAAAGCCAAGCATGAAAAGCCTGGCTTTACTGCGGTTTTTATTTGAAAATTGCTAAATATTGAAAGCTTACAGGCTGCTGTCGCGCTGGATAATACGGGTACTGATCACGACGGATTCAGGAATCTTATTGGGATTCTTAATCTGTTCCTGTAGGAGATCGAAAGCCCGTTCACCCATGATTTCCGTGTAGACGTGGACCGTGGATAATGCGGGGTAGGCGTACTTGGCGATAGCGACGTCGTTGAAACTAATAATGTTGACGCGCTCAGGTACTTGAATGTCGTGTTGTTTCAAAGCCTTGAGTGCCCCGATAGCCATTGAATCACTCCCGATGATGAAGGCGTGGGGGAGGTCGTCTTGTAATTCGGTGATGGCGCGTTCCATCAGCAAATAGCCGGAGTCGGGACCGTAACTGCCGGTGAAGAGATAATCAGGGTTAAAGAGGTCTTCGTGAAGTAGTCGGGTCCGGTAGGTTGTGGCCCGCGGATCATACACGGCGTTGTGTTCGGTCAGCGTTTCTTCCTGACCGGCAATCAGACCGATATCCTTGATTCCCTCGGCCAGATAGTGGTTAATGATCCAGTTGATGGGCGTCAGAAAGTCACTTTGAACGCTGTCGAAGCCGTAGAGCAGATAGTTTTCGCCGATGAAGACCAGTGGCTTACGGTAGTCGGCCAGTCGGTGGATTTCCGATTCGTCGTACTTTCCCACGGCAATGATGCCAGCGTAATCGGTCAGGTCGATGTGGTCGATATTATTAAACGAGATGGTGTCAACGGAGACGCCACCGCTTAGCGCACGGGTTTCAATCCCGTACTGGATCTGATAGTAATAGAGATCATTGAGTTCTTCTTTATCGGAGTGCCACTGAACCACGGCGATCTTGGCGCCAGACTGTTTGGCCTTCTTGGGTTTCTTCTTGTACTGCAACTTCTCGGCGACTTCTAGGACCTTGCGGCGCGTTTCCTCACTGACGGCAAGGGTGGCATCGTAGTTTAAGATCCGTGAAACGGTCGAGGCCGATACACCAGCACTCTTGGCCACGTCCTTGATGGTTGTCATCGGGCAGTCCTCCTTTGATTAGATTTATTTATAGGCTATGTATTCCATTCCATATAATTATTATAGCCGTAAATTTCAGAAAAATAGCGGATAAAATTGAATTTTCGTACTTTCTTCACTTTTAGATTGAGATTGGAGTGTGACACGAATCATGAATACGACACAAGTAATGATTAATGGTGATTTGTTGGATACGACGGCGCAGGACGCCAATACGTTCAAAGGCTTCGGTTATCTGAGCTGTAACAACTCTTCACGATTATTGCTGGATTATAAGGCGGAACATCCAGCCAGCTACCAGCAAATTTTACAGATTCTCTTTGGTGGGCACCATCCGCTGATGACGATGATTAAGCTGGAACTGGGGGATGATGCCAATACGTCGTCGGGGACGGAACCCGCCACCAAGCGCTCCGCCACCGAACCCGCCAACGTCTTGCGCGGCGCGGGGTATCAGCTCATTGCCGACGCGAAGGCCCTGAATCCACAGCTGAAGACCAGCCTCTTGCGGTGGGGAGAACCGGGTTATCTGCGGCCTCTGTGGCAGGCTGTCAAGAGCGATGATCCTGATCGTTTGGTGAGTTCCGACGCGTACGAGCCCATGTATCAACTCTATAAGCAGACGATTGTGGCGGCCTACCAGCAGTTCGGATATCTCTTTGATTATGTTGATCCGGACCGTAATGAGACTAAGCACCCGATGTATCGGTGGATTAAATGGTTTGCGGATCGTCTACGGACGGATACGGATTTTCCCGCTGACTTCCCGTTTTCCCAGTATCAGCATATCAAGATAATCGCGGCCGATCAGAACTACGAGACGGACTTCGGCGATGCACTACTCAATGACCCCGAGCTTTTGAAGCGGGTGGCGGCAGTCGGCTATCACTACAATACCGATGATGGGCCCCACAATCAATATAAACGCTTAGCCGATGACCAACAGCACGAGGTTTGGTACAGCGAAGGCATCGCGCCAATGACCTTTGGTAAATACCGGGTACGGGCCAGTTCCGGTGATGGTATTGGCGGGAAGCAGAGTGGGTTGGATGTGGCCAATCGCTTGATTAAGAGCTACGTCAAGTCACGGCGAACCTTTTACATTTTCCAGCCAGCAGTTGCGGCCTACTATCCGGGGGTGAACTACAGCCACAAGGAATTGATTACGGCGAACCGTCCGTGGTCGGGGTACTTTGAAGTCGATAACGTGGGGTTACAGGTGATGAAGCACTTCACGGACTTCGCTCAGGCGGGATGGCACGAGTCCAATCCATGGCGGTACCTGCCGAGTGCCTGTGATAGCCGCGTGGGTGGAACGGAGAATCTGACCACTCAGACGGCCGCACCGAGTTACCTCACATTGGTAGCCCCGGATAAGCAGGACTTCTCCACGATTTTTGTCAATGACAGCGCCGAACCACGAACCTATACGTTACAACTCCAGAACTTACCGGCAATGGGTAAGCCCGTCACGATCTGGGAGAGCCGCGGACCAGAAGCCGGTCAGCCTTATGATAGCGGGTTAAAACGCCAGCGCGAAACGATAACGGCTAAGGCCGGACAGCTCACCGTGCAAGTCCGGCCACATGCGATTGTGACCGCCACGACCTTAGACTTGTCCCATGATCCGGCCGTTGTTTACACCCGGCAAACGGCGCCCGTCAACAATGATCTGCTAGATGTCGCAGATAGTCAGGCGATCTTTTACCAGGATGACTTTGGTTACGCGGCGGACTATCAGAATAAGCGTGGGGGAACGCCGCGATATACCACGGACCAAGGTGGGGCCTTTGAGGTCGAATATCGTGATGGTCAAGGCGTCTTGCGCCAACAGATTACGGAAGCCCAGCGTGCCTTGGATTGGGAATATTCCTATGCACCAAACTTCACGTTGGGAGACGACCGTTGGCGGAACTACACCGTCCGCCTCTCGTTCAAGTTTGATCAGCAGACGCAACAGAACTCGCCGAGCGGTAACTACCTGGGCATCGGCTTGTATCAAGTTACGGATGTCAAAGGGCGTCTGGAGAGTGCGCCATACGTCTTCAAATTGGCTACGGATGGCGGCTGCCAACTCATCAAGGATGACCGTGTGGTTGCGTTACAGCACGTGGATAATTTGGATTTAAGCCGTCAGCATCAGCTGAGCTTCGGTATCCACGGCAATCGATTAACGGCTAGCGTGGATGGGCGTATCGTCTTAACCTACGTTGACACGGACAACCCGCATTACAGCGGACGGGTTAAAGTGGGGACGGGCTATTACCACACGGAAATTAACCAGATTATCGTGGAGAAGAATGATGTTGCGGATGGTGTTCAGTATCAGCGAATCGATGACCTTGATGAACGCGTCTCCTATTGTGGCGACTGGCAACACGTCTGTGGCTTGGGCAATACGATTTGGAACCGGACGTTGTCGACCGGACAGGCGGGTTCGCAGACACAGGTGGCCTTTGACTTCACAGGAACTGGGTTCGCCCTCTATGGTCAACAGAAGGTGGCAAGTCGGTTGACCATCAAGGTGGATGGGCACTTACTCGTTCCCAACTTCCAGCCCCAACGTGCGGCCGATAAGGCGGAGAACGCCATTTTCTTAGGACTATCGGCAGTTAAGCATCATGTGACCGTGGACGTGACGGCCGGGACGTATACGTTAGATGCGCTTGGGTTCTACCGGTAAATGGTGTCCCGTGAGGCAACCAGGGTACTGGTCCTTCACGTTTCCCTACCAATCACACCGCCCCTTAACGGTATCGCCGATGTGCGTTTGACAGTCAACATGAATTAGCCGGTGGCTGGCACCCCTTGAGTGATGAAATTTTAAGGAAAGCGTGCTACACTCAAAACAACTAAGGCGCGAAAGGGTGACGACCATGCCACAGGCAGATGTATTGTTAGTGATTGACGTTCAGAATGGGTTGAATCAAGCCGCGGGCTACGCGGAATTGGTTGACCGGATTAACGAACGCCTGGATATTTACCACGATGAAGAACGACCCGTTATTTTTATGCAGCATACCGACGAGGAATTGCCGTATGGCAGCGAGGCTTGGCGATTAGACGCGCGGTTGAACCAGCAACCGAGTGATACGGTTTTTCTGAAATACCATTCGGATTCCTTCTACGAAACTGGCCTGGCCGAACGGCTACACCACATTGAAGCCCAGAGCGTGGAAATCTGTGGCTTGCAAACGGAGTACTGCGTGGACACGGCCTTTCGGGTCGGGCATGACCGTGGCTTCGATATGATTACGATTGCCGGGATGAGCACGACCTTTGACACCCCAGAATTGTCGGCGGACGTGATTCGGCGGCATCACGAGGGAATCTGGAACGGGAGCTTTGCCACGGTTTATCAAGCTGTTGAATAACTGTCATTTGAAAACAATTGGCGTATAATTGAGTTATGCACAATTTAATGAATGGAATTTACTTTTGCGAACGGTGGGGGTGCTGACGAGGCATCCCCCTGTTCTTTAGGAAGGAAGTTTTTTAAATGACAGCGATTTACGACTTTACCGAGACCGAAATGAGCGGCCAGACCATTGATTTCAACACTTACCGCGGACGTGTGGTCCTGATCGTCAATACGGCCAGTAAGTGTGGTCTGGCGCCACAACTGGAGGGAATTGAAGCTCTGTACAAGAAGTACCATAAACGGGGCTTAGATGTGCTGGGGTTGCCGTCCAATCAGTTCCATCAAGAGCTCGATTCGGATGAAGCCACCAGTGACTTTTGTCAGATGCACTACGGCGTGACGTTCCCCATGACCAAGCAGGTTCGGGTTAACGGCGACGATGAGGACCCACTGTTCACCTACCTGAAGGCCACGGCCGGACATGGTCGGATTAAGTGGAACTTCACCAAGTTTCTGATCGGTCGCGACGGCCAGCTGATTGACCGCTACGCGCCGGTTACTAAGCCAGAAAGTTTTGAGGACGCGATTGTTCAAGCGTTAAGCGTGCCAGCTAAATAAAGGACTAATCAAAAGGCGTTGATCACCGAATAATTTTCGATGGTCAACGCCTTTTGTGTTTGAATAACTGAAGGTTAGATAGCAGCCAGAAGCCGCAGTGTGACAAGGATAACATCCAGGACAATATGATTGTCGCGTGCTGGTTGCCTTGCCGTTCGCCCAATTGGTCTGGATCGCGGTGGGGAGGATGGGACAGGCTAAAGAACAGTCTTTTTCCTCACTTTGAGCCGAAAACGCTAGACCTCTTGCACCAGGCCATCGAAAAACCGTTTGAGCGAAGTCTTCCCGCGCGTACTCCGCTCACCCTCCAGGTAGAGCATCTCACTGCGGACGTTCTTGTACTCGTACAGCGTGTTGGCGTATTCGACCACGATCTCATCGCCCATGTCGTCCAGACACAGGTGAGCCAGGTTAGTTAGACCGGTCTTGATGGCCCGGCGCACGCGCTGAAAGACAATCTTTTTCTCGCGGTCGTCGATGTGGTAGGCCACGTTGAAGTCGATCTCGCGGAAGCTAAGTTGCTGGTCGATCATGATCTGGGTAATGGCTAAAATGTCGGCGGATCCGGCCTCGGAGGTAATCCCGAGGAAACGCAAGATCGAGAGAATTTTGGCCTTTTGGGCCTGATGCGGGTCGACCGCGGGTTTGGCAGTTGTCACACCGCCCACGAGTGATTGAATGTCATTGAGTTTGGCCGCCATTTGAATGTTTTGGGCGACCTTCTCGACGACCGTCTTGACCTCAATCAGGTTGATGGGTTTGTCGATAAAGAATTCAATGCCGGCTTGGTAGGCCTCGGCCCGGAGATCGGCGTCCTTGACCTGAGAGATCATGATGAATCGTAACGTGGGGTGTAGGCGTTTAAGCTTATCGACCAGCTCGATGCCCGACATGCCGGGCATTAGCAGGTCGACCAGGACAATATCCACGTCGAGTAGCATGATGTCGGCGATGGCCTTCTGCGCGGTCGGGGCCGTTCCCACCACACTGTTGGTCGGGTCTTGTTCCAGAATCCGCCGCAACATCATGGGGATGGCGGGGTCATCATCAACGATATAAAAATTCATTGGGGCGCCTCCTGTGTCAGTCGTTGTTTGTTGAGGGTGATTTCAAAACTAGTGCCTTTGCCGGGGGTGGAGTCCACGCGGATGTCGCCGTCGAATTGTTCCTGAACGATGATCTTTACGTGGGAGAGGCCGATACCGCGGTAAACGTTGCCCGTGACCTGGTCGAACTTGGTACTAAATCCCGGCTGAAAGATCATGGCTTGCGTGTCAGCGTCCATCCCACTGCCGTTGTCGCTCACAGTCATGATGATGTTGGGACCGGCGTCGGCCACGGTAATGCGAATGTGGCCCTTGGACTGGTCCAGCAGGGCATCGGCGCTATTGAAGATGAGGTTTGAGAGAATGGACACCACGTAATAGTGGTTGGGGACCACGAGATCGACGTGACTATGGGTCTCGATGACGATGCCACGTTGATGTTCCTTCAACGCCTCACGAATGTAGCGGGTCGTCACCTTGAGGATATCTGCCAGCTGCATGGGGGCGGTCTGGTCGTTGCCAAAGTAGCTACCGAGACCACAAATAACGTTTTGATAATCCTTCTTGATCTCGTGGACGTCGCGGGCAATGGTCAAGGCCATCTCCTGTTCCGCCGGTGTGGCGTTGTCCTCTTGGAGGTGTTTGTTCAGGAGATAGGCGTTTTTCATGACGTTTTCGATTTCCGTAATGCTCTTGCGCATGAAGTAGACCTCACTCTTCACGACGGAGGCCACCCAGATGAAGTGGTAGTATTGTTGCTCATGGTCCTCGTCGCGAATCAGTAGCGTAAAGTGGTGGTAGAGAAAGGCCAGTCCGCAGCTAATTAGGCTGCGAATCAGTGCGGTCACGAAGAGCAGTTGAAACAGGCGGTAGTGATAGTCGGTGAAGCCGGTCAGAATGCTGACTTCCAGCAGGTTGGCGAGGTAGTCGCAGACGATGATCGTCAATAGAAAGGAGCTATTGTTGCGCTCTCCCTTGCGCCAGTAGAGGCCGTAATACAGTAGGCCATAGCAGGCGTAAAAGGCCATATCGGCAATCACATAGCGTAAGTTATCGGTGCGGCTGACATCATTGCCGATAGATAGCAGAATTCCCCGAAAGAGGGGCGAGGCCAGCGCGATAGCTAGGGTGAGGTGGATAGGATTCAGGTCGGCGTTGAAATACAGAAAGATAGGCAGTAGTAAGACCGACAGGGTTAGGATAAACCCCGGGGTGTAGGCGGAAAAGTTGACCTGCGAGGCCAGGGCAATGCAGGTGGCCGCAATCAAAATTCGGCGGTAGCGTTCGTGACTGATGAAGCGAGATGGTTTCAGCATAATTGATAGAACTCCTCACACAATGGGTGAACGGACGTTGTAAAAGGGTGATGGTGGGCAAAGGAACCACCGAACCAAAAAGATGGCGTAGAAATTTTTTAATATTTTACGCACGTTGTGAAGCTTCGTGAAGTTTTACGAAACCGATTACATATACTGTCATTGTAAATAACAAAGGAGGAATTAACAATGTACAATTTGCGGAATCGGAGTTTTCTCACGTTATTGGACTACACCCCTAAGGAAATGGGCTTCCTGTTACAATTGGCCGAAGACCTCAAGAAGGCCAAGTATGCCGGTACGGAACAGCAAAAGTTAAAAGGCAAAAACATCGCCCTAATTTTTGAAAAGAACTCGACGCGGACCCGTTGTGCATTCGAAGTGGGGGCCTACGACCAGGGTGCCCACGTCACTTATCTCGGACCATCCGGAACCCAGATGGGCAAGAAGGAGTCGGCGAAGGACACGGCTCGCGTGCTGGGCGGGATGTTTGATGGTATCGAATACCGGGGCTTCTCTCAACGGACGGTGGAAACATTGGCGAAGTATTCCGGCGTGCCTGTTTGGAACGGTCTGACCGATGAAGATCATCCGACCCAAGTGCTGGCCGACTTCCTAACGGCGAAGGAAATCCTGAAGAAACCTTACGACCAGATCCACTTTACATACGTGGGGGATGGTCGGAACAACGTGGCCAATGCCTTGATGATTGGTGCGGCCATCATGGGGATGACCTACCACCTCGTGTGCCCGAAGGAACTGAATCCAACGCCAGAACTGCTGGCCAAGGTCGATGCGATTGCTGAACAGACCGGCGCCACCATCTTCATCACCGATGATGTTGACGAGGGGGTCAAGGGGTCCGACGTTCTTTATACCGACGTGTGGGTCTCCATGGGTGAACCCGACGAGGTCTGGACGGAACGGATCAAGTTGCTTTCGCCTTACCGGATTACCAGCGAAATGATGGCGAAGACGGGCAATCCTAACTGTATCTTTGAACACTGCCTGCCATCCTTCCACGACACGGAGACTAAGGTCGGCAAAGAAATCGAAGAGAAGTTTGGCCTGACCGAGATGGAAGTGACCGATGAAGTCTTCGAGAGTCCCGCTTCGGTGGTCTTCCAGGAAGCTGAGAACCGGATGCACACGATTAAGGCGGTCATGGTCGCTACCTTAGGCGAATAGCGGAGGACAAGCAGATGGCAAAAATCGTTGTTGCCCTGGGTGGAAACGCCCTGGGAAAATCACCAGAAGAACAGTTGGAACTCGTTAAACACACGGCTACCTCCCTGATTGGGTTGGTCGCCGCGGGGCACAAGGTCGTGATTAGTCACGGTAATGGGCCGCAAGTGGGTGCGATTAATCTGGGAATGAACTATGCGGCCGAACACGACCAAACGGCGGCCTTTCCCTTCCCCGAATGTGGGGCCATGAGCCAAGGCTACATCGGATACCACCTCCAACAGAGCCTGCAAAATGAGCTACACCAGCGGCAGATCACTAAGGATGTGGCGACTGTGGTGACGCAGGTTGAGGTGGACGAGAACGATCCGGCCTTTCAGCATCCAACGAAACCGGTGGGGGCGTTTTACAGCAAGGCGGACGCCGATCGAATTGTGGCCGAAAAGGGCTACACTTTCGTCGAAGACGCCGGCCGCGGCTATCGGCAGGTCGTCCCTTCACCGCTCCCGAAGACCATCATCGAGCTGAAGAGCATTAATGATCTGATTGAAAATGACAATCTGGTCATCGCTGGTGGCGGTGGCGGGGTGCCCGTGATTCAGACCCCAACTGGTTTGAAAGGGGTCCCCGCCGTGATCGACAAGGACCGCTCCAGTGCCCTGTTGGCCGCTAACATTGCCGCTGAACAGCTCATTATCCTGACGGCCGTGGACGCGGTGTACGTGAACTACGGCTCGCCGGACGAAGATGTCCTGCGCGAGCTAACGGCCGAAGACGCCCGGCGTTACATTAACGAGGGCCAGTTTGCCCCGGGGAGCATGCTCCCGAAGATCGAAGCTTGCTTGGACTTCGTGGCCTCGGGTGCCCACCGCACGGCGCTGATTACGTCGCTGGACCGTCTCGACGACGCATTGGCGGGCAAAGTGGGAACGCTGATTAAATAAATGACGGCGGCTGGCAAGAAAGCCGACCTAAGAAAAAGGTTGCATAACACATAGAGCGTGGTCCAAAGGATGTTGGCGTAACACCCGTTCTTTGGGCCACGTTTTGGCATGGCGGCACTCGCCGTGTCAGGACAGAAGTTAAATACGCGTTAAGGGGTGACACTATGGATACACCAGCACAACAACCTAAGAAAAAATTCAAACTACGGATGCCCGGCGCCTTCGTGATCCTGTTTATCTTAACCATCGTTGCCGTAATCGCGACGTGGTTGATTCCGGCGGGGTCTTATTCCAAATTAGCTTACGACTCTCCGAGTTCTTCGCTGGTCATCACGAAGCCTTCGGGGAAGACGGAAAAGGTAGCGGCGACACAGGAGCAGCTGGATAAACTCGGCGTGAAAATTCAGATTGGCGAGTTTACCTCCGGCGGCATCACGCAGGCCGTCTCGATTCCTAATACTTATCAACGGCTGAAACAGCATCCGGCTGGTCTGGGCGCTATCACCAGTAGTATGGTGAGAGGAACCATTGAGGCCGTCGATATCATGGTCTTCATCTTCGTGTTAGGGGGTCTCATCGGTGTGGTGAAAGCCAGCGGGGCGTTTGAAGCCGGCCTGCTGGCGCTGACGAAGAAGACGAAGGGTCACGAGTTCATGCTGATCTTCATGGTCGCCATTCTCATGATTCTCGGGGGAACGCTGTGTGGGATTGAAGAGGAAGCCGTGGCCTTTTACCCAATTCTGGTGCCAATCTTCATTGCGATGGGCTATGATTCCATTGTCTGTGTGGGGGCTATCTTCCTGGCGAGTTCGGTCGGGACCTCGTTCTCCACGATTAATCCGTTCTCCGTGGTGATCGCGTCCAACGCGGCCGGCATCAACTTCACCGAGGGAATTGTGTGGCGGATCGTTGGGTTGATTGTGGCCTCCGTCTTCGTCATTTGGTATCTACACTGGTACAGTAAGAAGGTCAAGGCCACGCCGGCGTTCTCCTACACCTACGAGGACCGCTCATCCTTTAACAAGATGTGGTCGGTGGCCTCTGGTGATAGCGAAGAGGGGAGCGAATTTACTTTTCGGAAGAAGCTCATCCTGATTTTGTTCGTCGTGACCTTCCCCATCATGGTGTGGGGCGTCATGTCGCAGGGCTGGTGGTTCCCAACTATGGCCTCATCCTTCCTAGCATTCGCCATTATTATCATGTTCCTGACGGCGA
This sequence comes from Levilactobacillus brevis, assembly GCA_021383565.1. Classification (NCBI taxonomy): domain Bacteria; kingdom Bacillati; phylum Bacillota; class Bacilli; order Lactobacillales; family Lactobacillaceae; genus Levilactobacillus; species Levilactobacillus brevis. The sequence continues at coordinate 1,674,351 of CP079699.1, read as the reverse complement.
CCGGAAAATACGGGATTGGCGAAAAGGGCGTGGTCGATGCCTTCACCAACGGGTCTGCCAGTTTGGTTGGCGTCTCGTTAATCATTGGGTTGGCCAGAGGGATTAACTTGGTCATGAATGAAGGGTTAATCTCCGATACAATTCTCCAGTATTCCTCGACGCTGGTGGCCCACGTGAGCGGTTCGGTCTTCATCTTGATTCTGATGCTGATCTTCTTCGTTCTGGGCTTCATCGTGCCGTCCTCGTCTGGGCTGGCGGTCTTGGCGATGCCGATCTTCGCGCCACTGGCGGATACGGTGGATATCCCCCGGTTCGCCGTGGTGACGGCCTACCAATTTGGCCAGTACGCGATGCTCTTCCTGGCCCCAACCGGCCTGGTGATGGCAACCCTGCAGATGCTGGACATGAAGTATTCCCACTGGTTCAAGTTCGTCTGGCCAGTCGTGGTCTTCGTGCTGGTCTTTGGTGGCGCCATTCTGGTGGCCGAGGTCCTGGTCAGTTAAGACGCGTTTAAAGCGTGGTAAGAAATACAAAATGGTTTCAGATTTAGCGTAATGGTCTGTCCGCGGTGTGCTGTCGGGACAGGCCATTTTGGTGCGTCGTGGGTGGGAAAGCAGGGAAGCCGTCTCTCCTCAGTCGTCGTGTAGTATACTAATCTAATGTAAGGAAGTTGACTATGAGGAGGCACAGCATGTCATTGACGACTGCGAAGAATTATTTACTGTTAACCGAGAGAATCAATGAAAAGCCAGTACTTCGGACGCGGTTTACCACGCAGGCCTATCTGGTCCTAGCCACGTTGTTGGACCTGATTGACCAGCATGTTTTGACGGCAGCGGATGGTCAGATGCGAGTGGCCGATGCGGCTAAATTTGACGCGCTTCCCCAGTACCTCAATGAATTAAAGGTTCGGCTGCAGACCGACTTGCGGCAGGACACGCGGGTCAAGACCCTCTTAAAAGTGGTGACCAGCTGGAACATTGTCAACGCTATTTATGATGGTATTGGGGCTGAGCTGGAAGCGGCCGGCTTGGTTGAGCGCGTGATCTTTCAAAACAATCTGAAGCCCCACGTCATCTATGAACCGCAGGACGCGAGTCGCCAGCGGGTGCGGACCAACCTGGCACAACGGGTAACGGCAGGAACTGTCACGCCGACGGACAGCAATCTCTGGTTGATCCTACGGCAGCAGAACGCGCTGAAGTACCTGTTTTCTGACCAGCAGCTGTCGACACTAACGACTGCCTTCGCTCAGCAGGCCCAGCACTCCCCAGCGGTAACGACAACGCAAGACCTAGTCGTCACGGCGGGTGAAATCATTCAGATGAAGAAGTTTGAGATGGACGGGTGGCTGAGCTAGTCAGCGCCATTTCAGGCATCACAAAAGCCATTCCAACTGCGATTGGAATGGCTTTTTGGGATAGCTTTAAAAGAATAGATAAGGGTTGGAAGCTAGAAATCAGCTAGAGTCCATAGTATGACAGGGATACCATCCACTATAATAGGATAGTCGCGTACTGGTCGCCTTACCGTTCGCCAAATTTGACTCGCTCACGGCTACATTTGCTGTAGCCAATTATGCCGGTCGAACGTGGCCACGCCAGCGATGTCACCGCGCGTTTAGTGGTTTTCAACCATTGTAACCGGAGGCAGTCAGAGATGGAGGTAGCCGTGGCAGCGGTGTTAGCTGACGTCTTGGGTCAGCTTACAGCGCGGGACGTGTTTGGAGACTGGCGAATTTTGCCAGGCTTCAAACCGAGCCGGAGGACCGTTTCTCAGGCCGCAGGCGGTCCCCACAGCGCCGGAATCTCTGGCAGCCGTAGGTGGTGCTAATAGCTTGTTTAATGGCGATAAGTCCTGTCAGCGGGGGACTGAAACGTGTTCGCGAACTTTCAATCTTCAGAAGAACAGGTAGTAGGCGCCGCTCAAGCCGATGAAGACGTAGATGTACCGTTTCACCGTCCCGATGTTCAAGTGGTTGAGGAGCCGGGCCGCAATTGCCGTGCCCAGAATGGCGCCGACCATGCCGACTAAAATATCTGGAATGACGGCTGTAGTGAGAATGCCGTTGGCGACCCGTAGCGTGGTGATGTAGACGATATCGATGAGGAAGAACGTTTGGATATTGGCGATGTAGTCGCCGGTGGACTTGGCGAGCGACAGGAAATAGAGGGCCATGAGGGGACCCCCAATCCCGAAGAGGCCGTTGAAAAAGCCCGAGATAATCATGAAGATACCGGCGACGAACCACGGATAGGGTTGGGTGCCGGCTTTTTTATTGAAAGAAAAGTAGAGGGATAGTGCAATCAGCAGTCCGCCCAGGAGCATTCGCAGCAGATGAACATCGAGGACTTTGACCAGATGAACCGACCAGGCCGCCACGCTGGCGTAGACCAGAAAGGGGATGATAATCCGCTTGAGGTGAATATCGTAGCGGTAGCGCAGAACCAGCGTCAGCACGCTGGCCGCCATAATTAGCGAAGCCACGCCGGCACTCTCCGCAATCGGCAGAATGCTGGGCAGAAAAATCATCATCATGATGGCGGCGCCGAATCCGGTTAGCCCCTGGACCAGCCCGGCTAGAAAGCCAAATAGAATGATTAGAAACCAAGTCATAGGTAAAACTCCTTTAAATCTCGTTGCATCCAGTGTGGAGAATATCGGTGGGAAAGTCAACGGTCCTCACCGTTTTCGGCGAATTTATGAGTTGTGCTTGCCAAGCCACCGCTAAGATGTTATAGTGTGATAGTAAAATATAACACTAGGGAGGCGGAGTAAGTGAACTTTGACGATAAGATCCCCATTTACTATCAAATCGAGAATTATATCTATCACGAGATTATCACCGGCACGTTAAAACCAGGAGAGAAGTTACCGTCCGTTCGGCAGTTGGCCGTGGACGTCACGGCCAACGTGAACACCGTCCAGCGGGCACTCAGTGAGATGATTGCGGGCGGCATCATTGAATCCAAACGAGGTAGGGGGAATTTTGTTACCATGGAGACCGCCAAGATTGATCAATTGAAAGTCAAATTAGTCACGACCCAGCTTGAACGGGTCTACGACCAACTACATGCGTTGAATCTGAGTGATGACGAAATCGTCACGAGCCTACAGCGCTACATCCAACAGAGGGGGCAAGCCAAATGACTGATAGTTTAAGCATTCAAAACGGAAATTATAAGCGGGGGATGAAGACCATTCTTCGCGATGTCAACCTGACATTGGCCCCCGGTAAGATTGTCGGCCTGCTCGGGGAAAATGGGGCAGGGAAGACCACCTTAATGCGGTTGATTACCGGGAGTGCGAAGGGCAAGGGCACGATTCAAGTTAACGGTCTCGCCAGTGAGGCGGAACGCAAACAAGCCGTTAGCTTTTCCGAACAGCTCCGGGGTTTCTCTAGCAACGTTAATGTGAGCCGCGTCTTGGCCTTCTACGAAACGGTCTACGGTGATTTTGAAGCCGACCGTTTCGCTGAACTCGCCGACTTTCTCCAGATTGACACCGACCTGAAGCTTGCGGCGTTATCTAAGGGAATGAAGGAAAAATTGGTCATCGCATTGACGTTGGCTCGCCGCACCAGCCTGTATCTGTTGGATGAACCCTTCAGTGGCATTGACAGTATGAGCCGCAAGAAGATTATCAACAGTATCATTCAGTGGAAGCCGGAGAACGCGACGATGGTGATTAGCGACCACTATGTTTCCGAGATCGCGCCGATTTTAGACGAGATTGTGGTTGTCAAGGACCAGACCATTTACGCCCACCGTCAGGCCGATGAGATTCGCGAAAAATTCAATGTTGGAATTGAGGCCTACTACGAGAGCCTGTATGAGAGGGGTAACGACTATGACTAATTTTGGGAAACTATTTAAGGTGTTTAACCGGAACAAATTTGCCACGGTTAACCAGCTGATGCTAATTGAGCTGGCGGTGATTGCCGTTAGCCTCATCTGGAGCCTGATTTGGGGGAATTTGTCCCAGATGAGTGTACTGGGCACCGTCAGCGGTTGGTCCGGACTGGCCTATGTCGTGGGCTTTATCCTAATTTCTCGGCGTGCCGAGAATGCTTTCACACATGATACTTACCGGTTGATTCCGGCCAAGGATACCACCTTTTATCTGGCAAACTTATTTTCTTCATTGGTGATGTTCCTCTACCTGATTGCGTTGCAGGTCATTCTCCACTTAGTGGGGATCGGCGTTGCCTGGTCACGGATTAATCCAGAGTTGGACGGGATAATGCGTCTCGAAAATATCAGCAGCGCAGAACTGGCCAAGGGGATCACGCTGGTCATTCTCGTTGTCCTGGCCCTCTTCATTCTGGCACTGACCACGATTACCCTGATTCACCTGACCGTCAGCGCAACGAATAGTTTCTTGCCGGTCGCTGGTAAACGGGTCGTGGATGCGATCCTCTACATTGTGGTGATTGTGCTGGTGGTTCGTCTGGTTGCTTTCTTCTTTGGTCAAGTCAATCAGCTGATGACGACCTTGAATCTTCAGGGCACGACGAATATGATTCTGCCAATCCTGGGGATGCTGGTTCTGGCGGCGCTGGAGTCCGTCTTGAATATCTTCTTGATGAAGCGCTGGGTGGAAACGGTCGCCAATTAAGTTGAATAGATCAGCTTGTGGAAAAAGGGTCGAGAAATTTTTCTCGACCCTTTTCGATCACTGGAAACTTAAATATTTTGAAGTTGTACCTGAATGGCGGGAATTGCGGCGCCAATCGCCACGGCATGATCCACGACGGACCCGCGCTGCAGGTACCCCGGCGTTTCGGGAAAGACGGAGAGCTGCTTGAGGCGTTGTTTGAGCGCCTTCACGTGAGCTTCACTGAGGTATTTCGTCAGCTCACCGGCGATGACGATCGGTAGGTCAACGAACATGTGGAGGTTATAAATGGCTTCGGACAGGTAATTCAGGTATGTCTCGAAACGCGCTTCGACCGCCGCATCGTGTTGGTGGAGGTCGGCGAAGAAGGTGCCGAGATCCTCGTTGGGTTGCAACAGGGAGCTAACGGAGCAGTAGGTTTCAATGCACCCCCGCCGGCCGCAGTAACAGACCGGCCCGTCCGCGGAGTTTAAGGTGATATGCTCCATGGTCCCGCTCCGACCGCTGGGACTCTTGAAGACCTGACCGTTGATGATAATAGCGGTCCCGATATGCTCACTGATGGAGAGAAAGATACCATCGGTGGGCTTTTTGGCGTATTCGGCTACCGCAACACAGTCGGCATCGTGATAAAAGGTGACCGGGAAGGGCAGGTACTGCCCGAAATTATCGGCCTGCATGCCGGTACAGTCGAGAATCTTCCCGTAAAGAATGGTCGTGCCATCGTTTGAAATCAACCCTTGAATGCCAATCCCCACGCCGCTAATCTGGGTCAGGCTGAAGCCCTTGGTTTGCAGAAAACTGAGGAGTTGCTGACTCAGCGCCTGTGCGTACTGGTCGTCGTTAGCGAACGGTAGGTTAGTCGTGTGCAGGGCCAACACCTCGTTGCGGAGGTTGAGCACAGTCATGGTGGCGTAGCTGCGGAAGATTTCCATGCCCACGCTCAGGCTGACGTTGGGGTCAATCGCATAAGCGGTAGCGCGGCGACCAATGAGGGACTTCAGTTGGCCACTCTTGATGATGAGATGCCGCTCGGTTAACTTCTGCAAGTTGGAGCTAACCGTGGGCAGACTCAGGCCCAGGGTATCCGCAATGTCCTGCTTGGAGAGCTTCTCATTATCGTAGAGAAGGTGGTAAATATCCGAATAGTTCGAGTGCTGAATAGCTTGCATATTACTAGTACTCATGATGGGCCCCTTTCTGAATAAGACTGAATAGGTTTAGTTTAGCACATCTGAGCAAAATAGAAAGTGATTTTAGCTAATTATGTAACCGCTGTCATTGCCGTTCTACGGAGACTTTGACCAGAATTAGCGATTAGTGACGTTGGCGAACCGATCGCGTGTTTTAAGACTATTAGTCACGTGAATACTTCACAATTACGAGTTAATTGTGTGCGGCTTACCTCTGATAATGCCATATTATTGGCTAATCGGACGCAGTTAATCACCTGTGAAATAGATATTTATCGGGTTAACCGGTTGCTTATGTAAGCGATTGCATTTATACTAGTGCAGTAAATTGATTTTATCAAATGAGTTTATAAAACGTTTGGTATTAATTATCTGTGAGGTGTTGGAATTGAAAAAATATTTATCCTATGCGTTAGGGACGTTCGGACATGATGCGTTCTATAACACGTTGAGCATTTATTTTATGATGTTTTTGACCAGCCAATTGTTCACGAACGGTGCGGACGAGAAGATGGTCGGCATTGTGACGACGCTGATTGTGGTGATTCGGGTCGGCGAGATCCTCTTTGATCCCATGATTGGGGGCGTCGTGGACAATACGAATACGCGGTGGGGCAAGTTCCGGCCGTGGATTATGATCGGCTCGGTCGTGGCCTCACTGGGGTTGGTCTTCTTGTTCTCGGACTACTTCGGCTTGGCCTGGAGCAATCCGACCATCTACCTGGTCTTGATTGCCGCCACCTTTCTGATCGTCGACGTCTTCTACTCGTTTAGTGATATCGCGCTGTGGTCGCTGCTGCCCGCCGTGATCCTGGATTCTAAGACGCGGACTAAGTTTGGGACGGCTTCGCGGATTGGTTCCACGCTGGGCGCGCAGATCGTCATCGTCATTATCACACCGGCGATTATGCTGTTTTCCCATTGGATCTCGAAGGTTCCCTTTGGGCAGCAAACGCGTGCCGGCTGGACGGGGTATGTGGTGATCGTCGCCGTACTCTGTACCGGTGGGGCGCTGATTACCTCCCTGAACCTGAAGGAACAGCACAACGTGATTCGATCAAACGTCAAGCACACCACGCTTTCCGACATCTTCCGGGCGATTGGTCGGAACCGACAACTGCTGTGGATTGCGGCGTCGTACTTTCTCTTTGCCTTTAGCTACGTGGTCACCAACTCCCTGTTGATGTACTACTTCCGTTACCGACTGGGCAATGCGGGCGCCTACACCTGGGTGGGGGTCATCACCTGTATTCTGGGGGTCATCTCGGTGGCCCTATACCCGGCGCTGGAGGCATTGATTCGACGCAAGGCCATCTACATTGGTGGGATTGCCTTCATGCTAGTGGGTTACGTCCTGTTCCTTTTCGCCGGGCAGAACCTGCTACTGGTCTTATTGGCGGTGTCGTTTTACTTCTTCCCATACCCGCTGATTTTCTTAGCGACGTTGATGACGATCACCGACAGTGTGGAGTACGGTCAGCTGGTCAACGGTGTGCGGAATGAATCCGTCACACTGTCGATTCGGCCGTTGATTGATAAGCTCGCCGGGGCCGCCTCCAATGGTATCGTGGGAATCGTTGCCGTGATGGTGGGGATGACGGGGAATGCCAAACCTAGCGATATCTCCGCCACGGGCGTCTCGCAGTTCAACCTGTTTATGTTCTACATTCCCATCGGATTACTGATTGTAGCGGCGATTATCTTTTGGCTTAAGGTAACGCTGACGGAGGAGAAACATGCCGAGATCGTCCGCGAGTTGAAAAAACGGCTAAAGACGAAGACGGCAGAAAGTCAGACGCAACAAGCGATGCAGCACGATTAGGCGGTTATTTTTTGAGAAAAATATGAAAACGTTACCAAAAACTATTGACTTCTCAGTTTTGAGGGATTATGCTAAGTCGTGAATTAAAGAAAGTCATTTTACAAAATACATTTATCTTTTAGGAGGAATTCATCATGGGTATTTTAGATAGAATGCGTTTGGACGGTAAGAAAGCTTATGTTACGGGTGGTGCACAAGGTTTAGGTAAGGCGATGGCAACGGGATTAGCTGAAGCCGGGGCCGACGTGGCCATTGTAGATATCAACATTGCCAAGGCTCAACAAACGGCCAAAGAAATTGCCGAAGCTACGGGACAAAAAGCCATTGCCATCAAGACGGACGTCACCGACCCCGAACAGGTCCAACACATGGTTGACACGGTCGTTAAGGAATTGGGTGACTTAGATGCCGCTTTCAACAACGCCGGGGTTTGCCTGAACGTGCCGGCTGAAGAAATGACCTACGACCAATGGCAAAAGGTGGTCAACTTAAACTTGAACGCCGTCTTCCTTTGCTCCACGGCTGCTGGACGGTACATGTTGAAGCAAGGCTCCGGGTCCATCGTGAACACGGCTTCGATGTCCGCACACATCGTCAACCGGCCACAACCACAATGCTCCTACAACGCTACTAAGGCCGGGGTTATTCAATTGTCCAAGTCCTTAGCTATTGAGTGGGCCAAGAAGGGCGTCCGGGTCAACACCATGAGTCCTGGTTACATGGGCACTGATTTAACCTTGAACTCACCGGATCTGAAGCCGTTAATCAAGACTTGGAATGACTGGGCACCACTGGGACGCTTAGGGAAGCCGGAAGAATTACAAGGCATGGCCGTTTACTTAGCCAGCGACACCAGCAGCTTCTCCACCGGTTCCGATTACTTAGTCGATGGGGCCTTCACCGCATGGTAAACCGTTGCGCATAACGCTTGATTAAAGAGGGGAATAACGATGAAATACTTGATTGGTACGGACATTGGGACTTCGGGAACGAAGAGCATCCTGATGGACACGAACGGCAAACTCATTGCCCAGGATTTGGAAGAATACGACGTCTTGACGCCCCGTCCCTTGTGGGCAGAGCAGTGGCCGGACGTTTGGCTCAAAGGCGTAAAGGACTCCATTCGCGCGGTCGTTCGTGAAAGCGGTATCGCGCCGGCGGACATCAAGGGTATTGGCTTAAGTGGCCTGTACGGTGGCTCCGGCGTGCCGGTGGACGAGCACATGAACCCGGTGCGCCCCGACCTGATTTGGATGGATCGGCGTGCCGCGGGTGAAACGGAATGGGTCAAGGAACACGTTGACTTAAAGCGACTATCCGAGATTACCGGGAACGACGTGGTTGACCCGTATTACGGGTACACCAAGGTATTGTGGATTAAGAACCACGAGCCAGAGAACTGGAAGAAGACGGCGATGTTCCTGCCGCCAAACAACTACGCCATTTACAAGCTGACCGGAGAAGTCTCCATTGACTACTCCGCCGCCGGGAACATCGGGGGCTTCTACGATGTCAACACCGGGACCTGGTCCAAGGAAATGATGGACGCGATGGGTGTTCCAATGGACAAGATGCCCCAGAAATTCGTCGATGCGACCGAGATTGCCGGGCGGTTAACGGCGGACGTTGCTGCTGACCTGGGTCTCGACTCGGGCACGCCGGTTATCGCCGGTGGGGTCGACGTGGGGGCCGCCAACATTGGCATGGGCGTCTTTGAACCCGGTCGGTACGTCGCGGCTATCGGGTCCTCGATGAACGCCGCACTGGTGAGCGACAAGCCAATCAAGGGAAAGGGTCTCATCGTTTGGCCGTATCCTTATAAGTCTCGCGAGTTGGTCTACAACTTCAGTGGGTCAGCCACGGCGGGCGCGATTACCAAATGGTTCCGCGATAACTTTGGCGATGCCGAAGTTGCCGTTCACAACCAAGGGGGACCGAACGCCTACGTTACGCTGGGGGCGGAAGCCAAGGATGTGCCGGCCGGAAGCCGCGGCTTGGTCGTTCTTCCTTACTTTATGGGCGAACGTGCGCCTATCTGGAATTCCGATGCCAAGGGCATGATCTTCGGCTTGTCGCTGGTTCACACCAAGGCGGACCTGTTCCACGCCTTTCAAGAAGCCGTCTGCTACGCGCTGCGGCACAGTATGGAAAGCACCGGTCGAGACCTTGGTGACTACATCGTGATTGCTGGGGGCGTCACGAATTCACCGGATTGGGTTCAAATGTTTGCCGATGTCACGGGTTATGCCGTCCGCACGCCGGTCGATGATGCCGAAGCCAATCTGGGGGATGTCATGCTGGCCGGTTTGGCGACGGATACGTTGACTGTTGACGAAGTTCAGAAATGGCAAGTTTTAGGTGATAAGGTCGAACCACGTGCCGAACAGCACGCCACCTATAACAAATATTATCAACTTTACCGGAAGCTCTACGATGATTTGGGCGATGACATGCATACGCTGTCGTTGATTTCCGGGATTGAAGAATCTTAGTGACTAGTTAAAGGCGTTTCCGACGAGAGCGGGGCGCGACTAGTGACGCATAAGCTGATCACAATGAAGAGTTCGGGAACTTTATCTCGGACTCTTCGTTAGGTTAAGGAGGAAAAGGCATGTATCGAATGATTACCAGTGACCTCGATGAAACCTTACTGCGCGCGGACGGAAGCGTCTCCGAAGCAAATGTGGCCGCCATCCAACGGGCGACGCAAGCGGGGATTAAATTCGTACCGAATACGGGGCGGAGCTTTCTGAGCATTCAACCGTTACTAAAGCGGTTGGGGCTGTGGAATCTGCCGCAACAATACGTGATTGCCTACAATGGTGGAGCGATTGTCGAAAATAAGGATAATCGTGTCGTCCGCCAGGCCACAATGCCGTATCCCGTGGCGGCCGCGGTCTTCACGGTGCTTCGGCAGTTTGATGTCGCCATTCATGTCTATACGCTGACGGGCCTTGCTATCTACCATCCACGAGCTGATGACTTGGCGTATCTACAGACGCGTGGGGTGCAAGCGACCACCATGCACGGCGGCTTTGAGCAGTTTCAGACGGCCCCGATCATGAAGGTAATCGCCATGAATCCGGCTGCTAAGGTTCGTCGAGCGGCCAAGGCGGCGGTGCTCGCCCGGGTTGACCAGCCGGTGAACTGTACATTTTCCTCCGGTCGTTATATGGAAGTGAATCCGGTGGGGGTCGATAAGGGGACGGCTACGTTAGCTTTGGGCCAGCGCTTGGGTATCGCCGCCAACGAGATCATGGCGATTGGGGACAATGCCAATGACTTGCCGATGCTCACCCGGGTGGGCTGCCCGGTGGCCGTGCAAAACGCCACACCAGCGGTCAAGACGGCGGCGGCCCACGTGACCACCGCAGACTTTGAACGAGGTGTTGGTGAAGCGATTGATTGCTGGGGCCTGAGTTAGCAAGGGGGTGCTGTTGAAAATGCGGGCAGATACAACTGAAAAGCGCGGCAATTGGCGGCTTGAGGGCCCTAGGTTAGGACAGTTAATGGCCTAACTTAGTCGGGTGCGATGGACACGCCGGCTTGTAAAAAGGGATGCCAATGGTTTTTATGGTAGCTGGCGTGTGAGACCGCCGCATTCGATGCCAGGACTAGACCAATAAGTTACAAATGAAAATAAGTCATCATTTTTACTTGTGAATGTTAAAACTTGTTTTCACGTTGACTTAACGAATTGCGCAGAAGATCAAGTGCCTAATCGGAAAAATATTTTGTGATTTTTTATTGACTTGGGAGCACTTACTGCCGCGTGGAACAAAGAATTGTTGCTTGTGCACAAATGCGGCTGAAAGCATTGTTTTGTGACCCGAAATGCTTTATAGTTAACTTGTGAACAGCTTATCAAAAAGGGGATGTGTTGAATGGCAATTACCATTTCGGTTTTAAAAGAAGCTCCTGGTGAAAACCGGGTAGCATTGTCACCGGACGTCGTACGTAAGCTCGTCAAGAATGACTACCAAGTGCTGATCGAACAAGGTGCTGGGGAACGGTCCTTCTATCGCGATGAGGTTTATACCAAGGCCGGTGCCAAAGTTGTCGACCGTTCGGCGGCGATTACGCAGGCAACTGTAATCGCCACGATTGCTCAACCAGATGATGCAGCCATTGATCAGATGAAGGCGGGGCAAACACTCATCGGATTACTCGCACCACTGACGGACACAGAGTTTGTGAAGAAACTTGCCGCCAAGAAGATTAATGCTTTAGCGTTCGAACTGTTACCGCGGACGGTGTCACGGGCCCAAACTATGGATGTTTTGAGTTCGCAAGCCAGTGTTGCGGGGTACAAGGTTGGCCTGATGGCCGCGGATCATTTCTCACGGTATTTCCCAATGATGATCACGGCCGCTGGGACCGCCAAGCCAGCTAAGGTCTTGGTTCTGGGGACCGGGGTTGCCGGACTACAGGCCATTGGGACTGCCAAACGGTTAGGTGCCATGGTTTCCGGCTATGATATTCGGCCAGCTTCTCGTGGTGAAGTGGAATCGTTAGGGGCAACGTTCTTGACGACCTCCGTTTCTGCGACTGGTGAAGGTGGCTATGCGCGGCAGTTGACCAAGGAAGAAACCGCACAACAACAAGCAGAATTGGAAGGATTCATCGCCCAAAACAATGTGATTATTACGACCGCGCAAGTACCTGGACGGCGGCCACCCCTTCTGGTTACTCAGAAGTCCGTGGACGAGGCCAAGACCGGGACGTTATTTATGGATTTGGCCGCGAGTGATTTAGGCGGCAACGTGGCTGGCTCGAAGCCAGGTGAAACGGTAACGACACCAAATGGTGCTGAAATCGTGGGTGCCGGCGACATGGCCAGTCAATTACCAGCTTCCGCTTCGGATATGTACGCCAAGAACGTTCAGGCGGTCTTAAATGACCTCAACAAAGATGGCGAGTTGGTCTTCGATGTTGATGATGAAGTGGTAGGCGAACTACTGGCGACCTATGACGGTGAAATTATCAGTAACCGGCTGCGGTCTGTCATGGAACTGCCGGAACGTAAGCCAGCAGAACCGGAAGAACCTGAAACGCCGGCTGATGATCAAGACGACGCGAAAGGAGCTGATTAGTGATGAGTGAGGAATTATTTACGAATCTAGCAATCTTTGTTCTGAGTTTATTAGTTGGTTTCGAAGTTATGAGTAAAATTCCAGCTACTCTGCAAACCCCTATGATGTCCGGGGCCAACGCCATTCATGGTGTCGTTGTCGTCGGGGCGTTCGTCATTGCGGCCGAAGCCAACAGTTGGGTATTCTACACGTTAGCGTTCTTTGGTGCCGTCTTTGCGGCCATCAACGTGGCGGGTGGTTATACCGTAACCGATCGGATGTTAGGGATGTTTGACCGTAAGCCAAAAGCAAAGTCAGAGGGGGATGATTCTAAATGAGTACCCTACAAACGATTGCCTCTTTAATTTACTTAATTTCCGCGGTGTGCTACGTCTTGGGTGTGCACATGATGCGTTCACCAAAGACCGCCCGTAAAGGGAATGGATTATCCGCCATTGGGATGTTTATGGCCGTTATTATGATTATTATCGAAGTTGTGGCCGATGGTAAGATTACCGCTACTGGTTGGATTGTCCTCATCGCCGGCTTAGCAGTCGGAATCGCATATGGGGTGGTCAAAGCACGTAAGGTGCCAATGACCGATGTCCCACAATTAGTTAGTCTGTTCAACGCTGTGGGTGGTGGTGCCGCTGCCGTTATCGGGATCTTTGATTACCTGATGAAGGGTGACGGGGTTGCCTTAAGCCTCGCGTTCTCGATTCCCGTGTTCCTTGATGTGATCATTGGGGGGATTACCTTCTCCGGATCACTGATTGCGACGGGAAAACTGTCTGGGAAAGTGCCGGGGAAACCCATTACCTTCCCTGGGGCTAAGATTGTAAACATTATCGTGGTCTTGGGGATGCTGGTCGCTGCTTGGTTCATGCTGGCAACACCAACCAACATCTGGTTCGTTATCCTTGGGTTGGCCATGGCCCTAATCTTCGGGTTGCTGATGACCTTGCCAATTGGTGGGGCCGATATGCCAGTTGTTGTTTCCCTCTTGAACGCCTTTACCGGTTTGGCCGTTGCCTTTGCCGGGTTCGTTATCAATAACCAAGTCTTGATTATTGCCGGTGCCTTAGTTGGGGCTGCCGGGACGATCCTGACGTTGCAGATGGCCGAAGCGATGAACCGTTCCGTTGCCAATATCTTAGCCGGTGGCTTTGGGACTGGTGACAGCGATAGTGGCAGTGCTGGTCCGGATGTCCCTGTTGATGTGAAGGAAACATCTGCCGATGATATTGGGCTGCAATTGGCCTACGCTCAGAATGTCATGATTGTGCCTGGTTACGGGTTAGCCGCAGCGCAAGCCCAACATGAAGTTGCTGAATTAGCCACGGTTCTGACGGAAAAAGGGATTAACGTGAACTACGCGATTCACCCGGTTGCCGGGCGGATGCCAGGGCATATGAACGTGTTGCTGGCCGATGTTAACGTCCCTTACGATCAGATGAAGCAGTTGGATGATGCCAACCCAATGTTTGAAAGTACCGATGTTTCCCTGGTCATCGGGGCGAACGACGTTACCAACCCACTGGCTCGTGAAAGTGGGAATGAAATTTCTGGGATGCCAATTCTGGATGTTGATAAGTCGAAGTCCGTCGTTGTCATCAAGCGGTCAATGAGTACTGGGTACGCTGGTATCCAAAATCCACTGTTCTCGCTGGATAACACGCAGATGTTCTTCTCCGATGCCAAGGTTGGGTTGCAAGATATTGTGGCTGCAACGAAGCAGTACTTGGAAGACTAATCTGAAAAGTAAAGATGAGAAAGGTTCGCGAAACGTGCCGTTTGACGGGGCGCTGGCGAACCTTTTTGTATTGTGGTGGGCGTCGAAATGGACCGAAAAGTGGCGGCCCTTTTCGGGGAAAACCGGCCTATTTGAAATTGAGAAATTACATGTTAAGCAGAATTATACGGGATATTTTGGTGGCGGGCAAGGAGAACTAGAACAGGGGGAAAGATGTTAGCGGTAGTCATGTTTATGCCAATAATTGGTGATAGTAGGTGATTCAGCCGGCAGCAGATAGGGAATGAATCCGTGTTTAGACTTTACAATCTAAAGTTAGTTAGCGTGTTAACTAAAGACGGAAAGCTCGTGAATACGCTCGAGCCCCCCAACTGACAAGGTTTATCGCCATTAAATTAGTCATCAAAATAACGACGCAAAAAAGCCCTCATCAATCCGAGATGAGGGCACCAGTTGATCCATAGGTTGCATCTGGAATGTACAGAGCAACTGGGCAGGTGGGAACCTGCATTAACTAGTGTACGCGACATTGTGGAGAATAGCCAGCACTATTTAATAATTGGCGATGATTTCTTTTCATGGTAGTATGGGCCTAACCAAATAAATCAGTGGGGTGAGTAGCTATGCAAAAGATGCGGACCATGTTGTATGTCGATGATGTGGAACAGATTGTTCAGTTTTGGCAGGATAAGTTAGGGGCCGAAGTGGTTGAGGTGAATGCGTTACCCGATGATTCAGAAAATATTGTGGTCACGGTGGCGCCTAACGTGGAGCTCTCGTTCTTTGCGAAATCGTTTATCCGGCGGTATTCCCCCGAGGTGCTAGACAACACGCCCTCGCTGATGTTCTATAGTGAAGACTTTCAAGCCCTTCACGATCGGTTAACGACGGCGAGTGAGATCGTCACGGCCAATGGGACGGCGACTTTTAACTTTCGGGACCCCGAGGGAAATTATTTTGCGGTCAGTCAGGCAAAGTGAGACGTTTGAAGTGGGTGATGCGCAGTGGGCATCACTTTTTTTGTGCACAGGTGGACTTAGGAAAGGCGTTATGCTGGGAAGCAGCCAACTTATTCCACTATTTAGTTAGACTTTTAGTTAGGATTAGTTTACAAAGACTAACTATCGTGCTAATATAATGGACATCAAGTTATCCAGGAGGTTTTTGAAATGACAGACAGTAGTCGTAATTTATTGAAAAGTTTTGGCAAGCTACTCCAAAACCGGGCCTTTTTAATGGCCGTGGGACGTCAGGCCGGCATGGGCGGTCACGGTGAGGGTGGCCCGGGTAATGGTCGCCGGGGCCAGGGGAGATTGCTCAAGGTGTTGGCGCAATCGCCGAATGGCTTGACCAATGCGGAAATTGCCGAGATTTTAGATATTCGGCCAAGCTCCGTAAGTGCGACGATTAGTCGGTTGGTAGACGCGGGCTTCGTGGAGCGGATGCCAAGTCCCACGGATAAACGGTCAGTGATTGTTCGATTGAGTGCCAAGGGCCGGGAGCTCTTTGCGCAATACGACGAACGCGTCGAGTCGACGGCTGACGACTTGTTTGGTGGCTTAACGCCCGACGAGCAGCAACAGCTAGAGCAACTTCTGACCAAGCTAACGCATCAATTACGCGACTTGGATTGGGGCGATTACATGGGGCATATGCAGGGCTGGCCCCACCATGGGATGGGTGACCGCGGCATGGGCCGCCATCCACATTTTTAAACTTAGGCATAGCGGAGGCAAAGAGAGATGGAACGTAGACTAGCAACGCCACGGACCGCGAAGCGGCGGCCAACTGGCAAGTTTGATGTTCAGGGATTTTTACATTTAATTCGGCAAACGAAGCCCAAGTATTGGCAGCTTTGGGTCGGTTTAGTCTTGGGCCTGATTGCCACGGGAGCTCAATTGGCCGTCCCCAAGTTTGCGCAGGTCTTGATTAATGGCTTAGGTCACGCGATGAACCGGCCACTACTGGTTGGCGTGGTCATCCTATTCGTTGTGAGTGCGGTGGTCAGTGCCGTATCGGGCGCGTTATTGGGATTTTTTGGAGAAAACGTGGTGGCGCGGCTGCGGGCGACGTTGTGGCAGAAGCTGGTGCGGTTACGGGTCAGCTATTTCGATAACGTCAAGACCGGTGAGATGACCTCACGATTGGTCAATGATACGATGCAAATTAAGAATTTATTGGCTAACTCGTTTCCGCAGATGGTAACGTCATTGCTGCAATTGGTGGGGGCACTGGTGATTATGCTACTGATGGACTGGCGGATGACGGCGATTATGTTCATCGCCGTACCGTTAGTGATGCTCGTCATGTTTCCCATCATGCGTCAATCCAGTAAAATTGGTCACCAGCGGCAAGACGCGATGGCCACCTTTAGTGGCGAGACCGATGAAACGCTCAGCGAGATTCGACTGGTTAAGTCTTCTAACGCCGAAAAGTATGAAACGCAGACCGGAGCGCAACAGATTCAAGATCTCTACCGCATCGGCCTGCGTGAGGCCATTTACGATGCCATCGCGAGTCCGATTATGACGGCGAGCATGTTGGCCGTCTTTGTTGGGGTGTTAGCCTACGCGGCGGTGCGGGTCTCCGCAGGGACCATGAGTATGGGGACTATGTTTTCTTTTATGATGTATCTGTTCCAAATCATTGGGCCCGCGGGTACCATGGCCCGGTTCTTTACGGATCTGTCCAAGGCTAACGGCTCAACGGAACGGGTGCGCGACCTCTTGAACGAGCCGGAAGAAGCGTTGGTGGCGGGGCAAGCCCAATCCGTCAGTGATGAAACGTTGGCTATGGACCATGTTGACTTTGCCTACGAAGAGGGTCACCCCATTTTGCACGATGTGAGTTTTGAGGCGCAGCCCAACACGGTCGTGGCTTTTGCCGGTCCTTCCGGCGGTGGAAAATCAACCATCTTTGGGTTGTTGGAGCGCTACTATCAACCTCAGAGTGGGCGAGTCACGATTGGCGGGACGGATGTCCGGGACATCAATCTGAGTGATTGGCGATCTCAGATTGGCTATGTGAGTCAGGACTCCGCCATCATGGCGGGGACCATTCGGCATAATCTGACCTATGGTGCGGACCGTGCGTTTACGGACGATGAGCTCTGGCACGTCTTACACTTGGCCTCCGCCGATAATTTTGTTCACAAAATGGCGGATGGCCTGGATACGCAGGTTAGCGAGCGGGGCGTCAAGGTGAGCGGCGGGCAACGCCAGCGTTTGGCCATCGCCCGGGCCTTTCTCCGCGATCCCAAGATTCTCCTGCTGGATGAGGCGACCGCTAGTCTGGATTCCGAATCTGAGGCCATGGTACAACAGGCCCTGGCCGAATTAATGAAGGGGCGGACGACGCTGATCATTGCCCACCGACTGAGCACAATCGTCGATGCCGATAATATTTACTTCATCGAAGACGGTCGGGTTAGTGGTCAGGGAACGCACCACGAGTTGATGGCCAGTTTACCGCTGTACCGAGATTACGTGAAGATTCAGTTTAAGGAATAGTTTCCAGCTTATCGCGAGTCTAAAATGGCGCCGTCCCGAAATGGGGTGGCGCCATTTTAAATGGTTCCGTTGCAGGTTTACTTGGCTAATTTGACGGCGTGTTGCGTGTACGTAACGTGCCACCCCTTAGGCAAGCCCTGAATGTGGGCAAACTTGCCGGTATGCTTCTTGTAGGAAATTAAGTTGGCGCCCTTTTTCAGCTTACCAGAAGTTAATTTCAAGGTACCGCCCAGTTTGGCCGTCTTCTTAATTGTCAGATGACTGGTACGGCTCAGTGATAATTGACCGTGCTTGGCTTGTTGGAACTGACCGCGGATCGTCACGTTGGTGGTTGCTAATTTTAGCGTCCCTTTGGTTAGCTTGACGTTCCCGGTCCCCAGTGCTTTGGTGTTGGCGAGTTGTAAAGTTCCACCTTGCAGGGTCGTGCCACCAGAATAGCGATTAGCGCCACTCAGTGTGAGCTGTCCGGTTCCCTTCTTCGTGAGCTTACCGGTTCCGCCAATCTGGTTCTTCCACGTGTCCTTGGCATTGAACGTCCCTTTCTTGGCGTTCATGTTGACCGTCACATTGTTTAAGAAGGCGCCGTAACCGTTGGCCGCAGAGAAGAGGTCGAGACGGCCCCAACCCTCGGTATCATCCATTCCAGGATAGCCGGAAGGTAGACCAGTCGTGAAGAGAACCGCACGGCGTTGGGTAGCGTTTAAATAAGGTAGCCGGGTCGCTAATAAGACTTCGGCGCCCTTAGGTACCCGCATAGCCTGATGCGTATCACCGATTTGATCAAAGCCGTAGGTCATCCGATAACGGTAGTCCTTGCGGTTCTGCTCGTAGTTCTTGAAATCATCTTGAGCAGTCGTGTCCTTGCTTCCCAAGAGGTCAGCGGACTGAGCGGCTTGGTAACCAGCTTTAGCGATCTCTTGGTTGGCTGGGTCGTTTAGTACGGCAGCGGCGATGGCTGTCCCGGTCATTCGACCGCCCATGACGGCCAGTGGTGAGTGCCGGCCGGCGATGATTCGGTCATAACCGACTTCGGAAGACCGGGTAACCAGTTCTTGGAACCGTTGTGGTAAGGCGTAGGCAAAGGCCAATCCACTGTCGAAGGCTGCCGTGGTGTGACCGCTCGGCAGATCGAAGGAGTCTGGTTTGGCGTGAGCCATGATGTTTTTAATCACAGGCAGGGGCTTGACCGCCGTGCTTAGTCGATAAGGCCGGGGCATGGCAACGTAGTGTTTAGGAGAATTAATCCCGGAGTAAGGCGAGCCCTCGGCAACGTTGACGAGCTTGACCAGTGCGCCTAATTTTGAATCTGGGGCTGCCCAGGTCGTCTTTTTAGCCTTGTAGTCGGCGGGGAGCGGGGCACTTGGCATGGATATGTAGCTGGTTTGGGCGTCGGCATTCTGAATGAAGGCTGGCGCGTAAGGTCCTAATCCTGAAATTAAGTTATAACGAAGGTCTCGTCGATCGGAGAAGTAGGCCCGTTCACTTTCGCTGGCTGACCGCTCTTCCGTCACTTTAGCGGATTTAGCGAGGTTCAGATCAATCATGGATTGATCCACGACTTTACCGTCGCGCCAATACTTGGTGAAGCCGTTGATGACACCAATGACGGGATCACTAGTGGGCGTCATGTAGGTCATGTTATCGAGGTTGTGGTGATAGCCATCGACGAGGTAACCGTAGTCCGCTTCGTGTGGCTGCAGGAGTGCCGCCACATTAGGACGGGAAGCCTTGGCACTCGCCGTCGTCACGTTGGTTACTAGGGGAAGGGTGACAGCCACCAGGGAAAGCATCACCGCTGCGCGTTTGGTCCAAGTCTGTTGTCTGATTTTCATGAAAATACCTACCTTTCAGGATTAGGAGTTCGTTTTCATTTTTTGTTACAAGCACAGCATACCTGATTTCAACCCCCTTGTCAGCAGGCTTAGGCAAAACCATACAAGAACTATACCAAATCAATACATGGTGTTCGTTTTGCCCAGATTAGGCGATGAATATCCTGATAGCAATCCGTTTTCATAAATCTTTCAATTAAAAAGGACGGCCCATTTAGAGGTCGTCCAATTCGTTAAATTGCTAAATTATTTTCGAGGGTGTCGTTGCCCCAGTCTTCGAGTTCGCGCAGAATCTGGTGGAACATCTCGCCACTAGCCGTGAGTCGGTAGCTGTAGTCGTCTTCCGGAAGTGTCTCGATTAGCCCCCATTCCGTCAGGTGCTTGAGACGGAGTAAGAGGTTAAAGGTGGAAATACCGCGGACGGTGACGCGCAGATCCATGAAATCTGTGGGGACAGGTGCCAGCTGGTAGAGAATCAGCGCGTACCAGCGCTGGTGGAGAATTTCCAGGCCGAGTTCGCTGCCGAGATTGAGTTGGGTTAAAGCCATGAGTGATCGTTCCTTTCGGGGATTAGAGTTGTAAGAAGTTAAATAACCGGTAGCTCAGGCGGAGGCCAAAGGTCCGGTCGGGATCATCGAAGTCGACATCGATGAGATCGGTAATTTTTTGCAGGCGTTTGGTAAGACTATTGCGGTGGAGATGAAGTTGTGTAGCGGTAATGCTGATTTTACATTCATTTTCCAGGTATTCGAAGAGTGTTTTAAAAAGCTCACTGTGATGGCGCCGGTCGTATTTTTGTAAGATTAAAAGTTGGGTACACATCGTATTTTTGAGGAGTGGGGCGTTGTCTACTTGCGATAAGATCACGTAAATATTGTACTTCTGCGTCGGATTGATGACCGTTAACGTCCCCAGTTGCTGGGCAATTTTGGCGGACTGCACGCAGATGTCACGGAATTCAACGGTTTTGCTAACGTCGTCGTAACCCTCGGAGATAAAGAAATAGTGGTGGAAGAAGGTCCCGAGTTGCTGGAGTTTGGGGCGTAATTTTGGCAAATCCGGAGCGTTTAGAAGAAAGACTAGGCGTTGCTGATCTTCAGCGAGGGGAAGTGGTGCCACCAGGTCGCGGAGCTGTTGAATCAAGGCAGTCTGGTTGGTGGCCCCGGCCTCAGGGGTGACGGTGACACAGACGATTTTGTCGGTAAGTAGGGGGTGTAATAGGGTGGTATCGGTCTGTGTGGGCTGAGTCAATAGCTTACCCAATAAGCTATTGACTTCACTTTGGTTGGGGTTGAGTGCGTAACGGTCGATGAAGCTATTGATGACGCGGATGGCCAATTGGATTTGATCAAGCGCAACCGGATAGCCTTTGGATTGGGAACTAAAGAGGTACCACGTGTTCAGAGCCAGTGGATTGATGATGTTACGAATGAATTCCAGTTGGCCGTGACGGTAAAGGGGCGCATTAGTCGTGGGATCCAGCCAATCGGTGGGAATCTTTGAGAGTGAAGATTGGCCGCTACTGATGATGCGCCCAGACTGGTCGACCAGAATGATCGCTTGATCAAGGTAGCAGGCAATTAGGTCGGTGAGCTCGTCAATGGTGGTACACTGAATGGATTTTAGAAGTAAGTCTTCCTTCTGCATGCTTGTCTTTCCTCCTGGGTGTGCAGATTGCACACTTAAAAAATAAAACGGTGGGCACAATCCACCTTGTAGCGTTGGTATTCCTGATGGTATAGTTACACCACGTTGAAAGCATCATATCATTTAGTGGGCAAGTTGTCTACGAGGAGGTTATCTGATGGATTTTAAAGACATTATTCGTGAACGGCATTCCTATCGTGCCTTTACCAATCAGCCGATTGCACCGAGTGTTCTCGAAGAAATTGTGACCGAGGCAAAGCACGCGCCCTCTTGGGCCAACGCCCAGCCGTGGCAAGTCGTGGTCGCTACTGGTCAAACCTTGGCGCAGATCAAGGCGGGACATCTGGAACGCAGCCAGCGCGGCGTGGCCGGCAATACGGATATGGCAGTGGCCCATCGTTCGGAGTGGGCGGCGGCTAGCCGTCAGAATATTGCGACGTTTAATGATGAGTTGAACCAGCTTTTAGCGGCGCAACAGGCGCAGGCGACGTATGGCCAATCGCAGGATAAGTTGTTTAATGCCGCAGCATTGGTCTACTTGGTTTTACGTGCACCGGTCAATGATTGGGCCATCTTCGATCTGGGCGCCTTTTCCCAAACGCTGATGTTGAGTGCGACCAACCACGGCATCCAGTCGATTCCGGCGTATGAGATCATTCGATATCCGGATGCCCTGCGCGATCTGCTTGGATTGGACGAGACCCACCGCTTTATCATGGGCATAGCGCTAGGCTATCGTGATCAGGCGCTAATCAATGATTTCCGGTCGAGTCGGGTCGCAAATTCTGAATTTTTGACGTTTAAGGACTAGGAGGGACGATTGATGAAATTATTTGTTGTTGGAGCCACCGGTCGGGTAGGACAGGCATTGGTTGAACGCTTACGCCAAGCCGGTCATGAGGTGTTTGCCGGTTCTCGTAAGCCCCAAGCTGGAGACGATCAGGTCTTCTTTGACTTGCACGACCAGCCTCGAGACCTAGCGTCAGCCCTTCAAGGGATGGCAGCCGTTTATTTCGTCGCCGGTTCACGTGGCAAGGATCTGTTGCAGACCGACTTGAACGGCGCGGTCAACGTGATGAAGGCAGCTGAACTGGCTGGAGTTAAGCGCTTTATTCAATTGAGCTCCGCCTATGATTTGCAGCCGGAGCGGTGGTCGGAAGGCTACCTTAAAGGCTTGACGAACTACAATATTGCGAAGTATTTTGCCGATGATTGGCTCATTCATCGGACAACGCTAGACTATACGATTCTTCAGCCAGGTGTCCTGACCGAGACCCCCGCAACCGGTCTGGTAAGCTTGGATGAGGAAACGTTGGGCGAGAACCCGTTGGCGGATGTGGCCGCCGTTTTGGCCAATTTGATTGATGCGCCGCAAACCATTGGCAAGGTCATCATGATGAAGAGCGGTCATACGCCGATCACCACGGCATTAGCCGAAATTTAACAACCGATAGAAAAAACAACAGGGCAGGCGTCGATTCAGTCAGAGACTGGAACGACGCCTGTTTTTGACGTGATGACTGTAAGAAACGGGCCAATTAAGCCGATGGCGTGCGGCATTAATTAGCCGAGCCGTTAAGTAATTAGCATATTGGCGGCAGGTGATTATTATTTATATTATAATAGAGAAGTTAACTAGAGAATTGGATTGGAGGAATCATGATGCAGAAATATACTGCAGAATTTTTGGGTACCTTTATGCTGGTGTTCCTGGGGACCGGTGCCGTGACGGTGGCCGCAGGGAGTACCCTGACGATTGGACTGGCCTTTGGGCTGGCAATTACGGTATCCGCCTATGCGTTCGGTGGCATCTCCGGTGGCCATTTTAACCCCGCAGTAACGACCGCCATGTTGATTAACCGGCGGATCTCGGGTAAGGATGCACTCTGGTATATCGTGGCGCAGGTTCTCGGCGCAACCGTGGCTTCAGCTATTATGAAATTATTTGTCGGTGGCTTGGGCCTGGCAACGAACCAATTGGGACAAACGGACTTTCCCAAGATCTCTACGGGCTTGGCCTTCTTCGTTGAAGCCCTCGTCACGTTCCTGTTCCTGCTGGTTATCTTGAATGTGACGAGCGATCGTCACGGCAATGGTGACTTCGCCGGTGTGACGATTGGGGTGACCTTGGCCTTCCTGATCATCGTGGCGTTGAACTTGACGGGTGGGTCCTTGAACCCAGCGCGGTCGTTTGGCCCAGCGGTCTTTGCCGGTGGTAGCGCGTTGTCTCACCTCTGGCTCTACATTTTGGCACCGGAAGTCGGCGCCGTCTTGGCTGCTTTTGTTGGCCGGATGATGGGCAGTGAGGATTAAGTTTTGAACTAAAGAATGGTTGATCCAGTGTGGCGCTGGGTCAACCATTTTTTATGACTGAAGTTCGTTGAGCTTAAAGCGAACCATCTTAGCGATCAGTTCTGCCGGTAGGGGTTTATTATAGTCGAATTGGACGGCTCCCTTCGAATAGTTGTACCGACCATCGAGTTCATCTTCAAACGCTGCGATTGGCGTATTAGTGGGGTAGAAGCCCAAGTGGTTCTTCATCGCTGCAAAGTAGACGATATCCTTTTGCTGATGAAAGGCGGGCATGCCGTAGCTGAGTGTTTCAGTAGCTTCCGGCAGGAGTGACTTCAGGATCTGGTACATGGCGGTTAGTTGTGGTTGTTGCTTGGCATCAGCTTCTTCGATATAATCAGTAATGACGGTCATGAAAACGCCTCCTAAATATTGTGCGGTTGGGTTGCATTGAGCATAGCATAGGTGCGTGGTGATTACTTAAATAAAACGTTTTACGTTAGCGATAATAAAAATACCCGACGTAAATAGCGCCGAGTATTCATCAGATTATGTGGTTAAGTGACTTAAGCTGAGGCCCGCACACCAATCGGTATAGCGACAATGAAGTCGATGATTTGATCATAAATGGCTAAATTTTCCGCGGTCACGTTTCGGTCGAAGTCGTGTTCAGCCTGTTGAATAGGGATGAGTTTGGCGTCTGGTAGATATTTAACAGCTTCTGTCGAAGTCGCAAAAGGAACATCGGGATCGTCGGTACTGTGAATGAGGAGAGTTCGCGGTAGGCGCCGCAGCTCGTCCGGCGTCAGAGAGTAGCTGTCAGCAGCGCGCATGCTGGGTAAGAATTGACTGAGCCAGGTGCCAAATTGGCGGCCAGAAACGTACAGAGGATAGCGGTCCTTCATTTCCCCAGCAACCAACGGCTGTTGTTGAATCAGGGCCTGGGCGTTCATCGGCAATACTTTAGGGAAGTCGTCGTAGAAGCCCGCTGGTAATCTAAATTCAGGATAATCTAGGCTGGCGTATCCATACAGATCGACAAAACCATCTGCTTCAAAGCCGTCGCGTAAGAGGAGATAGCAGAGGTAGGAACCGGCGGACCGGCCCATCAAAATGAGCCGAGAAGAGCTAGCCTTTTTGTCCACCATGACCTGAAGAGATTCCCGTAGGACGGGTAAAATAACATCGATTTTAACCTCGGGAGCTAATAAGTAATCAAATGTAACGAGTTCAATTCCGGCAGTAACGAAACGCTGAATGTAATCCACAGGAAGGTCGTTACGTTGGCCAAATTCCAAACCACCGCCGTGCAGGTAAAAGATGGTGGTGGAAGCTTTGGTATCAGGCGCGTAACTGGTAGCAGATAGTTGGATATCTTGGTATGTGTTTAAGGATATTTGTGTTGTTTTCATGTTTGCCCGCACTCCTTCTAAAATTGTAATCGTTTACATTGTACCAAATTTTAGGCCATCAAAGTGACAAATGAAAATGTTTTTCTGGTCAATTTGAACAATGCTCCTTGAAAAGAAACCGCTTACAATGGGTGGTGATAAATAGTTAACGCCCAACTGACAAGCGGTAACGCTTGATACCGATCGGGATCCTTACCAGTTCGCGCGGACAATCATCTCTGAGGACTTTTAGGACGTAGCCGTTTATCGAGACTATTCTGCAACGAAGGTGGTTATTACATTCGTAAGGGGTTTTGAAGGTGAAAACGAACGAGTATGAAGTAACTGAGCAGCAAATTGCAACGTTCAAAGAGCGCGGCTACAACGATGACTTACTACCCAAGACCGGGGATAAACGTAACATGGGAATTGGGAACTTCTTTACCTTGTGGATGGGGTCCATTCACAACATTCCTAATTACGCGGCCGTCGGTGGCTTCCTGTTCTTGGGCCTCTCACCGCTTAACGTCATGATCGCCATATTCTTGAGTGCATTCTTCGTTTCCGCATTCATGGCCATCAATGGGATCGTTGGATCTAAATACGGGATTCCCTTCGCAATGCACCTTCGTTCGGCCTATGGCAACCTCGGTGCTAAGCTACCAGGATTCTTGCGTGGCTGTGTCGCGGCGATTGCCTGGTTTGGGTTACAGACGTATACAGGTTCTCTAGCTTTGCTGATTATGATTGGCAAGATTTGGCCGGGCTTCCTTGATATTGGCGGGTCGACTAAGATTCTAGGAATCAGTATTCCGGGATTAATTTCATTCACCATCTTCTGGGCGTTAAACGTTCTAGTTGGTTTTGGTGGTGGTAATATTTTAAACAAATTTACCGCGATTTTAAGCCCGCTGATTTATGTCGTATTTGGTGGTATGGCAATCTGGGCAATCTGGGGCGCTGGTGGGTTAGGACCGATTCTGGCTTACCACGTCAATGCAACTTCCCATGCCAATCCGCTTCTGGTTTACTTTATCATTTTCAACTCTGTAATTGCCGTTTGGGCGGCGCCTGGGACCAGCATCGCAGACTTTACGCAGAATGCTAAGTCCACGAAGGCCCAAGCTATCGGTCAAACGTTAGGGTTATCGGTCGGTTATCTGATTTTTGCTTTCACCAGTGTGGTGATTCTGATCGGGGGATCTATTCATTACAATATCCAGGAATGGAATGTTTTGAACATTATCGAACGGTGGGGTAGTTTACCCGCAATCTTGATTTCAATGGCCGTCTTCCTGTTGACCACGATTTCAACGAACGCTACGGGGAACATCATTCCAGCCGGTTATCAACTGACCGCGTTATTCCCGAAGAAGCTCAATTACAAGAGTGGTGTGATTATTGCTAGTATCATTAGTTTCCTGATTATGCCGTGGAAGTTGATGGAGAACTCAGATAGTATCTTTATTTTCCTGAACGGAATTGGTGCTGTCTTGGGACCAGTTGCTGGGGTCATGATTGCCAACTACTTCTTCATTCATTACCGGCATGAAAATCTAGATACTTTGTATATGGATCTGAATACCGGGAATAAAGAGATTCGTTATCATGGCGTCAATAAAGAGGCCTATATCGCGACAATCTTAGCTCTTATATTGTCACTCAGTGGCCAATTTATTCCAGCCGTCAAAGTAATTTCTGATTTGTCATGGTTTGTTGGATTTATCTCTGCATTCCTGATTTACCTAGGGTTAAAGAAAATGGTGTCGAAAAAAGAACCGGCAACACTTAACCAGAGTTTAAACCAAGATATAAAGGAGGAATAAACATGAGTCATGAATTAGTCATAAAAAACGGATTAGTTATCCTTGAGGGTGGCGAAGTCCATACTGATGTGGCCGTTGACAATGGTAAAATTACCGCCATTGGACAAAATCTAGATGGTAGTAAGATTGTTGACGCCAAAGGCTTAATTGTTAGTCCTGGGATGGTTGATGCCCACGTACATATTACCCCAATGGGTGGTGGGTACCGGGATCAATGGGAAGGCTACGTAACTGGAACGGCATCTTGTGCGAAAGGTGGGGTCACTTCCTTTATGGAAATGCCTCTGAACCAAGTGCCAGCAACAGTTGATGGCAAGACCCTTGAAGAAAAGTATTCCCACAAAGATGAATTAAAAGTGGATGTTGGCTCGTTTGGTGGCTTAGTCCCATCGAACTTAAAGGGCGGCATTCAAGAATTGGATGAAGGTGGCGTTGCGGGTTACAAGTGCTTCTTAGCAACCTGTGGGGACCGTTCCATCGACGGTGATTTTGAAAACGTTGATGATTACTCCCTGTATGAAGGCATGAAGCAGATTGCCAAGACCGGTAAAGTCTTAGCTATTCACGCCGAAGATGCTGCAATTACCGACCGGTTAGGCGAAATTGCTAAAGCTGAAGGGAAGACGACGTTGGCTGACTACGTTGACACACGTCCTGCCTTTACCGAAGTTATGGCGATCAAGAAAGCCATCTTTATGGCCAAGCAAACGGGCTGCCGGATTCACATCTGCCACGTGGCTTGCCAAGAAGGTGTGGATGCGGTTATCCAGGGTCGCGCTGAAGGTGTCGACGTTACCTGTGAAACCTGTGTACACTACCTGTACTTTGCCAAGGACGAGTTGGATGCAATTGGTGCCGTGGTTAAATGTTCACCACCAATCCGTGAACAAGCACAACAAGATGCTTTGTGGAAGCGGGTTGAATCAGGCGCTATTAGCTTCGTAACGTCTGACCACTCACCATGTACACCTGACTTGAAGGATACCGATAATGCCTTCGATGCTTGGGGTGGGATCTCTGGTGTTCAAAATGATGTTGACGTCATGTATGATGAAGCCGTTCAAAAACGCGGCATGTCCTTAACGCATTTTGCTCAAATCATTGCTTCGAATCCAGCGGACCGTTACAACTTGGATGACAAAGGCCGGATCAGTGTTGGTAAAGATGCCGACTTCGTTCTGATTAAGCCAAATGCACCATACACGTTGAAAGCGGAAGACTTGGAATATCGGAACCAGATTAGCCCATACATTGGCCGTGAGATTGGTGCTCAAGTCATGCAAACCATCTTACGTGGTCAAACGATCTACAGCAAGGAAGCCGGCGTAACGTCTGCCTTCCCTGGCAAGTTCATCGAAAAGGCTGCTAAGAAGGTTGCCCAAACCGTTTAAATTGAAGGTAAGCACATAAGGTGCTGATAAAACGACTTGTTTTCGACTTGACTCGAAGCGAGTCGTTTTGTTTTGGTGTTTAAGTTGAAAGGGCACAAAGGCATGTGAAGGTGGCTGGTAACGCTAAGAAAGCGGTTGGCCAAAGGGTGTCACCTTTCAAAATGGTCATTTATGGGTGCTCGAAGTCAAGCGGACGGCTAGAATTGTAGGTGATTTTGATTAAATCTAGTGGAAATGCAACAATTTCACGATTGAATTTAGCCAAAGTGACTAATGATGATCGTAATGAAAGCGCATACAATGAGTTTGTAACATAATATGAAGGAGGCAAAAATTATGGAACTCGAAAAAGTTGTTGATGAACGACTTAAGAAATTGTCATCAATTGGGAGTGATCCCACAGGTGGGATGACGCGGTTACTGTACTCTGACTCTTGGTTAGAAGCGCAGAAGTACGTTAAAGCCCAGATGGAATCAACTGGGATGGCAACGAAGTTCGATGATGTTGGTAACTTATTTGGGCGAATCGAAGGGTCCGAGAAGCCTGAAGAGACCATCATGACGGGTTCACATATTGATACGGTGGTTAACGGTGGTAAGCTTGACGGCCAATTTGGGGTTGTTGCTTCATTGACTGCCGCTCAGTTCCTACAGGAAAAGTACGGCGCACCCAAGCGGTCTTTGGAAGTTATTTCAATGGCCGAAGAAGAAGGTAGCCGGTTCCCTACAGTATTCTGGGGTAGCAAGAACTTCGTCGGAATTGCTAACAACGATGAAGTCAAGGACGTTGCCGATGCTGAAGGTAAGAAGTTCGTTGATGAAATGCACCGCCAAGGCTTTGACTTTAGTGACAAGCAGACGCGGCGTGATGACATCAAGGCCTTCGTTGAAGAACATATTGAACAAGGAAGCATCCTTGAAAGAGAACATGAACAAATCGGGGTTGTGAACAGCATTGCCGGTCAACGGCGGTACGACATTACCTTAAAGGGTGAAGCCAACCATGCTGGGACCACGCCACTGAGTTATCGTCACGATGCCGTTTATGGGATGGCTAAGATTGTCAATACAGCTTTGGACAAAGCCCATGAAATTGGCGATCCGCTGGTTCTGACGTTTGGTAAAGTTGTGCCAAAGCCTAATACCGTCAACGTGGTGCCTGGGGAAGTTCTCTTTACGATGGACTGCCGGCATACGGATGCTGATTACTTAGTCAAATTCACGACAGAGATTGAAAATATGATGCGTGATGTTGCCAAGCAAATGGGCTTAGACATCAACATTGACCTCTGGATGGATGAAAAGCCAGTACCTATGAGCCAAAAGATTGTGGATACTATCGAGGGGCAAGCCAAGGCTGGAAACTACAAGTACCGCGTCATGCATAGTGGTGCCGGCCATGATTCTCAGATTATTGCGCCCGTTTATCCAACGGCGATGATCTTCGTCCCAAGCATCAATGGGGTGAGTCACAACCCAGCCGAAAATACTAAGTTTGAAGACTTAGTTGAAGGCGTGAAGTTGATGGCAGATACGCTTTATCAATTGGCTTACAAATAATATTCTACTTAGCAAGACCACACAAAATTAATCAAAAAGTTGGGAGACTTGATCATGAGTTACAAAAATAATCGTACCGGTTACCAAAAGCAATTGTTAGGTTCACGTTCCGTCGTTAAGGCTGGCAACTTTGCCTTGATTCCTAACGATGGCTTAGTTAAGAACAATGTTCCCGGGTTTGAAAATGTAGACGTTTCCATCATGGGGACTCCGCGTTTAGGTGCCCACTTCGTTGACTACATTGCTAGTTTTCAAAAGGGTGGTAAGCACACTGGTTTTGGTGGCGAAGGAATCGAAACGGTTGCTTACGTCGTTTCAGGTAAGTTAAAAGTTTCCGATGGCAAGGAAGAAAATATCTTGACCGATGGTGGCTACGCTTACTTCCCAGAAAGTGTCATCATGACCATGGAAAATGCCCAAGACGAACTAACTGAAGTCTTCCTTTACAAGAAGCGTTACCAACCAATCGCTGGTCACAAGGCTTACAAGATCGTTGGCAACACGCATGACCGGGCACCACAAGACTACGAAGGCATGACTGATGTACATCTGTGGGACTTCTTGCCAACCGATGACTTGGGCTTCGACATGAACATGCACATCTTGGCCTTCGAACCAGGTGCCAGCCATGCTTACATTGAAACGCATTACCAAGAACACGGGGCATACTTAATCAGTGGTTCTGGGATGTACAACCTGGACAATGGTTGGTACCCCGTTGAAAAGGGTGATTACCTCTACATGGGTTCCTACTCACCACAAGCTGCTTATGCCGTTGGCCGTGGCGAACCATTAGCTTACGTATACTCCAAGGACGCCAACCGCGACCCAGAAATCTAACACACGACACCACACACACTAGACACGGAGGGACAACATATGTCAGATTCAGGAATTACGCTAGTTGAAGCGCAAGAATTACAAGATTTGATGATGAACAAGTTTATCGCCGCCGGGTTACCTAAAGAACCAGCTGAGGAAACAGCACGGCATCTGACCTACGCCGATGCCTGTGGGATTCACTCCCATGGGACCGTACGGGTGGCTTACTATGCCGAACGGATTGCCAAGGGGGGCGTTAACCTCAACCCAAACATCCAATTTGAAAAGACGGGGACGTCTACCGGGGTCGTTCACTGCGACAACGGGATGGGTCAATACGTCTGCAACGAGGCCTTGACTTACGCAATTGGCATGGCTAAAGATACCGGGACAGCTGTTGTTGGTGTCGAAAAGACCGGCCACAGTGGGATGCTTTCTTACTACGTTAAGCGGGCTGCAGAAGAAGGCTTAGTTGCTATTGCAATGTGCCAATCCGACCCAATGGTGGTGCCATATGGTGGTAGTGAAAACTACTTTGGGACTAACCCAATTGCCTTTTCCGCACCACGTTCCAGTGGGGAACCACTCGTCTTCGATATGGCGACGACGGTTCAAGCCTGGGGGAAAGTCTTGGATGCCCGGTCCAAGAACCGGTCCATTCCAGATACCTGGGCGGTTGATGGCAACGGGGACCCAACCACGAATCCACACGACGTTCGGGGCTTACTTCCAATTGCTGGTCCTAAAGGGTACGGCTTAATGATGTTGGTTGATGTGGTTGCTGGTTCCTTGCTGGGCCTGCCATTCGGGAAGCACGTTTCTTCGATGTATGCCGACTTGACTGAAAAGCGGAATTTAGGTCAATTCTACATTCTGATTGATCCGAAGAAGTTCACGGATCCTGATGCCTTTGCTAAGCAAGTGCAACAGATGACGGAAGAACTGCATGAAATGAAACCAGCTAAGGGCTTCGATCAAGTTTACCTGCCAGGTGAACGTAGCCAAATTCGTCGGAAGAAAGCGATGAAGGATGGTATCGAAGTGGCAACTGAAATTTACGATTACTTGAAGAGCGATACGGTTCACTTTGATAAGTACAATGGGCAAGGTGCCTTCGCCGAATAAATCTAAACGAAAGAGAGTTGATAACTATATGCTGCACACAGTGATTGAAAAGAATAGTTATCAGGACTCCATCGTGCTCATGCTGTTGACGAACTATCTGGAAACGTTGGATGGCGTCAACAATGTACAAGTCATGATGGGAACCCCTGCTAACAAGGATATCTTCAAGACGGGTGGTCTGGCGACTGACGAATTGGAAGCCGCAACGCCCAACGACATGGTTATTGTCCTCGATGTCGACAATGAGGAATTGATCGACGATGTGGTCAAGAAAGCCAAGACTTATCTGGACGAACAATCCAGTGGAAATGACGATGAAACCAGCGGTGAAGAACGGGTTAAGACTTGGGATAAGGCCTTAGAAGTTGCTAAGGATGCCCCCGTTGCCTTGATTTCTGTTCCCGGTGTCTACGCCGCGAGCGAAGTTGAGAAGGCTTTGGACGCCGGTAAAAACGTCTTTTGTTTCAGTGACAACGTGACGATTGAAGACGAAGCACGGTTGAAGCAGATGGCCCACGAAAAGGGCTTACTGTTGATGGGTCCCGACTGTGGGACTGGGATTGCCAATGGGTTACCTTTAGCCTTCGCTAACCGGGTTCGCAAAGGAAGCATTGGAATTGTTGGTGCCTCTGGAACTGGAATTCAGGAAGTCACGGCAATCATCCATAAGATGGGTGAAGGTGTGACGAACGCGATCGGAACTGGTGGCCGTGATTTAAAGGCTCAGGTTCAAGGGATTACGTTTAAAGACAGTATTGCCTTGCTGGACCAAGATCCAGACGTTAAGGTGATTGTCGCCATTTCTAAGCCGCCTGCAAAGGAGGTCCGCGACGATGCCGTTGACTTGTTACGGGCAGCCAAGAAGCCTGTCGTAGCAATCTTCTTAGGTGAAAAGCCAGAAGCCCATGAAAAGGGACTTTACAGAGCTTACACGCTGGAAGAAACGGCTAAAATTGCGGTGGGCTTGCTCCACGGGCAAGAGCCAACTGGTAACGAAGATGTTGCTGTCAAGGTGCCAGACGTGAAGTTACAACCGCAACAAAAGTACATTAAGGGGTACTACTCCGGTGGAACTTTGGCTTATGAAGCCGCAACCTTAATGAACAATACGCTGGGCCTTCACGCCGAAAATGGTGTGGATGGATCCATCTTGAAAAAGGATGGTTACGAGGTCTTGGACCTTGGGGATGATGTCTTCACGCAAGGTCGGCCACACCCAATGATTGATGCCACGAAGCGGAAAGAAATGATGGTTTCGGCTGGACAAGATCCGGAGACTGCCGCAATTCTATTGGATATCGTGCTGGGGTACGGGACGACCGACGATATGGCTGGCGACTTGAAGGATACGATCATTAAGGTCAAGGCGGATGCCAAGGCTGAAGGTCGTGAATTACCAGTTATTGCCACCATTGTTGGTACGGATATGGACCCTCAAGACTACAGTCAACAACAAAAGACGTTGGAATCTGCCGGTGTAATTCTTTGTGAGAATAACGCCCAGGCGGTTAAAACAGCGTTAGCTATTGTGGGCCATCCAGTAGAGGAGAAACCATTACCAATCCTCCCAGAACAGCCATCGAATGTGAAGATGCCAGCTGTTTCTGATAGGTTGAAGGAAATGCTGACGGCCACTCGTTTCTTAAACATTGGGCTGGAAAGCTTTGCGGATGCGATTAACGAAAGTGGCGGGAGTGCTGTCCAATTTGATTGGAAGCCAATCGCCGGTGGGAACGTTGAGCTGCAAAAGGCTCTCTTGTTCCTCAGTAAAGTTGACTTGAAAGTAGGGGTGTAATGAATGGTTTATAAAAGTATTGACGAAGCCAATCAGGCGGTAGTCTCCAAAATTATTGCCGGTTCACCATTCCTATTGGATGTTGTCCCTGCAATGGACGTTATTGACGAATTTAAACATGGCAAAGTGTTGCTACATGCCGGTCCACCAATCACCTATGATAAGATGATTGACCCCGTCCAGGGTGCCTGCATCGGTGCTGCGATGTTTGAAGGTTGGGCAGATAATGAAGTTGACGCGCGTAAGCTCATGGAGAGTGGCGAAGTGACCCTCATTCCTTGTCACCACGTGGATGCAGTTGGGCCGATGGGCGGGATTACCTCAGCTCATATGCCACTGGTTGTTGTGGAAAACCGGACGGATGGGAACCGCGCTTACTGCACGATGAATGAAGGAATTGGTGCCGTACTGCGGTTTGGTGCCAATGGACCAGAAGTGATTGACCGGTTACGCTGGATGCGTGATGTCTTAGGACCAGTCTTGAGCAAGGCTTTACAGAAGCGCGAACCATTGAATGTAAACGTTTTAATTGCCAAAGCGATTGCCATGGGGGATGAATTCCACCAACGGAATATCGCCGCTTCACTGGCCTTCTTAAAGGAAATGTCACCAAGTATCGTGGCGTTGGACATTGACCAAAAGGACAAGGAAGATGTTATTCAATTCTTGGCCGATACCGACCAGTTCTTCTTGAACATCATGATGGCTTCCGCTAAATCCGTGATGGATGGTGCCCGTCAGATTCAAGAAGGAACCATTGTAACGGCAATGTGCCGGAATGGTTACGAATTTGGTATTCGGATTGCTGGGATGGGTGATGAATGGTTCACTGGTCCGGTTAATACGCCACATGGGCTGTACTTCTCCGGGTTCTCCGAAGACGATGCCTCACCTGATATGGGTGATAGTGCCATCACCGAAACGTTTGGGGTTGGTGGGTTCGCCATGATTGCCGCACCGGCTGTTACGCGGTTCGTCGGAACTGGTGGATTCTTCGATGCCCTGCATACGAGTGAGGACATGACCGAAATCACAACGGCATCCAATCCTAATTTCCCAATCCCTACTTGGGACTTCCGGGGAATCTCTATCGGGATTGATGCGCGAAAAGTTGTTGAGACGGGCATTCTCCCAGTAATTAACACCGGGATTGCCAACAAGAAAGCGGGTCTAGGACAAATCGGGGCTGGGACCGTTAATCCACCGATGGAAGCCTTCGAAAAAGCTGTCCTGGCTTATGCTAAAAAGTTAGGTTTTGAGGAATAAATGCGTGAAGTAGAAGTTCTGGGTGACCATGTACTTCTGGCTCTAGAAGATAGAGAATGGTATGTTCATAGCGTCTTTGAGCACACCTTTAATTTAACAGACAAGCAGCACACGCCGTTGGTGATTCTGACTAGCGACCGCTCAAAACTTTTACCAGGTGGACTCTATCTTCCGCCACGCGATTTTACCGATTTATTGAGTCAAATTCGAGATACCCGCAGTGTCAATTTCCGCGATGCGTCCTTTTATATCGAGACCTACCAAGAAACTTGGCAGCTCAAGATTACCGAGACGTTCCGTGCCGACTTGCTGACCGAAGGGATTCGGTCAGACCGGTTGGGGTACTTGTTGAATAACTGTCGAAACATCGATCGTCAGACTGGATTCGATCAACCGTTTCAGGATTTCTTGACGCTGGACACGTCACCGTATCAAAAGGAAACGTCTTGGCTAACAAATGCCGTTACCGTTCAATGGGGAGTCGACTTCTTCATTGGCAGAGGCAGGGGGCTCACCCCATCGGGCGATGACTTTTTGTTAGGCTGGATCCTTATTGATTGGCTGAGTGGTAATCATCAAGAGCTTCGAGCGGCGGTTGCTTCACGAATTGAGTCGGCCAGTTACACGACGGATGTTGGCCGAAGCTATCTATACTACGCTCTTCGTCGACGGTTCAGTAGCGCATTACTGGGCATCGTTCGGTACCTGAAGGGCAACGAGCCACTGGAAAACTTGGACAACCTATTGGCACAAGCCGTTGAATACGGGAACACGTCGGGCATTGATTGCCTGGCTGGAATTGTATCCGCGTTGGTCTACAAGCAGGTAAATCTCGATCTTGATTTGAAATATTGATTTGATTAAACGGAAGAAGGGGGGAAATCCCAATGGCTAAAAGAGTTGTTATCGCGGTTGGTGGTAACGCGATTCTCCAACCTAAGCAAGACCCAACATTTGAAGTTCAAATGGAAAATGTTCAGAAAAGTGCGGAACAGATCGCGAAGATTGAAGCCATGGACTACGAAATTGTGTTGACGCATGGTAACGGTCCGCAAGTTGGGAATATTCTCCAACAAAATGAATTGGCTAAGCATACGGTACCAGCACTCCCGCTGGATGCTTGTAACGGTGAGTCGCAAGGCTTTATTGGCTATATGTTGGAGCAGAGCTTAAAGAACACACTACGGCAGAATCAATCTTCAGCGAACGTGGCAACCTTGTTGACCGAAGTTGAAGTTGACCGTGACGACCCAGCCTTTAAGGACCCAAGCAAGCCGATCGGCGTGTTCTACACTAAAGAGGAAGCTGATAAGCTAAAAGCCGACAAGGGTTGGATCATGAAGGAAGATGCGGGTCGGGGTTACCGGCGCGTGGTTCCGTCACCAATGCCCGCGATGATCCACGGGGTTGATTCGATTAACCATTTGTTGGAACAAAACATCATCGTCATTGCCGGTGGTGGCGGCGGTATCCCGGTTTACCAAACTGAGGATGGTTTACTGCAAGGTTTGGAAGCTGTGATTGATAAGGATCGAACCGGTCGGAAATTAGCGGAACAAGTCAATGCCGATATCTTCATGATTCTGACCGATGTCAATAATGTTTATATCAATTATGGAAAGCCAAACCAAAAGAAACTAGAGAATGTTTGCGTCAAGGAAACCCAGAAGTATCTCGACGACGGGCAATTTGCCGCCGGGAGTATGGGACCTAAGATTGAAGCCGCGATTGCGTTTGCCAAAACCGGACGAACAGCGATCATCTGCTCCTTAGATGAAGCCGACTTAGCCTTACAGGGCAAGGCAGGGACGCGGATTAGCTATACTTAAGGCAACAACAGTGCTTAGCTTTAGAGATTGATTGATGGATTAAACGGTACCGTGAGAGTTGCGGCAATCCTTACGCAATGAACTGCCGAACAAGGCGACCCTTTGAGTAGCTTTGTGATTGCCAGAGGATACCCTAACGATAACGGCCAAAGTTTTTTAGACTTTGAACACCAACGTTATCGGATAGGCTAGTCGAACTACCACGTCAGAAGTGACGTGATAGCTCGACTTTCGCCGCAACTCATTGTGAAAGTTGTTACAACCACACTATAATTCTGGAGGTCGAACGTTATGAGTCATCGTTTAGATGGAAAAGTTGCGATTGTTACGGGTGGAACTTTGGGCATTGGTTTAGCTGTTGCCGACAAGTTCGTTGAAGAAGGCGGCAAGGTCATGATTACCGGTCGTCACGCTGATGTGGGGGAGAAAGCCGCTAAGAGTATTGGCGGGCCAGATGTTATTCAATTTTTCCAACACGACGCAACTGACGAACAAGGCTGGCTTGATTTATTTGATGCGACTGAAAAAGCCTTTGGCCCCGTTACGACGATTGTGAACAATGCGGGGATGGCCGTTAACAAGAGCATTGAAAACACCACCACCGAAGAATGGAAACAACAATTGGCGGTCAACCTAGACGGTGTCTTCTACGGGACGCGACTGGGTATTCAACGGATGAAGAACAAACACTTAGGCGCTTCCATCATCAATATGTCTTCAATCGAAGGTTTTGTTGGTGACCCTAACTTGGGGGCTTACAATGCGTCCAAGGGTGGCGTGCGGATTATGTCTAAGTCAGCAGCTGTGGACTGCGCGTTAAAGGACTATGACGTTCGTGTGAACACCGTGCACCCTGGCTACATCAAGACGCCGCTGGTCGACGATTTACCTGGCGCTGAAGCTGCCATGTCTGATCGGACCAAGACGCCAATGGGGCATATCGGTGAGCCGAACGACATCGCGTGGATTTGCGTATACTTGGCTTCGGACGAATCCAAGTTCGCGACAGGGTCAGAATTCGTGGTTGACGGAGGTTACACTGCGCAATAAACCGGCAGTGCATCGTTTGATGAAAACGTATACAATAGAGTTGTAAACCCAAATCTTGCAAAAGGAGTGACATTCATGGCTAGTGTTTTAGTAACTGCAGCAATTCCACAGTCCGCTCTGGCGATTCTGAAAGAGGCTGGACTGGAGATCGATGTCTATACGGGCAGTGGATTAATCACGAAAGAAGAATTGGTGAAACGGATTGTGGGAAAGGATTACTTGATTACGCCATTGTCGACGCAGGTTGATCGCGACGTGATCGATGCCGATCCTAACCTGAAGATTATTGCCAACTATGGTGCAGGCTTCAATAACATTGATGCCGCCTATGCTCGGCAAAAAGGAATTCCGGTTACCAATACGCCAGAAGTCTCAACGGTATCAACCGCTGAGGTCACGACGGGCCTGATGATTACGTTAGCGCATCGGATGGTCGAAGGTGATAAGTTGATGCGAACCAAGGGATTTGATGGTTGGTCGCCACTCTTCTTCTTGGGCCATGAACTCTCTGGCAAGACTTTGGGAATTGTCGGAATGGGGCAGATTGGACAAGCCGTTGCTAAGCGGATGAAGGCATTTGATATGAACATCATCTACTCGCAACGGACCCGGCTTGATCCAGAAGTGGAGGCACAGTTTGACGCTAAGTTTGTCAGTTTGGAAGAATTGATTAAAACGAGTGACGTCTTGAGCTTGCACTGCCCATTGAATGACCAGACGCATCACATGATTGGTGCACCACAGTTTAAACAGATGAAATCATCTGCTTACTTGATTAATGCCGCTCGGGGACCCGTGATTGATGAGGCGGCTCTGCTCGAAGCTCTGAAGGCTGGCGAATTGGCCGGCGCAGCGCTGGATGTTTATGAAGCGGAACCAAACGTTGATGATGGCTTCAAAGCACTCGATAATGTTATCTTGACGCCGCACGTGGGGAACGCCACCGTTGAAGCGCGGGACGCCATGGCCGCTATCGTTGCTAAGAACACCGTACGGGTTGATCAGGGGCAGGAACCATTACACATCGTTAACTAATTAACACCACCTTCATATTATGATTAGAGAATAGTTTTTTACAGGACCGGCTCAGACATGAGTTGGTCCTGTTTTTGTGCGAAATGCCGGTGCTGGATGTAGGAAAGCCGGCAACTCAAGGGATGGTAGAGTGACAAGTCGGTAGTGTCTAAAAATAACAGTAGTATGGGGCTTCTTCCTGCTTAGATTTCACGAGTACATCGAGCATAGCAGAAGCGTCTCTGAATAGCGACAACTATCGTATTGGCAGTCTTGGCGGTTAATGTGGTGGCCGATTCGGTGTCAAAATAGTTATCGGGTCGATGGAGGGGCACAGATAATTTAGCCAACACAAAAGGGAGCAGTCACCACTGCTCCCTCACACGACACCACACTAGACTTGCGGTTACCCATATTATACGCTGTCGGTAAAGCAAGGACAACGCTTTCACTGATGATTTAATCATTATCGCCATTGTAAATAAAAAGAAGCAGCTTTATCGGTCGTTAGCAAGGCGACCGCTGCTTCTTTTCGCATGCGGTAAACCGCACCGAACCTGCGAATTTTAAGTGTCCCTAAATCGTTACGATTCTGACAAACTTTAGTTTAAGCGACCAGTTCATACCCTACAAAAGCACTGACTACCCCTAGAGTTGCGGATAAGACTAAGTAACTCATGGCCGTCACGGGCCGATGGTCGATGAGCTTAATAAAGTCATTGGTAAAGGTTGAAAACGTGGAGAAGCCGCCCAGAAAGCCACTGGCGACTTGAAAGAGGAGGGCGGTGGGGGCTAATAAGCCAGTGGTGATTCCCAGAAGGCCTGACCCAAGAATGTTGATGGAGACGGTTGCAACGGGGAAGTGTGTGGGTGGCAAGAGTCGATCGGTCATATAACCCACGGTAAAACGGGCTAGAGCACCGCAGCCACCGGCTAGACAGATGTACAAGATCGTCAGCATCCTATCACGCCCTTTCGGAGATTCGAGAACTAGAGCGAAAGCCAAGAACGGTGGCACTACAGCCCAGTAAGAGGCTGGCCAGCCAATAGGTTAGAGCGAGTCCCATGGCCCCTTGCTGGAGTAGGCTGACGACATCCATAGAGAAGGTTGAAAAGGTGGTGAAGCTCCCAACGAGGCCAACGGTTAGACCGGCCATGACGGCCTCAGAGAGCGGAATTAGCGTGGGTAGTGTTTTTGATATGAAGGCCAGGAGAAAAGACCCAATGACATTGATGAGTAAAATGGTGGTCAGGTGGTGGTTGGTCATTGCAGTCAGGCCGAACCTTAAGAGACTACCACAGCAGGCAAAGATGAAGATAGAACTAAGTTTTTTGAGCACGCTGAGGACCTCCAATTCAAGCACCTAAGCACCCCTAGTCGCTACCACTCACGATCGCTGGAACAATCTGGCAGTGAGTGGCAACGATTAGGGGTGCTTAGGTGTTTAGGCAGGGTTGATAATGAACGTTTCAGTGGAGAACTTACAGATAGGGTTAGGCTTGCGCTTGTTTCTTACGTAAGTTGGCCAGTAAGAAGAGCACCGTTCCAAC
Organism: Levilactobacillus brevis; assembly: GCA_021383565.1. NCBI lineage: Bacteria > Bacillati > Bacillota > Bacilli > Lactobacillales > Lactobacillaceae > Levilactobacillus > Levilactobacillus brevis. Next base: position 1,633,994 of record CP079699.1, on the reverse strand, counting down.
CGCCAAGAGAATAATGGCAATGTAGAAACCGAGCACTTTTGATCCGGTAGCGTCGGAAATACTCCCGGTTAAGGCAGGGGCAATGATGGATGACATCATCCCGAAGAAATTGAAGACGCCCAGCGTTGTACCGACACCGACGGCCGGCGCATTTTCCCCCAACCAGGAAATGATGATGGGTTCCACAGCTAGCTTGCCCAAGAATCCGTAAAGAATGAGGGCGGTCAGCAGGAAGGCGGAGGTAGTTGCCTGAACGGTCAACAGTAACATAGCCGCGGAAAGTAATTCTAGAACAACGATGAACTGAATCTTCTTGTTTAAGTATTTATCGGCTAATTTACTGAAGAACAGGGCGCCGGGGATAGAAGCGAAGGCTACTAGTGATGAGGAGAAACCAATAGCGGCACCGTGGAACCCTCGTTCAGTGGCGAGAAAGTTTGGTAGCCAAGTGACAATCATGTAGTAGGCATAGCAAGTTGCGAAATATAAAATATAGGCGAAGAGCATCTTAGGTTGGAACAAGGTCCCCAGAGAAACCTTTTCTTTAACTTTGGGCGCTTCTTCTTCAGCGGCCTTGGTAGCTTCCTCGGCGGCTTGAATGTTGACGATATCGTCTTTGTTACTCTTAATAATAGCTTGGAATGCAATGACCATGCAGATAATCATGACGATTGTGATGTACATCATTGTTTGCCACGGCATGCCTTGTTGGGCAACCAGAAAACTGGAAAGAATCATCCCAAGGCCTGAACCTACGGCGGAACCACTGTTCACGATGGCCGTAGAGAAGCTTTTTTTGTTGGCGGGGATGTTTTGTGAAGTCAGTGAGTAGGCAGAACCGTAGAAGGAACCACAGCCAAGCCCGGCTAAAACTGACCCAACGTAGATCATCTGGATGGAGCCAGCCAGGGCAACGATCAAGGCTGCGATGGCAAATAAGATGAATCCGGGAATCAATACGCGTTTTTTCCCAATCTTATCGACTAAGAAGCCCGCGGGAATCTGCATAATGACATAACCTAAGAAATAAAAACTAGAGATGGAACCAAGTGCGGTGTCGGACACCCCACCGCCAAGTGATGAGCGGATTTGGGGGTAGACCGGCGCAAGGGCAGAACGGTAAATCCAAATGGTAATCCAGCCGGCACAGAGTAAGATGACAATCTTCTTCCAATAGGCCATACCTGATTTTTCTGTAACTTTGTCCATGATAAGTCCTCCAATTTCACCATATATGTAAACGCTTACAGTGACAATTATAAGGAGATTCACAAGAAATTCATTGCATACTCTGCACCATAAATTAATGGTATTTGTCTATTTTAGCTAAATATGTTTTAATTAGGTGGATGAAAGCGCTAACTTTTATTTAAGGAGGCTAACTAAAGTGAGCACACTCAAAGAGTTACTAAACTTACCTCGCTTTTCTGATCTGGAAGTTCTTTCAATTCACAAAGATTTAGAACGACCGGTTGAAAGCGTTGAAATTACCGAAACCCCCGATGTTGCTAATTTTATTCCGGAACACGTCATTATCTTGACTACGGCAATGGTTTTTCGGAATGGTCAGGAGAAATTGAAGCCATTTTTGGCGTCGCTAGTTGATCATCAAGTTGCGGCGTTAGGAATTAAAGTGGGACGGTTTATTGAGGAGATTGATCAGGCTGTGATTGATTACGCGACCGAGATCAACCTCCCTTTGATTAAAATTCCCAGCACTCAGCCGCTGGGTGGCCTGTTATACCAGATGCAAAGCTACTTATGGGATAGCAAAACGGAACAGCTTACATACGCGTTAGATATTCAAAAAAGCTTCTCCAACTTATTAATGCATGATGTCAGCAATGGGCGATTCGTTGCTGAATTGGGTAAGATTATCAATGCACCAGTCATCATGTTAAACCCTTGGCATAAGGTAATTGGAAGCTCTCAATTTTTTTCTGAATCCGATCATCCGGCCTCATTTTATGCGGAACAGCTAACCACTCAGCATTACGAGAAGATTAACGAGGGTAAAAGTACTATCCTGATTAAGGACATCCGAGGTGAAAAAATTCAGGTGCTCGGTTATCCAGTTAAGGTCTCCAATTACTTTCCGTATTACTTATTAGTGCTTAGACCAGAACAAATTCCATATCCAATTTCGGAATTTGCAATTGAGCAAGCGGTGCTGGTCTTAACGTTTGTGCTATATAAAAATCAAAAGGTTCAGGAATTTTTTGATATTATGAAGAGTGACTTCTTATCCCAGTTAATTAAAGCTAAAACGGAACAAAGTAATGAAAATCGTGATTGGATTGATTTAGGCGAGAACTATGGTTTAGTTAAGAGCGACTATTATCGGATTGCTTTGGTTTATTGTGTGCCGAATGAGAAAAGTGAAAATCAGATTTTTTATCGTAAAGAAGAATCTGAAGTCGCTAATAATTGGTTACAAGAACAACTCCCACTTAAAATTCGTGATGTGGTCGCTTTTAAAGTGAAAAATAGTAACGATATTGCATTGCTATTTCAGTCCAAAGAAGTTAGTTTTGAGCGAACGGTTAAAACACTAATTACCAGTTTAAAAACCGAATTGGGGATTAATTTGAGTTTCTCCTTTGGTAATCCATATGATGAAATTGAGGAAATATCGAGCTCGTATGTTGAAGCCAAGCTAGCTTTAGACGAGGTTAAACAGCAGGAAGAACCGGATATGTTGAACTACTATCATCCGCGAGGGTTGATTAGTCTGTTTGAGGGAGCTAACGATGAAGATATTCACTACTACTGTGAAAAGGTCTTGAAAGATTTAGCCTATCCAACAGATCCGTCAACGATTGATTTACGAAAGACACTGCAATATTATCTGGATTACAATTGTGAAATTACTAAAACGGCTAATACCTTGTATCTTCATCGTAATACGATTAAATATCGAATTAAGCAGTGTGAAAAGATTCTAGGTCAATCTGTTAAGAATCCGCAGACAAGCTTGAACTTACGGTTAGCACTAGAATTATCCAAAGCAGGGGATATTGAGATTGGGTAATGAAGCATTCTGTACAACAAACGTAAATATTATCGGCGCCAGAACATTCACGTAGCTATCAAAAAATACCAATAATTTAGAAGCACCAAGAGTTTTCATTTTATCTTGGTGTTTTTGTTTCACATCGATAGCCTTAATTTAATTAAGCCGTTGACTTAGGATCGTAATTTCGATAACATTTAATGGAGACTAGTGTAGGGAACTTATGTTCTCGCGGCGGACTGAGTTCATATACTGAAAGTGTGATTTTATGGGAAAACGTAACAATGACATGGTCAAACCATTTTTAAAATGGGCGGGTGGTAAGCGACAGTTACTCCCAGAGATAGAAAAATATTTACCCACTGATTTTAACGATTACTATGAACCCTTTGTGGGTGGGGGAGCAGTCTTTTTAGCGATTCAAAATAAAAAGACGACGATCAATGACTTTAACGCTAGCTTAATTAATACTTACAAGGTTGTTAGAGATGACGTTGAGGCTCTGATTCAACTTCTGAAAATACATGAGGAACATAACTCTAGTGATTATTACTATGAATTGAGAAGTTGGGATCGCTCGGATTTAATTAATGAGAAATCAAACGTTGAGCTAGCTGCGAGATTCATTTACTTAAATAAAACGGGATTTAATGGCCTTTATAGGGTGAATAAAAAAAATCAAATCAATGTGCCCTACGGTAAATATAAGCATCCGGCCATCGTAAACGCGGAAGTTTTGAGAGCTGTTAGCCAGTACCTAGAATCCAGTAACACTGAGATCATGAATGGTGACTTTGCGGCAGCCGTCGCGACGGCTAAAAAAGGGGATTTCGTGTACTTTGACCCGCCGTATGCGCCGGTGGTTGACGATAAATCCAGCTTCGTGAGCTACACGTTGAATGGCTTCAATGACGATGATCAACGGCGATTATACGCGACCTTTAAGGCGTTGGATGAACGAGGTGTCTACGTGATGCTTTCAAATTCTTCGGTTGAGTTTATCCACGACTTATATGCTGATTATCAGGAGACGACCCAGATTGTTCACGCGAACCGGGCCATAAATTCTAACGCTAAGGGACGCGGCAAAGTTGATGAAGTCTTGGTCATGAATTACGATTATCGCGACGCTAAACAATAGTTTTTTTCGACGTAAGTCCTCTTTGAACGCAAATGCTGAAGACAATTCAGTGTGACGTTCAAGGAGGATTTTGTTTTATCCTTCAGAAACTGTTACTAAAAGTTAATGATGCTGTTGGTTTTCCAGCCTTCTTTTCGCGATTGCTAAGTATTCTGGTGAGCTGTCGATGCCGATACAGTATCTTTTTAAAGACTGACAAGCGACGGCAGTTGTACCGCTACCGACGAAGGGGTCTAGGATGGTCATGCCCTCAGTAGTAGAAGCCTCAATCATTCGTTTAATAATGCTGATTGGCTTTTGCGTGGGATGTCGACCAAATCTTCGTTCAGATTGTTGGATAACGGGCGTAGACCAGACATCTTTCATTTGTTTCCCTTGATTATAGTGACGCATGAGATTGTAATTGAAAAAATGTGGAACTTTTGGAAACTTCCGGGCCCAGAGGATGGTTTCAGTCGAGTGGGTGAACATCCGACAACTCAGATTGGGTGGGGGATTTAATTTTTGCCAAGTAATGTTGTTTAGAAGACGATAGTCGTATTTTTTCAGAAGATAGCCGACCTCATAAATGTTGTGTAGACTACCAAAAATCCAGATAGTGCCAGTAGGTTTAAGAACTCTTTGGGCTTCTTTTAGGAATAGAGCGTTAAACGCTTCGGACGAGGGATATTTGTCATTGATCTCGTCCCAATTTCCCTTGTTAACGCTGACTTTATTACCCCCACTGTTGGTGAAACCGCCGTTGGATAAGAAATAGGGCGGATCGGCAATGATGACGTCTATACTTTCTTTTATCATGCTAGGGATTAATTGAAGAGAGTCACCGGCATATAATTGAATCAAATCGTTGCGATAGTAGGGTTGAATCATAGGCGACCTCCTGGAAAGTAGATTGGTAGTCTAAAGTATAAGCTCGCTGAGGTTGGGGTGTCAGGCGAACGGATATTCTTTTTTGATTAAATGTGTCGGGGATGGTGATGGAATTAATCGCATGACGATTGTTTCCGGTCCTAAAAAAATGATAGGATATTAGAAGATGACGCAATCTAAGCGTTTTTGACAGGGGGGAGAACATGGGTCAGGTATTAACACTGAAAAAGCACAAGCTGGAAAGCTACGATAAGCGAAATAATAAACCCAGTAAGGCTTGGGAGATCTTGTTTGAAGCTTATGACATTGTGCATCAGATTGAAGAAACTGGGTATTATGATATTAATGTCGATAAGATGATGCGTGACAATGCTATCGCCAGTCAATGGCACGCTAGGTATCCGGATGAAAAGGCACCAGACAATCGAAACATTTTGAAATTTGATTTCTCTGCAGATTTGCCTAGGGTCTGTTCCTAAACATTGATTTCTGGTATACTCCATCAAAAACGGATTGGAGTACATCATGACTATACCAAAGCGCTATGAACTAACTGACGAACAGTGGAACCGCATTGAACCAATGTTTCCAGCCTATCGTACCGGTCGACCAGCCACCATTGATAACCGAACGGCTTTCAATGGTATTCTCTGGCTGATGCGAAGCGGAGCGGCATGGCGTGACGTTCCCGAGCGCTACGGTCACTGGAAGGCAATTTACAGCCGATTTCAACGTTGGTCAAATTCCGGTCTGTTTCTAAAAATGTTTGAAGAACTTTCTCAAGATCCAGACATGGAGAACATCAGCTTAGATTCAACCAGTATTCGGGTTCATCAAAAAGCTACCGGTGCTAAAAAAACGCAGTCAATGCAGAGTTCAACCAATTCATAGGACGAAGCCGAGGTGGCCTTACCACCAAGGTTCATGCGTTAGTAGATGGACTGGGCAACCCACTAAAATTCTTGCTTTCAGGTGGTCAGGTACACGATAGTATTGCGGCACCTGAACTACTTGAAACTGTTGATTTGACTAACGTAAACGTGATTGCGGATAAAGCATATGGTGCCGAAAAGCTAAGAGACCAAATTACATCAGCCCATGGGACCTATACCATTCCGCCAAAAGAGAATGCCAAAGATCCTTGGGACTGTGATTATTTCACCTACTGTGAACGTCACCTGATTGAAGACTTTTTTAATCAAATGAAGAACTTTAGACGCTTCGCAACACGCTACGATAAGCTAGCTACCAGCTTCTTGTCCACCATATACATCTGCGCCATCATGATTCTATTGAAATAGTTTGAGAACAGGCCCTAATATCTTTAAAGAATACCGGCTTCAAATTATGCCAATAGGCGGTAAGCAATATAGAATTGCACCGTTTAATATGTATTACCCACTGGTGAATCAAGCGGTTCCCGTCATTCCGATGGCGAGTCCTATGAAAATGGCCAGTTTAGATTTTGGCAAAATTACGACTGAACCAAACGCACAGACGGTGGCAGAGATTACGAAGATGCTGACTTATATTTTTCATGATTTAAACAGCCATAATCGTGAAGTCATTGCTACCCTAAGTGGTAAAAATAATGTGCACAACGTCGCGTTTAACATCGATAATGTGGTGAATAAGGCTGTCCCGATCCCCTTGAGCATCCATACTTGGCAAGCGGAAATTGACGGCGTTTACGAGTCCAATGAAACGGTGCTAGTCGTTGAGAGTAAGATGAAGTTTCCCAAGGACTTTAACATTCGTCAGCTGTTTATTCCGCGATTGCTAATCGAGCAGACCATGCAGCGGTTACATGAAAAAAAAGATACTTACGTGTGTTATTTTGTGAAGACGAAAGATGTCTATATCTTCACGGTTTATCGCTTCACCGATCTGAAGAATATGAACTCAATAAAGATTCATCGCCAGTATAAATTTAGGTTATCTGATGATCCGCACAATGTGTTTTCAATTGAAACGGCAGCGGATAAGGCCAAGTATAATAGCGATGAGGCGACTAGACGCGCTAGGGCATTAATCAAGCAGACTGAGGTGCTCACGCAGTATCCGATTTATTCGAATGGCAAGACCGTGAGCTTTCTGCAAGCCAATAACTTGCAGATTGCGTTGGATTATCTCGACTTTTTAAGTGGTTCTTCGGAAAATGTTTTGGTGAATGAAGAACAAACGCCGAGAAGTGGTCCGGAAGCCTTTGTGGATACGTTTAAGTACGATAGTCGCCAATATAATTATTATTTGAACTGGCTCGGCTATTTTGGTTTTGTTGACAAACTGCCACAGACTGGAATTGTCGTCACCAGTGAGGGGAAGGCGCTCAATTCGGCAAGTACAGCCAATAAGAATGACATATTGTTACAAGCAATGGCCGCTCATCCCTCCTCAAGAGTTGTCCTGGAAGCCCTTTTGGATAATCATCAATTGGATTTGGACGCGCTCAAAAAGACTATCCAAAAGGAAATGCAGGAGGTTCCTCAGGACAGTCAAATTAGCGGCAATACGCTGACGCGGCGAATATCTAGTGTTAAGTCAATGTGTAAGCAAGTCTTGCTATTGATGGGAATTCAGTTGTCGTGAGCTTGAGGTTAGTGTTTGAGTTTAACTAGAGTAAGGTGTCTAAAAACGCTGCTCACCATCGCAACCCCAGCATATCCATTTACTTTTCCCACGCAATCGCCTAAAGTACGAGGTGAGAGATGAAGAGAGGCGATGATCATGCAAAGACTCTACGGTTATGTGCCCCTGTTGAGCGGGCTGGGCAGCCTGTATTTTTTATTAGTCATGTCCCTGGAGCCTTCTTCAACGACCAGTCTGGGGTTGGACTTTAGTTGGCACAATCCCGATGTGGTCGGCGTGGCCTTGGTACTCGTCGTTGTCGTTGCAACGGCCTTTGCCAAGCGCCTATGGGCCAAGCGCGCCGGCCTCATCGTTAACGCAGTCGTCGTGTTGGGCATGACAGCTGATCTGTTCCACACCCAGCACTCGCCGTTACTGACGGATTACCTCTGGTTGTGGGGTTTGCTGATGCTGTTTAATCTCGCCCTGATTGGGTGGGGGAGTTATCGGCTGTGGTGGAAAAATAAATAAAAATAGCACACGTGATGTCCCGACTTATCGGGATGTCGCGTGTGCTTTTGCGTCGTTATGGTTGAATATCCGTCTTGTACTGAATCGAGTCCGCTTCCGTAATCTCGCGAACGACACGGCAGGGTTTACCGACGGCTAGCGAATGAGCTGGAATATCGCGGGTGACCACGGAGCCAGCGCCAATCACGCAGCCGGAGCCAATGGTCACACCACCAATGACCGTAACGTTGCTGCCAAACCAGCAGTTATCGCCAATCGTGATGGGCTTATCGTATTCGATATCAAATAACGACCCGTCGGCGTGGGGGTGGAGATTGCGTTCCTGATACCGTAGCGGGTGCATGGGGGTAACCAACGTCACGTTAGGGCCAAACCACGTGTTGTCACCGATTGTAACGTAGCCGCAATCCAGAACGGTGAAGTTGGCGTTGGCGTAGAAGTGTTTTCCCAGATGCGTGTAGCTGCCGTAGTCAAAGAAAATTGGGCCTTGAAGGTAGGTGCCCGTCGCATGATCCGGCACCAATTTGGTCAAGATTTCCTCGCGCTTCTCAGTTTCATCATCGAAGGTCATGTTATATTCCTGTGACAAGCGATGCGCGTAGTGGAGCCGTTCTTGGAGCTTAGGATCGGATGGATCGTAGAGCTTTCCCGCTAACATTTTTTCCTCTTCCGTCATGACAAACAGGCCTCCCGTCTAAATGACAATACCATCGCAATGGTCGACTTCATGCTGAATAATCTGCGCCACAAAGCCAGTAAACGTCTGGTGTTGCCGTTGGAAACTTTGGTTGAGAAAGTCCACGTCAATGGTCCGGTACCGCTGGGTTGGCCGCTCGCCGGTGAGCGATAAGCAGCCTTCCTGGGTCTGAAAGGGTCCAGCCTTTTTCGTAATCTGCGGGTTAATCATGGCGACGGGCATCACGCCCATATCGACTACGATAATCCGCTTATTAATGCCAATCATATTGGCAGCCATGCCCACACAGTTTTCGCTGTTGGCCTTGAGTGTGTCTAATAAATCCGTGACGACCGGGGCATCCAGCTTAGTGGCGGGCTGGGCCTTGAAGCTAAGTTGGGTGGGGTCGTGGACGACATTTCTAATCATGTGTGACCTCCAAAAAGTTAAGGGTTAAAAGTCATAAATCATCTTCTCGATTATAGCACGGGTGGTCTAGCCGTTCTTGCAAAAGTTGGGCTAGCTTCCGCGTGGTTCGGTAGCTCCGCGCGCTGGTTTGCTGGTAAAAGGGCGTACCGAAGACCTGACCATACGCCGAATGCTGAAAATTACCCACAGCGTCGACCGTCCAGAAGATCAGGTGGGGCGTCGTTACAATATGGTCAAGCGTTGTGAGCCGGTCACGGAGCCACGTCACCTGCTCACGATAGTTAGTGAGCTTGAACAGGCAGAGGTGTTGGTGCTGGCCCGTTCCATCCCACCAAGCAGGTGCCTGCTGAAACTCCCGGCAGAGGGTGGTCGCGGGGAACAACCCAAAGTTAAGTGGAAAGTCGACGTTAGTGGCCAGGACATCGGCCACACGTTGGGTACAGACCGCCTGATTGTCGGGACCGTCCAAGATAAGATTACCGCTATTGGCGTACGAGACAACCTGCGTGAAGCCGGCTGCCGTCAACCAGTCCCGTAATGTCGCCATTTTCACTTGGTGATAGGTGCCGCCGTTAATACCGCGTAAAAGCAATAAATAGGTCATTTCTTAAGTTCCTCCTAAGGTGGGGTCGGACGTGCAACCAAATGACCGAAAAAAACATTAGTTATAAGTAGGGGGTCATTTTAAGTAGCCCACAAAACGTTGGGCTGCCGGACTTAAGGCGCCCCGTGGGTAGACCAGCTGTAGGTGGCTGACCAGTGGTTGCGTGAAAGGCCGTGTGACGTACGCTGCCGTTAGGAAAGGAGCGGCCGCCTTGGCAAACAGGAAGGTGACCCGTTGCGTATGAGCGATCATCCCCAATAGTGTCTCGATGTGGGGCGTGGTAAAACGAATATTCGGCGTGAAGCCCGCCTGTTGAAAGCGATGGCCCATCTTTTCGTAGACGCCGGAACCCGGATTGAGTGTGACCACCTCGCTGTCTTGCAGATCGGCCATTGCGATGCTGTCTTGCTGAGCCAGCGGGTGATCGGCAGCCAAGACGACACGCAACTCATCGGTATCCAAGTTAATCGCGTCAAATTGCGACTTGTTGAGTTGCTGACTCTGGACGTCGCGCAAAATGCCGAGGTCGAGTTCCTGGTTCTGTAAGGCTTTGAGGAGGTCGGCCCCCTGTAGTTCGTCCAAATGAATGTTGATCTGCGGGTAATCGTGCATGAAGCGACTCATCTTCTGGGTGAGGCCATACTGGGCCATGACGGGGACACTACCGATACGCAGGGTGCCGCGGCGTAACACCCGGTAGTCTTGCAACTCCGTGCGTAGGAGGGCATATTGTGCCGTGATGGTCTGCGCATAACGAAAGAAGACTTCACCACTCTCCGTGATGGTGAGCTGGCGCTTATTGCGGGTCGAGATGAGCTGCGTTCCGAGTTCCTGCTGCATGTTCCGCAGGCGTTTGGACAGCGCGGACTGCGTAATGTGCAAGTCGACCGCGGCGTCCGAGACGTTGCGCATCTGATACAGCACGATGAAACTATAAAAGTCGTCGAGGGTCACGTGAACATCAACCTTTCTGAGAAGTCGTAAACGAGCTATTATTCCTATTAAGCATAACGTTAGTCGAAACTGGATTTGTTTGCAAGCGGTTTATAGACTAAGGTTATCCGTGTAAATAACTGACAGGAGGTAATCTGATGGCAAATGAACCTTATGATTTGCGTAAGGTACTGGCCGAGCTTAAAACGCAACCCGGCCAATATCACGCAACCGATGTGGCAATCGATCCAGACGCCGAATTAGCGGGGGTTTACCGCTATATTGGTGCCGGTGGAACGGTTGAGCGACCGACTCAGGAAGGCCCGGCCATGATGTTTAACAACGTTAAGGGTTTCCCGGGCACACGGGTTTTGATGGGCTTGATGGCCAGTCGAAAACGCGTGGGGATGATGTTTCACCACGACTATCAAACGCTGGGACAGTTCCTAAACGATGCCGTGGAGCATCCCGTGCCGCCGGAGATGGTCGATGATGCGCCGGCTCACGAGGTCGTGCACAAGGCCACCGATCCGGACTTTGATATTCGTAAATTGGTGGCGGCCCCGACCAATACACCCGAGGATGCCGGTCCGTACATCACTGTGGGCGTGGTCTTAGGCTCCAACAAGGCCAAGACCATGAGTGACGTCACGATTCACCGGATGGTGCTGGAGGACAAGGACACGCTGGGGATCTACATCATGCCTGGTGGCCGGCACATCGGCGCTTTCGCCAAGGAATACGAAGCGGCCAACGAACCAATGCCCGTGACGATTAACATTGGGTTGGACCCCGCCATTACCATCGGTTGTACCTTCGAGCCGCCGACCACGCCATTGGGCTACAACGAGTTGGGCGTTGCCGGTGCGATTCGCCAGGAAGCCGTGGGCCTGACACCAGCGATCACCGTCGATGAAAAGGCGATTGCCCGTTCCGAATTTACCCTGGAGGGCTACATTATGCCTAACCAACGGATGCAGGAAGATATCAACACCCATACCGGCAAGGCCATGCCTGAATTCCCCGGTTACGATGGCGATGCCAATCCAGCGGTGCAGGTCATCAAGGTTACGGCCGTCACGCACCGCAAACATCCGATCATGCAAAGTGTCATCGGCCCCTCCGAAGAACACGTCAGCATGGCCGGTATTCCGACCGAGGCTAGCATTCTAGAGCTGACTAACCGGGCCATTCCCGGCAAGGTATTAAACGTCTACAATCCGCCAGCTGGTGGAGGTAAGCTCATGACCATCATGCAGATTCACAAGGAAGATGAGGCTGACGAGGGGATTCAGCGCCAGGCCGCTTTACTGGCGTTTTCGGCCTTCAAGGAATTAAAGACGGTCATTTTAGTGGATGAAGATGTGGATATTTTCGATATGAACGACGTCATGTGGACGGTTAACACGCGATTCCAGGCCGATCAAGACTTGATGGTCTTGCCGGGCATGCGTAATCATCCGTTGGACCCCTCCGAGCGACCGGGTTATGACCCCAAGTCGATTCGAACGCGGGGGATGTCGTCGAAGTTAGTCATTGACGGGACGGTACCGTTTGACATGAAGGACCAATTCGTTCGGGCCCAGTTTATGAAGGTCCCCGATTGGCAGAAATATTTGAAGTAAAGGACTGATGGTGGATGAAGAAGATTGTGATTGGGGTGACCGGGGCGTCCGGGACGATTTATGCGATTGACCTATTAAAGAAACTTCGGGCACAACCGGACGTTGAGACCCACTTGGTGATGAGTGCGTGGGCTAAGAAGAATTTGGCACTGGAGACGACGTATACGTTGGATCAGATTAAAGCCCTCGCCGACGTGGTCTATAGCGACCGTGACCAAGGTGCCGCGATTGCAAGTGGGTCGTTTTTAAACACGGGGATGGTCATCGTCCCGGCCAGCATGAAGACGGTGGCTAGCATTGCGTACGGCTTCGGGGATAATCTGGTAGCCCGGGCCGCGGACGTGACGATTAAGGAGCAGCGAAAGCTAGTCATCGTGCCCCGCGAGACGCCACTAAGTGTGATTCACTTGGAGAATTTGACCAAATTAGCCAAGCTCGGTGCCCAGATCATTCCGCCCATTCCCGCCTTCTACAATCATCCCCAGACCATTCAAGATCTGGTCGACCATCAGACCATGAAGGTGCTCGACGCCTTCGGTATTCACGAAGAGGCGGCCAAACGTTGGGAGGGCGATTAGCGTGCCAAAGTTCACAGTGACACAGGAAAACTACACGATTGCCGCAGACGTGACCGTGATTGGCAAGGATTTGTTGATCGTGGTCACCGGGGGCAGCAATCCGCATATCGGCGACGTCACAACGTTAACCAAGGATACCGCGATGCAAACCACCAAGTACCCCAGTCACGATGGTCGTTTCCATAAGGATAATTTTGTCGGTGAACGGATCGCCAAGGTGGTTCAACCCGTGTTACCCGGTAGCTGTACGATTACGGCCGGCATTCACGTGAATCAGATTACCAAGGCTCAGATTGCGGCCTCCGCACCCATGGGGGAGAATCTTGGCCGTCAGATTGTGGCATGGCTGGCCGCCCATCCGGTGACAGCGCCAGCCCCGCAGTATTATAGTGATCAGGAACAACCGCAATAGCATTTTAGCGAAGACAGACCCGAATTGAGCCTGTCTTTTTGTTTCTCGATTGAAGCTTAAAGCTAACTTAAAAGATTGCACAGATTGACCGAGTAGGGGGTATTTTCGCGAGGATAACGGTGTATGCTGAAGACAACTATAACGCGGTCAAAATGATTGCGTTCATGTACGATCTGTCTGGCAGTTGCGATTGGAGGAGTTTGCGAATGCACCGAATATTTTGGATAGCTTTAACTTGTCTGGGTCTTATTGGCTTGGGCGCCACAGCGACGACCGCACAGGCCGCCACGACGGCGAGCAGTCAACTAAATATCAGCATCGATGGTGACTTCAGTGATTGGCACGATAAGCCGCTGACCACGTTGGGGGATGACGAACAGGCTTCTCTAGTGGCCGATGACAGTGCAGCTTACTTTTACCTGAATACGAATCCGAATGACAGTAAACATGGCGCCGTTTGGTTGCCCGCCAGCTACACACTCAAAGTGGGTGACAAGTCGTTTACCCTGACCTTAGGCAAGGCCCAGGGATTGGGTGCTGGCAAGACCAAGGCCGTGACCGTCAGCGCCAATGGTCAGGTCATAAGTGGAGCGCAGGCCATGATTTCACGGCCCAAGGATAGCCACGGTAATTACGAAATTATCGAACTACGGGTGCCCTTAGCCGGATTAGGTGTGGTAACGACGGCTAGTCAGAACATTTCGCTGACCAGCACCGATAGCGCCTTTGACGGTAAAACGTTGACGACGACCGGCGGCAGTACGGGCGGTGTGCTCCTGGTAGCGGCCGGTTTTGGCATTGCCGTGATCGGTGTGGTCAAGGTGACGCGGCGTCGACAGCGAGTAGCCTGAGAATTGACCCGGCGAGCAACCGGTTGTCAGGCGATAATTAAGCCGTCTAGCTGACTGACGCCTTGATTAAATTGAAAAATGTTCTGGCTTTTTCACACTTCAGCGGTTATGATGGAAAATCAGTAGAAATTCGATTGAAAAGTGACTACAATGAAGGCGACTAGGGGACTAACCGATAGATTAAACGATTTTGCGTCCAAAATACCGGCACAAATGACGAAAGTCGCGGTTTAGGCCGACGTGATAAAGTTGAGGAGGAATGAATGTGCGAAGAGTCATGTTCGTAATGACAGTCTTAATGGGTGTGATGCTGTGGGGCGGTTTGACGACTGCCCATGCGGCCAATAATGGGTCAACGACGAATAAATATGACATCAGTATTGATGGCAACTTTGATGATTGGTCCGATAAACCCATGACCACGGTCAAGGAAGATTGGGATGATTACAACATCAAGAAGGCATCCTTATTGGCCGATGACAACAATATTTATTTCTACCTGAACATGTCACCGGAACACGGTGGTGGGTACAGTACCTTACAACCGTCGGGATACGTGTTGAAGATTGGCAGTAAGACGTTCTACGTGACGTTTAAAGCCAATGGTAACTTGACGGATGGCGCTACGGTCGATGGGACTGTCAACGCTTGGAACAGTGACGTCAGTGGGAGTGGCGACCTGAGTCAAGCCACAATGAAGGTTCACCGCTTCAAGACGGCTAACGGTCATAACGACATCATGGAAGCCAAGATTCCGCTAAGTGAGCTCAAGGTCGCTGGCGGGTCGCAGACCATTACCATGAAGAACGATAATTTAGGGTCACAAACTTTAACGGCTACCGGTGGTTCTACGGGACCGGTCGTTCTGGCTGGTGTCGGATTGATTATCGCCTTAGGCAGTGTCGTAACGTTTACCCGGACACGAGCCAAGGCTAAAAAGCAGAGGAAGGCTTAATGAATAGCTACCTGTTATTCGGGATAATGGGGTGGCTCTACGTGATTTCAGTCTTAAAACGGGCCCACCTTTCCGCGTATTATTTCATTGCGGGAAGTGTTGGCCTGTTCTTTATCCTCATTGCGTTGGGCAACCCGTACTGGGTGTGGTTCATGACCCATCTGGTGATTAATGGCGTGTCGGCGCTGGGAGATCTGACGCACTGGTGTCGGGTCTTTGTAAAATACGGTATCGTCTATATTGGCAATGGCACGAACCCCGTGACGATGTCAATTGACTACGAGTGTTCGGGCATTATCGAAACCACCGCCTTCGTGGGGCTACTGGCCTTCTTTCCAACCTATAGTCGGCAAGCCAAACTCTTCTACCTGGTGATGGGGGCGCTGTGGATCTATCTTGCCAACGTGATTCGGTTGATGTTAGTGGTCTCGTTGGTTTATTTTGGCGGGGCCGATTGGTACTTCATGGCCCACACCTTGCTGGGACGGATCGTCTTTTACGTGTTAGTCATCATGCTGTATTACAACGTGTTTACGTATTCCCAGCTATCGCAGAGTCTCTATACGAATTTTAAACGACATTTTTCGAGAGGTAATCATTCGTGAGATATTTCATTGATTTAACCTTGGCCCAGATGGGATTCTGGATTACCTGGGCACTGATCCCCATTGTGGTGGAAATTATTCCGTCGTTAATTTCGGCCATGCGATTGTTACGGCAGAGCAAGCACCTGAAGCAGCTAGAAGCACCGGCGAAGCTCCCCTTTATCTCCATTATCGTGCCGGTCTACAACTCCGAGGCGACTCTTTTTGCCTGCCTACAGTCGATTAACGATTCCACCTATCCGAACCGTAACATGCAGATTGTGCTGGCGGACAACCAGAGTACCGATGATAGCTTTGGTGCCTACGCCCGGGCACAGAACCATTTTAATTTGAACATGCAGTTGATGCGGACGGCGCAGGGAAAGGCCAAGGCGTTGAACGGGGCTATTTATCAGTGTATCGGGACCTATGTCATCAATATTGATAGTGACGGGGTGCTGGAGAAGCATGCCCTGATGAATATGGTGCTACAATTCGAAAATGACATCGACCTTGCCGCGCTGACGGGGACCATTTTAACCCAGCGATCTCAAATCAAACGCACCAAGAGCCGGTGGCTACGGTTTCTCCAAAAGACGGAATACTTTGAGTACGCGCAGGCCTTCCTTTCCGGTCGAACGATCGAGTCCAATAAGAACGAGCTATTTACCATGTCCGGTGCCTTCTCGGCGTTTCGTAAGTCCACGTTGGTCGATACGTTTATGTACAATACGGACACGGTGGGCGAGGATACCGATATGACCTTTCAGGTACGGCAACGGCTGAAGCAGAAGGTCATGCTGTGTGCCAATGCCATCTTCTACATTGAGCCACTCGCTAGTCTGGAACAACTCTATAAGCAACGACAGCGGTAGATGCGCGGTGAGCTGGAAGTTTCTAAGGAATACATGCACCAGCACGCCACGTTGGGCAATTTCTTCAACAATTTTTTGGTGCGCCGCATGATGATTGACCACACCTTCGTCTTTCCCAAAATGATCTGGATGTTTGCCAGCGTTGTGCTGCTGTTCTTCCGGTACTCACCGGTGGTTTTAGGCCTCTCCTACGTAGTAATCTATCTGCTGTATGTCTTTGTCTCGCTGGTCAATTACGTCAGCGTTGAGCGCCTTTTGCTACGTTTTCCAGACGAGTTACGATTCTATCGCAATATTCGCTGGGTCGTCTGGTCGTTGCCACTGTACAACTTCTTCGTCTCGTGGATTCGGCTAGTGGGTGTGATTAATTCCATGTCGCTTCCTGGTGTCTGGAACACGAGTACCTTCGCGGCCGAAGCGCGAGCGGCTAAGCACGTGGTGGGCAAAGACGCCCATTATTTGCGACAGAAGAAGGGGAGCGAGTGGAATTCGTGACCGCCCGTGGTTCTATGCAAAAGGAGAAACGTTAGGAGGAAGCCATGGATCATCAGTTATTTAATTATGGTAACCGATTCATTCGGGGAATATTCTACTTTTTCTTTGGGCTGACCACTTACTTCGCCATAACTTCGGCCAATCTCGTTCTGGGCGATAACGCGCAGACGGGCTCGGGCACCACAATTGTGACGGCGCTTGCCCTGATTGTTGCAATTGCGGTAGTGTTGGTGGGCTTTACCTATCCACGTGTGGCCCACGGCTTTAAATGGCTGTTCGTGCAACATCAGGCGACGACGGCCACGCTCTTACTGATTGCAGTCGTGGCTTGGCAAATTCTCTTCGTGATGTGTGTCCATCCAGCGATTGGCTTCGATGTGGACGCCATCCATCAGGCGTTGCACAATCCTAAGGCCATCAACACGATGTCTTACTTTAGCCAAAATGCCAACAACTTACCCATCTTACTGGTTCAACACGCGTTAGCGCAGACTTTTCGGACGACTTCCTGGCTCTTTTTCGATGGCGTAACGTTAGTCTTGACGGATCTGTCGGCCATTTTTAACATCTTAAGTGTGGCGGTGATTGACCGACGAAAGGTGCCCACGGCCCTGTATGTCCACGCTGGTTGGCTGGCGCTATTTCCCATGATCATCGTGCCCTACACCGATGCGTGGGTTTTGCCGTTTGTTTCGGCCTATGTCTTTTGCTACTGCGTGATGAGCTACAGCCACTGCCACTGGGCACTCAAGTTGGTGGCCGCGGCTGGATTGGGATTGAACGTCGCCGCGGCTTACTTCATGAAGCCCTCGGCGATCGTGGCGTTGATTGCTATCGTTTTAGTGGAAAGCCTTCAGCTGATTCGACGGGAGTATTGGCAACGGCTCACCCGGCGTCACGGATTGCTCGTGGTGGCGCTACTCCTAATAAGCGGTGGTGTCGGTGGCGGGGTCTACATGGCCGGCAATCACGTGCTGGCGACGCAGACGTATATTCGGATTAATACGGCGCGATCGATTCCCGCGGTCCATTTCATGAGCATGGGAATCTCCGGCGACGGGGGCTATAATGCTAAGGATGCGTTGAAGATGGCTCAACTGCCGACGAAACAGGCCCGGTCCGATTGGTCGAAGAAAATGTATCTGAAACGACTGAAACAACGGGGATTCTGGGGTTATTTGGCCTTTCTCGTCAAGAAGCAGCGCAATAACAGCGCAGATGGGTCCTTTGCTTGGATTAAAGAAGGTCATTTCATTCTACACGGTACGAAGCCCCAGGGGACGGGGGTTGCCCGGGGATTACGTGAATTCGTCTACTTGTATGGGACACGGCTGGGAGATTTTCGCTACTTGGCTCAAGCTTGGTGGATTATCTGGTTGTTGATGATTTTCTTTGGCTGGAGTGATCAGCATAAATTCACGCAGGTCTTGCGGCTCACTATTGTCGGGGCATTCATGTTCTTACTGATATTTGAAGGTGGCCGGAGCCGGTATCTCATCCAATATTTGCCGGCGTTTCTGATCCTGGGAACCTTGTCATTTCGGCGGTCACTGACGCTTTTACGACGACTCTTCAGCTGGGTTAAATTACCAGGTTGAGCGGTCAACCAAAATAATGGCCCCTCATCATGGGGGCCATTATTTATTTTTTTATACGGTCGTTTAGGGGGCATCTGGTGTATACTGTTTGCGTACCGAGAACACAGACATCATATTCCTGGGAAGGAGTTTTATTGATGAAAAAGCAAGTATGGTTATTGGCGCTACTGGCGGGGTTAATCTTCGGTGGCGCAACCCAAGTGGCGGTTCCCACGACGGCTCACGCCAAGGCGCAGCGCACGCTGACGGCCTATCCGAAACGATTGCGGGGAACCTGGTACCACTACGACGGACAGGGAAAGTATGACCGGGTGTCCTTCACCGCGAAGAAATGGCGGACGGTCGGTTATGACAACAATCAGCGTTACGCGAGCACCTTGAAGTTACATCAACGTCCGATGAGCGCCGATGCCGATCAGGTTGTCCGGCATCCTAAGTGGGTGGTTGGCCTGAAGCTTCGGGCGCGGCACGCCAGTTGGATTGACCTGCGGGGCTGGAACCAGTCGGCTGGTGATGGCACCTACTACAAGGTCGCCAACAAGTACTACCGCGGGCAGAAGCTCCGGGTGATGAGCGAAGCGGGTGGTGGGGGCCTCTGGGTCATCCAACATTATTACCCCTCTAAGCACGTGGCCAAGCAGATGAAGGATCACCGGTTCCCCGGCGAAGTCTATTACGCCTCATAAGAATAATGATTAAGCGAGTGGTCACGATGGCGGTGACCACTTTTTTTTACGGAAAATCCCGGTTCACACGATGATGCCCCGGACTGGAACGAAGCTAGCCGCGACCGAACAGGTTGTCCTATGGCGGCCATTTCGGCTATCTAAATTTACGACGCAGATTTTTTCCAAACACTTCTTTTGCGAAAAAGGGGCTTGCATTCTTAAAAAGATGTGCTATATTGAAGTTGGTAATTGAGCACTCACTTAATTTTTGAGAGAGAAGGAGGGATTGCCATGAGAACACGAGTCTATCGTAGTTTTCACGATGATTTTGTGACGAGTCGTCATCAGGATTGGCAGTTACCCACCAACTATGAGTGGCGACCGGCTGGGAAAAGTTGGCAACGACGTTTGGTCCGGGCAACCGCCAAGACCATCAGTTACTTCTATTGCCGGTGGGGGCGGGCAATCACGTTTAAAAATGCTTGGCGCCTCAAAGCAGCGGGTCAGCAAGGATTCGTTCTCTATGGGAATCATACACAGCCAACGGGAGATGTCCTCATTCCTTATTATCTGGGCAATCATCACACGGTGAATTTTCTCGCCAGTCCAGCCAATCTTGGTATTCCAGTTATTGGGCCGGTAATCGATCGGGGAGGGGCGTTGCCGACCCCGCAGACACTGCATCAGTTGGGACGATTCAATCGCGCGGTCGTTGCCAAATTGAAGGCGGGGGACTGGGTGATGATTTATCCCGAAGAGCACGTTTGGCCATACTACACGGGAATTCGGTCGTTCAATCCGGGTGCGTTTCACTTTCCCGTGGCGGCTCAGGTCCCAGCCTACTGTGTGACGGTGACTTACCGTAAGCGTTGGCACCGGCGGCCGCGACTCGTCGTTTATCTAGATGGGCCGTTTCTACCAGACACCAGTTTATCGCCCAAACAACAGCAACGTGTGCTGCAGCAGCGGATTCAGGCGCAGATGGCCAAGCGCGCGGCGACCAGTGACGTTCAATATGTAACTTATGAGGAGGGATGAAGGATGAATATTCTTTACTGTGGCGACAGTCGAATGAAATCGGGATTGTTGATTTCGATTCTGTCGTTACGTAAGCAAGTCCGAGAGCCACTCAATATCTATATTTTAACGGCTTCCATGCAAAGTGACACCCAACGATTTTACCCGTTATCCGCGCGAACGACCGCGGAGCTGGATGACCTTGTTAAGCAGACTAATCCGGCTAATCAGGTCATTCGAATCGACGTGACCGCGTTGGTTACTACCAATCCACCAACGGCCAACCGCGACACAATCTTTACGCCGTGTTGCATGCTACGCCTATACGCCGACCAGGTGCCGGAATTGCCAGATAAACTCTTGTATCTGGATACCGATGTGATTTGTCGCTTGAATTGCCAGTCATTCTATCACCAAGACGTGACGAACATTGAGTTAGCAGGCGTGCTCGACCATTATGGCCGGTGGTTCTTCCACCAGGATTGGGAACACTTTGACTACCTGAATTCAGGGGTACTCCTACTGAATTTACGAGAGATTCGCCGCACAGGACTCTTTGCTCGGAGTCGAGAATTGTGCCGGACCAAGGAAATGTTCATGCCCGATCAATCCGCGCTGAACAACTTGGTAACCCGAAAGCGACTGCTACCGCGGCGTTACAACGAGCAGCGACGATTAAAGGCCAACACCGTCTTTCAACATTTCACGACCAGCTTCCGGTTATTTCCGTGGCTCCACACGTTAACTGTTAAGCCATGGCAAGTCGATGATGTTCATCGCAAATTGAAACTTCATGAATACGACGACCTATTAGCTGCCTACCAAAAATTAATTGTGACCTTGTAAGGAGGAGACCATTATGACCCAAACAATTCCTGTTTTCTTTTCAATCAATGATGCCTATGCCCCGTTTCTTTCCGTTGCGCTGACTTCGATTGTCGCGCACGCTGACCCGCAGAAAAAGTATGAGCTGATTGTTCTGTACGAGGACCTGAATGCGGAGAATCGTGAACGACTGGGCCAGTTGGCAACGACGAATGTATCGATTCAATTTGTCACGGTCAACGAGAACCTATTGAAGCAGTTAGCTGGCGAGCACATGAAACTCCGGGGGGATATGTTCACCCTGACCATTTACTACCGACTCTTCATCGCGGCGATGTTTCCCCAATACGATAAGGCGATTTATCTCGATGCCGATGTTGTGGCCACCACGGATTTAGCGGAGCTATTCCAGACCGACCTTGGAACTAATCTGGTCGGCGCTGTACAGGATACGTTTGCCGCCGATAATCCCCAGAGCGTTCGGTACGTGGAGCACCACCTGCAGTTGCCGATTGCCGATTACTTTAACTCCGGCATGATGGTCCTGAACCTTAAGCAGATGCGTGCGGAAAACTTCAGTGAGACCTTTACCCGGCTACTCACGACTTACCACGTAGAATTCATCGCTCCGGACCAGGATTACCTCAACGAATTGTGCCGCAATCGCGTGGTTCACATCGACCGGGCGTGGAACGTCATGCCAACCCAGCAGTCGCGGGTGGTGGCGCCGAAGCTCCTGCATTTCAGTCTTTTTGGCAAGCCGTGGCACTATGCGGATGCCCAGAATGGTCAGTACTTCTGGGACTACGCAGCACAATCCCCGTATTTTGCGGAAATTAAGGCCATCCAACGGACCTTTACAGCTTCGGATCAGGCCAAAGATACGGCGGCTGAGAAGGGCTTGCTAGCCACCTTGAAGACCTTTTCGGAAAAGGATCGTCATGATATACAGCAGTTTAGAAGAGAGATTGCCCGGAATTAAGCCGATTAGGAGGGGATAATGATGACGAAACCGATACCTATTTTCTTAGCCATTAATGATGCCTATGCACCGTTTCTGTCAGTCACCATTGCGTCGATTACGGCGCATGCCGACCCGCACCAAAGTTATGAATTGATCATTTTGTCTGAAGCACTTAGCTCAGAGAATCGTGAACGATTGGGAAAAATGGCCACGGCTACGGTTACCATTCGGTTTGTCCGGATTGACGAACGTTTCATTCATCAGTTGGCGGGAGAATCTCGTGCGTTACCGTGGGCGCAGTTCTCTTTCGCAATTTACTATCGCCTCTTTATCGCCAAGATGTTTCCGCAGTATGACCAGGCCATCTATCTCGATGCAGACTTAGTGGTAACGACGGATCTTGCGGCATTGTTTACTATTGATCTGGGCCAACATCTGGTGGGGGCCGTGCGGGAGAACTTTGCCATCGAGCACCCTCAGAGCCGGCGTTACGTTGAACGACGATTACAGTTGCCGATCGACCAGTATTTCAATTCGGGCGTACTGCTGTTGAATCTCAAGCAAATGCGTCTTGAGAGGTTTAGTGAAAAATTTGTGCACGTCTTAACGACCAATCACCCGGATTTTATGGCACCAGATCAGGATTATTTGAACGAGTTGTGTCGGGGGCGGGTCCTGTATTTAGACCGTTGTTGGAATGTCATGCCGACCCTTAGCTCAAGGAAAGTGGTACCTAAGATTGTGCACTATACCTTGTTTAGTAAACCGTGGCACAATCCCAATGCTCAGAATGCCCAATACTTTTGGGCCGATGCGGTTAATTCGCCGTACTACGCAGAAATTCTGGCGATGCAACGGGCCTTTTCCGCTGCGGATCGTGCTCAGGATCGCCTGGCTGAGCGCCGATTGCTAAAGACGTTGGCGCACTATGCGAACGCTCCTCAGACTGGTGTGCGACAAATCAGAAAAGAAATGGA
Source organism: Levilactobacillus brevis (assembly GCA_021383565.1). Lineage (NCBI taxonomy): Bacteria > Bacillati > Bacillota > Bacilli > Lactobacillales > Lactobacillaceae > Levilactobacillus > Levilactobacillus brevis. Next base: position 1,610,805 of record CP079699.1, on the reverse strand, counting down.
GTTGATCTAACATGATTATTGGTGGGATGAAGGAAAAAGTTGTTGAAAATATTGAACACGACGCCTTAACCGGCAATCTCAATGCTAAGGTTGAGGTGAATGACCCCACGTTCACAAAAGCTCAACAGCAGGCGGTTCTCCGCCGCTACCTGCGCCGCAATGGAACGCTCACGTACCGCGTCAATAATCAGGTTTCCCGACAGGTTGCCGGACTGGCCACGCGTTACTTCAACCGCCGTACGCGCTTCGAGGGACTGGATAATCTCCAAGGGATTACTGGCGGGGCAATCATTACCAGCAACCATTTTAATCCGCTAGATAACACGGTCGTGCGGCGGATGGTGCAGCGGACCAGTAAGAAGCGGCTGTACATTGTGAGTCGAGATACCAATCTCGAGATGGGCGGGTTCATCGGCTACCTGATGAATTATTACGATACGATTCCGATCAGTGATGACAAGGAGTATGCTGGGCGAATTTTTCCCAAGTTCATTCAGAACGCGCTCGCCCAGCAGCAGTACGTTTTGATTTATCCGGAACAGGAGATGTGGTTTAACTACCGCAAGCCACGACCAGTCAAGCGGGGCGCCTACTACTATGCAGCTAAATTTCAGGTGCCTATCCTGTCGTGTTTCGTGGAAATTCGCGATCTGCCCCACGTGGACAATGCTGAATTCGATCAGGTCAGCTACGTCATGCACGTTTTAAAGCCGATCTTTCCCGATCCGCAGAAATCTGTGCGGGATAACAGCCGAGCCATGATGGCGACGGATTATCAACAGAAGAAGGCCGCTTACGAACAAGCCTACGGTAAGCCGTTGACGTATCAGTTTGAGCCTGGTGACATCGCAGGCTGGCGGGGTGAACGGATGCCCGTTACCCGGGAGACCAGAAAAACGGTATAATTAAAGGCAAATATCTTGAGTGGAGCGACGGAACTATGACGAAAAAAAGTGACCAGCAGCGGCAAAAAATTATTGCGGTCAGTCGGGAACTATTTACGCAGAAAGGCTATACGGAGACGACGACCCGGGAGATTAACGACCGGGCGGGTATTGCGGAAGGTCTGTTGTATTACTACTTTCCTAAAGGCAAACGGCAATTGCTGGATACCATCGTCAGAGAAGGCGTCGATGACCGTGTTCGGATTGCTAAGAATATGACGGTTGGTTGGACCAGAGAGACCATTGAACAGGACGTCGTGGGCCTATTTGAAAAGATGTGGCAACTCTTGGGTGACGGTATCGGTTACCAGGAATTTATTATTACAATTCGCAACCGGGCCATGCTGTCGGATGAGCAGTCGGCGTGGTTGGTGCAATCCTTTGAGAGCGTACAACAGCTGGTGGCGGATAGTTTGTTCGAGATTACCTCGGCGGAAATTACCAAGGAGCGGACGCATCAGCTGGCAATGGCCATCATGGCGACTTTCCAAAAGGTTATCTTTGATGAACTACTCATCCGTAATCGGCAGGAATTGCCGGCGGGGACCCACGCGTTTATCAGTGGGCAGGTTCATCTGTTGATGCAGTTGATTTGAATAGAGATGATAAAAAAAGATGGCGTTCGGCAACTGTGCTGAGCGTCATCTTTTTGGGGTTCG